>JBCDCO010000176.1:0-11806 GCA_039181635.1 Cyanobacteria bacterium P01_G01_bin.19 | reverse complement strand
GAACGCGAAATTTTTCACTCGTTGCTGCTTCGGCTTCGGCTCTAGCTTCTACTAATGCTCTGCGGGATAAAGCCCCTTGTGCGGTTAAACCCGAAACCCGATCTAGATTATCTTGCGCTTCTGCTTCTCTGGCGATCGCTGCATTTAATTCTGCTTGTCTTTGGGCAATAATTTCGGGACGAGTACCAACCTGTAAGCGAGCTAAGTTGCCTCTTTCTTGCGCTAATCTGGCTTGAGCTTCTGCTAAAGCTAACCTGGAATCTGCATCATCAAGAATTGCCACCGTCATTCCAGGAGTTACGCGATCGCCCTCTCTAACTAAAACTCGCTGTACCGTACCGTCAATCTGAGGACTAAGGGTTGCTCTTTCTCCTGCTTCTACTTGTCCTAATAATCTAACTTGTCTGTTACCCGTACCAGTAGTTAAGGCTACTGTTTCCACCGATCTGGGAGGTGGTGCTTGAGTGGTAGTTTGTGCTGTTGGCACAGAATCAGGTGTGAAGGTTTGCCACAAAACTACACTACCTCCTCCCAATAGCAGAGTTGCGAGTAACCATCCAGACAACTTACTTTTCTTTTTGCTAGTTGACTGGGGAATTTCTGTTTGCTGTTCTTGAGACTTGGGCTTTAATTCTGGAGACTGCTGGGGTGGAATATTAACTGAGGTCATGGTTCTAAGTTGTTTTAGCGATCGACGATTAATACTTTAATTGCTTACAATTTGTTGACTTTGACTAACTTTCGTAAACTTTAGCGGATGAATATGACATGGAAATGACGAACAGTGATGTTTGTCTCATTGGACAGTTTAGTCAGACGTTTTGCTGAGAGAGAACATAATTCGATCATCCATTTTTTATTTGCGTTACGTTACGTTTTTATTTTAATCAAGATAATTTTCTTTTGTCAAGTGAGCTAACAACTAACAACTAACAACTGTTATTTTTAGCTATTTACGTAAGGTCAGTTATTTAATCTGATAGCGTAATAGCTGCCTAACTTTTTCGGGAAGTAAATTGAGCTTTTGACTAATGGCTGTTTCTATTTGTCCTAGCTCTGTAGTGGCTAATTCAAACTCCTGTTTTTGCTTGACTTGGGTAGAGCTTTTGACTTCGATCTGTGAGATATTGCGATCGCGATCGACTTTAACCTTAATCGACCAAACAGTAGAATCTGGTTGGGCTTTGTCGGAAGTAATTTGCAAGGATTCAATAGGGCGATCGCTCTGGTTTAAACTATACTCTGTCAATAACCCACTAGCTACCCAAAAAGCCAATCCCAACAAAGGTAAGGGTAGCCAAAACTCTAATCCTAAAAAACGTGAAAACATTTATCATTACAAAAATAGGTTATTAGTAAATGTTAATTCTCTTAGTCGAAGACGATCCAGCACAGTTAGAGCCATTACAAGCTGCATTATCTCAAGCAGGACATATAGTTGATGCTGTAGAAAATGGAGAAACTGCACTTTGGTTAATTAAGGAAAAAGACTATGACCTCTTGATTCTAGACTGGATGCTACCTGAAATTAGCGGTGTAGATATCTGCCGTCAATATCGTAATTTAGACAACGTAGCACCCGTATTAATGTTAACGGCTAAAGATACAACTACAGATAAGGTTGACGGCTTAGATGCAGGTGCAGATGACTATCTTGTCAAACCAGTAGATGTTTTAGAGTTATTAGCCAGAGTCAGAGCTTTGGGCAGGCGATCACCTTTGTGGAGGGGAGACATTCTTAAATTAGCGGATTTACAGCTAGACCTGACCACTTTGAGCTTAGAACGAGGAACAGAAAAAATTCAACTGTCAGTTAGAGAATTTCAACTGATGGAATATCTGCTACGTCACCCCCAGCAAGTCTTATCCCGCGATCGCATCGAACAGGCACTTTGGAGTTGGGGCAGCGAGCCTGAGAGTAATGCGGTGACTACTTTAGTCAGAAGATTGCGTCAGCGTCTAGAAGCAGTGGGAGCAAAAGATTGGCTGGAAACCGTATATGGGATGGGATATCGTCTCGATGCTCGTGTTTAAGAGTCATTGGTCATTGGTTATTAGTCACTAGTCGTTAGTCGTTAGTTGTTAGACTTCTTAACTATCTATAATTTATGTGTTTTATTATTATAGTGACACTAAATATGACAAAAAAATGTCGCTGCATTGAGCATTCAAGATTTGTTGTTTGAGAAAGAAGGGTTGTATATTTTTTACTTCTTTAAAGACAAAAATTAAAAATATAATTAATCATGATTTACTAGCGAATGTCATTTCTGTGTCATATTCTCTCTTTATAGTAAAAATTGACAACCGAACTAAATCTTTTTAGAGGTCATCAATGAAAATCAAATTAGTACCTTTGCTTGCGGGATTAGTAGCTTTAACTATCGTGGCTGCTCCTTTAACAGCACAGGCTTGTAGTGGAAGTAATAAAGATAAAAATACTGAAAAAACTAACACATCGGTTCCAATTCAAAGCAGCTTTACTGTCGAGCGCACTTCTGTTGCATCCTAACTAAAAAACAACAACTAAAATTATCTTAAACTCAATCGGTTTAATTTTAGAAATCTCAATAAAATTAGGGAGAAATATTGCTAGCACGATCTTTCTCTCTTTTTTTTTGCTTAAATTTAAGACTATTATTTAAAAAAAAGTAGAATTTTTCAGTTATTAATGTTCGAGCGCTCTCGTCGTCGTTTAGCTTATTGGTTTACCCTCTCAATGGGGAGTATTTTGATTTTATTTGCTTTTACTGTTTATCATCGTCAGGTAAAAGAGCAACAGCGCGAATTTGACGAATCAGTTTACGCTCAAACTAAGAGAATCGCCTCACTAACCAACTATCAGCAACAAGAGAAACGCTGGCAGATAGATACAGATAATGTATCTTTATCAAATACTGAAATTCCTAATGAATCGAGAATAATTTATATTCGTTGGTATGATTCTCAGAAAAATCTTTTACAGTTTATCGGTAATTGTCCTCCTCAAAAGTCTGCGATAACACCTGGATGGCAGACATTACAATATGACTGCAAGTTTAATGGTCAAAACAAACAAAAAAATCTACGTAAATTGACCCTACCATTAAAATACGAGCAATCCTTAGTGGGTTATCTACAGGTAGCTGTTTCGCTCGATGACCTTCGAGATTCACTATCGCGATCACGTTTATTCTTAGCTTTAGGAGTACCGATTGCTTTAGGATTTACGGGAATTGCGGGTTGGATGCTAGCTGGATTGGCAATGCAGCCGATCAAACACTCCTACGAACAATTACAGCGTTTTACTGCCGATGCTTCTCACGAATTACGCGCCCCAGTCGCAGCCATTCTCAGTAATGCTCAAGTCGGGTTACTCGCTCCAGCAGAAGATAATCAACAACCCCGTCAGAGGTTAGAAAATATTGTCACTCAGAGCAAATACATGAGTGCGTTAATTAGTAATTTGTTATTTTTAGCCCGTCACCAAGGAAAATTAAACCCTCAAGATATTACTAAAACAGACATAGTAGACTTATTGAAATCTCTATCTAATCACTATCAAGCTCTAGCAGCAGCAAAAGATTTGGAGTTTAAGTTAGATGTACCAACCATAGCCCAAGATGTTTGTGGCGATCGCGATTTACTGCAGCAAGCGATTGGCAACATATTGGATAACGCGATTAAATATACTCCCGATCGGGGTATGGTGGCATTAAAATTGGAAGTCAAGCTCCGTCGTATTGTAATTATTATTAGAGATAGCGGTATTGGTATTCCCGTCTCAGATTTACCCCATATCTTTGATCGCTTTTACCGTGTAGATAAAGCTCGCACCAGACAAACTGGCGGTTTTGGGTTGGGATTGGCGATCGCTCAACAAATTATTGAGGCTCATAATGGTAAGATTACCGTTGAGAGTGAATTAGAACAAGGGACTACGTTTCAGATTTGTTTACCTCTGCGATCGGTTTGAGGAGAGTGTTTCTTCAAATTCTTGACGACAAACTCATGCCAACATTTATGTTCCCATTAATTAATTTTGATTTGAACGCGATCAAATACAGATAGGGGGATTTCGCAGGTTGAAGAATAAAGGTAGGGTATTAAAATGAAGAGTTTAAATAGCCTCTGAATGGAGATCCAAGTCAAAAATTTAGACCACTTAGGTATAGTAGCAGGAATAGATGCGGGGAGTACCCCTTTCTCGACCAAATAGGAATAGTTAAAGAAATAGATCGACAGATAGAGCAACATCCTCTGCAAATTATTAGTACAGATCAAGTGGTCACGACTCGCGCGTTCTCTTGCACCCTAAAGGGCATAAACGCCTGTCGGCGGACAGGGCTTACGCCCAAACGTCTGCGAAGCAGACTTGAGACGCGAAGCGTCTGTGGGTCGCTCGTCAAAGCAATGATTCTCAATGGATTGGGATTCGTCAGTGCGCCTTTGTATTTATTCAGTGAGTTCTTTGTTGGCAAGGCAACAGAACATCTTCTAGGAGAGCGATCACATTGATTTTAAGGGAGCAATTAATAACAATCAGCTACCTCATGAGTTTTATCCCTATATCCAGAACTTGACTAAGGCAAGCGATCGCTACATGGATATTTTGCGTCGCACTCAAGAATATCGCAAAGATTTACACTATTGGAAAAGCTACTATATTTGCGATCGCATTATTCAAAACTCTCCTCATAGCCTTATCCTGTCAATTTCCTTACAATCATAGGTATATACAAAGAAACTTTAAGCATAAAGGTATATGAAACGGATTGTTGCGATCCAAAGGCTAGGCGTAAGTCTAATCGCGGGATTTGAATCTTTTAACGCTAATCTCTATCATCAGGCGGGAGAGATGGCGATGAAAGGCTGTGAGGAGTTGGGGGTGATTTTTTACAGAGGTACTTTGGCTATAATTTAGCAAAATTATAATAAACAAAATAACAAAATTTATAAAATTGGTATAACAGACAAAAATGTTTATTTCGCAAGAACATTTAACCAAAAAAATAAAAGAACTGAATGACCAGCAGTTAAAACAAGTTAGTGAATTTATTGATTTCCTTAAATTCAAAGATCGTTCTGCTAATTTAAAGATAGATGAAACTGAAATGGCGCAACTGTATCAAGAATTAGCGAAAGAAGATCGTCAATTAGCCGAACTAGGTATGGACGAATACGCAGAGGCTTTATCTCGTGAGGATAGTCAATGACATTTAATCGAGGTGAAGTTTGGCTAGCAAATCTTAATCCTACTCAGGGTTCTGAACAAGGCGGAACAAGACCAGTTATTGTTTTTCAGAACAATATTATCTCTAAATTTTCAACAACCATAATAACTATCCCGTTAACAACCAATTTACGTCGTGCAAAGTTACCTTCATCCTTACTTATTGCTTCTGGTCAAGGTGGTTTAGAAAAAGATTCAGTTGCATTGTGCCATCAACTTAGAGTGATTGACGTTACTAGATTGAAGAAGAAGTTAGGTCAGTTGAGTTCGAGTGTGATTGTGGATTTGGAAACAAAAGTATTGTTGACTTTGGGATATAAATTTTAATTATCGCGATCGCATTATTCAAAATTCCCCTCATAGCCTTATCTGTGATTTTCTTACAATCATAGGTATATACAAAGAAACTTTAAGCATAAAGGTACATGAAACGGATTGTTGCGATCCGAAGGCTAGGCGTAAGCCTAATCGCAGGATTTGAATCTTTTAACGCTAACCTCTATCGTCAGGCGGGTGAGATGGCGATGAAACGGTGTGAGGGGTTGGAGGTTATCTTTTTTAGCGATCGCTTTTCTGAAAATTCGCGGTTATAATTGAGCTATTTAATTCTTTAATCGAGCGTGAATTGTAAAGCAAAAACATCAGTGCTAATTTTGTTATTTGTAATCCCGATAATTTACTTGATAAAGGAGATATTTAACGTAGTTAACAATTGTCCTTGGTTTCCAGATAGAAGACATGGATCGGATATTGCAACTTTGTTAATTCGTATTCAGGAAGTACGTTGGTATCACGAGCAAAAATTTGCCAGCATGGATAAATTAACCGAAGAAGGATTAGAAATAGCCCAGAAGAATCGTAAATATTCGATGGAAGTTGACGAAAAATCGGTATTTACTAGAAGTTACGCCACAATAACTTATGACGATATTTGCCAGCGAGAAGAAGCTCCAATATTGTCTTTAGTTTTTAAGAGAAATAATACTCCTACTTATACTTACTCTGGTGCTATCTTTGGTTTACCTGACAACAAAATAACTAAGATTCTTTGTGTTAGTTAAACTCCTGGTTGGAAAAAACTAGAGAAACCATATCTCAGAAATGATGAGCTTGTTTGTGGAGAAGGAACAACTAGTTTTTCAGTAGATTAAACAGTATATGATCGCATTATTCAAAAATCTCCCCATAGCCTTGTCCTGTGAATTTCCTTACAATCATAGGTATATAGAAAAAAACTTTAAGCATAAGGTTATATGAAACGGATTGTTGCGATCGCAGGATTTGAATCGTTTAACGCTAATCTCTATCGTCAAGCTGGTGAGATGGCGATGAGGCGATGTGAGGGGTTGGAGGTTATCTTTTTTAGCGATCGCGATATTACCGCTAAACCCGATGAGGTAGAAACTGCGCTACAGTCTGCGGATGTCTTTTTTGCTAGCTTGGTATTTGATTACGATCAGGTTATCTGGTTGCGAGAGAGAGTAAAAGATATTCCCATCAGGTTGGTGTTTGAGTCGGCGATAGAGTTAATTAGTCTGACTCGATTGGGTAAATTTGCGATCGGTGATAAGCCTAAAGGGATGCCCAAACCTGTTAAGTTTATCCTCAGTAAGTTTGGTAATAGCAAAGAAGAAGATAAGCTGGCAGGTTATATTAGCTTTCTGAAAACGGGACCTAAATTACTCAAATATATCCCTGCCAAAAAAGTGCAGGATTTACGTAACTGGCTGATTATTTATGGTTATTGGAATGCAGGCGGGACGGAAAACGTCGCGGGAATGTGTTGGACGCTAGCTGAGAAATATCTGGGTTTAACCGTTGGCGAAATACCCGAACCAATCGAAACCCCCAACATGGGACTATTACATCACGAATATCAGGGATATTTTACGTCACCCCAAGATTATTTGAATTGGTATTTTAATAGGAGTCAGAAGTCAGAAGTACCACAAGGGCACTTGTCCCATCTTCGTGGGATAACATCCTCGAATGGGGATAACATCAAGAGTCAGAAGTTAGAAAATGTAAGTTCAATTAGTAATGTTGAAGAGAGTGGAAAACCAGTTATTGGTATTTTGCTATACCGTAAACACGTCATTACCAAACAACCATATATACCTCAGTTAATAAAACATTTTGAATCCCAAGGGTTGATTCCTCTACCCGTATTTATCAATGGTGTTGAAGGTCATGTAATCGTGCGTGATTGGCTGACAACGGAATACGAACAACAGCAAAGACAGCAGGGTAATAAAGAAATCATCTCCTTAAAAGCTGATGCGGTAAAAGTAGATGCGATCGTTTCTACTATTGGGTTTCCCCTCGTAGGAGGTCCCGCAGGATCGATGGAAGCAGGAAGACAGGTAGAAGTAGCCAAACGCATACTTACTGCAAAAAACGTTCCTTATATCGTGGCTGCACCTTTATTAATTCAAGATATCTATTCTTGGACTCGTCAGGGAATTGGCGGTTTGCAAAGCGTAGTGTTGTATTCCCTGCCTGAATTAGATGGCGCGATCGATACTATTCCTTTAGGTGGTTTAGTAGGAGAAGATATTTATCTCGTACCCGAAAGGCTGCATCGCCTGACTAATAGGGTTAAGAAATGGGTTGGCTTGCGTCACACTCCCACACCCGAAAGAAAACTGGCGGTAATTTTATATGGCTTTCCTCCTGGTTATGGCGCGACGGGTACAGCTGCATTGTTAAATGTACCCAAGAGTTTATTAAACTTCCTCCAAGCATTAGAGGCGCAAGGCTATGACGTGGGGGAATTACCAGAAGATGGGGAAGATATTATCAAGCAAGTCAAAGAAGCCGACGAATCTATTACTCCAGTCAACCAGGTAAACGTCCGCACCCTTGAAAAATGGTTGGGCTACCTACAAACCAAAAGGGTAGAAAAACAATGGCAATCTCTGACAGGTACGGGTATTAAAACCACTGGCGACGAATTTCAAATCGGCGGAGTTCAGTTTGGCAATGTTTGGATTGGGGTACAGCCACCGTTAGGCATTGCAGGAGATCCGATGCGATTGATGTTTGAAAAAGATCTTACTCCCCATCCTCAATACGCAGCTTTTTACAAATGGTTGCAAAACGAATACTGCGCCGATGCAGTAGTTCATTTTGGCATGCACGGTACGGTGGAATGGCTACCAGGATCGCCTTTGGGTAATACGGGTTATTCATGGTCGGATATTTTATTGGGGGATATTCCCAATCTATATATTTATGCAGCCAATAACCCCTCGGAATCGATTTTGGCAAAGCGTCGCGGTTATGGGGTTCTGGTTTCCCACAATGTTCCTCCTTATGGTCGTGCGGGTTTGTATAAAGAATTAATCTCCTTGCGAGAATTAATCGGCGAATATCGCGAGGATACAGAAAAGAATTACGCTTTGCGAGATATTATTTGTCAGAAAATCGTCGATGCGGGTTTGGAGAAGGATTGCAAGTTCGAGGAAGGATTAAAACAGGGTATTAGTTTCACCGTTGAGAACTCCAAGCTGTTTAGTAAGAATGTTATTAACCAGTATTTTGTCAAAGTCTATGAATACTTACAGGTATTAGAACAGCGTTTATTTTCTTCTGGGCTGCACGTATTGGGACAAAAGCCTAGTGAAGAAGGGTTGCGATCGTATCTGGAGGCGTATTTTGATGGAGATTTGTCGGAGGATGCGATTGATGGGATTGTTTCACGCAAAGACGCTAAGGCGCAAAGAGGTACAGAGAATGATTCTGTTTTGCTTTCTAAGTTAGAAGAGGGACGAAAGATCGAAGATTTGTTGACCCAAAATACCGATGAAATGACCAATCTGTTGCGGGGGTTAAATGGAGAATATATACCCCCTGCCCCTGGTGGGGATTTGTTGCGGGATGGTAGTGGAGTGTTACCAACGGGAAGGAATATCCATGCTTTAGATCCCTACAGAATGCCTTCTCCTGCTGCTTACGAGAGAGGTAGAGAGATTGCCAGAAAGATTATTCAACAAAATTTAGAGGAAAAAGGAGAGTATCCCGAAACTGTAGCGGTAATGCTATGGGGGCTAGATTCAATTAAAACCAAGGGCGAGTCTATAGGTATTTTACTGGAATTAGTCGGGGCAGAACCTGTTAAGGAAGGTACGGGGCGCATTGTGCGTTATGAATTAAGACCCATAGAAGAAGTAGGACATCCCCGCATCGATGTTTTGGCAAACCTTTCGGGCATCTTCCGCGATACTTTTGTCAATATTATTGAACTGCTAGACGATTTGTTCAGAAGGGCAGCAGAAGCAGAGGAATCGGCAGATAATAACTATATTCGCAAGCACTGTTTGGCTTTAAAAGCTAAAGGAGTAGCCAATGCCAGCGCGAGAATGTTTTCTAACCCTGCGGGGGATTTTGGGTCTTTGGTAAATGACCAAGTGGTAGATAGTAATTGGGAATCTGGTAACGAACTTGCCGATACCTGGAAAAACCGCAATGTCTTTAGTTATGGGCGCAAAGACAAAGGACAAGCCAGACCAGAAGTACTTACTCAGTTATTAGAAACCAGCAGTCAAATCGTCCAAGAAATTGACTCGGTGGAATACGGCTTAACGGACATACAAGAATACTATGGCAACACAGGAGGATTAAAACTGGCTGCGGAAAAACAAAGCGGCAAAGAAGTAACTGCATCTTTTGTGGAAAGCTTTTCTAAGGATACTAGCCCCCGCAAGTTAAAAGACCTACTTCGCATGGAATACCGCACTAAGTTACTCAATCCTAAATGGGCGGCAGCAATGGCAGATCAAGGTTCTGGTGGTGCTTACGAAATCTCTCAACGGATGACAGCTTTAGTTGGTTGGGGAGGTACGGCAAATTTTAAAGACGACTGGGTATACGACCAAGCCGTAGATACTTATGCCCTCGATGCAGAAATGGCAGCAAAGTTACGCGAAGCTAATCCCGAAGCATTTAGAAATATTGTCGCACGAGCGATCGAAGCACAAGGAAGAGGCTTGTGGAATGCGGATGAGGAGAAATTAGAGAAATTAAGAGAGTTATATCAATCTACTGAAGATGAATTAGAAGGAGTTACTGTTTAAAAAAATCAAAATCAATTAGCGATCGCTCAATAAGCTGTTCGTCATTTAAACTACATATTATTTAATCAGACAAGGTGCAGTTGAACTTTCTCCCCGTCCCCCTTTCTTCTAGTCGCCCCGTCAACGCAAACAAGTAAATTAAATGCGTGACAGCTTATTAACTTTATGATTGGTATTACTTTGCCCAGAAACTAATGCAAACTCTACGATAAGCAAATAGCTAACAAAATTTTTTACTAATTTTCTGATCTTAACTATCGAGCAGTAAATAAAATATTATTGAATCATTGGCGATCATCAAACGTTTTTAGAGCGATAGGGTAGCTTATGTCTAATCTCTTCTTTATTTAGATAAGGGCTTTCCTATCGCTTTTTGCGATTGTGGCAAGAAAGATTATTGATTTTCAGAAATACATACTGTAGGGAGCTACTCAACCAACTTACAAAGGTGTTGTGGTCGAGCACAAAAAGCTAAAATTATTCTGCTGTTGCTTCTTCCACTTTTTTAGCTTCAGCTTCTTTGCCTTGCTTTTCTTCGGCTCTTTTTTCTCTTTGCTTGCGACTAGCTTCTAAAACGTCTTCGATTACCTTGAGTAACTGAGACATTTTTTCTAAATTACCACGATATAACTCCAGATCTTTTTTCATTTTTTCACTGTTGATTGCTCCAAAATTATCGGTAATAGTATCGACAGTGGCATCGCGTTTGTCTTGATCTTTAACCAATTCTGGGTCGCTTTCTTCTAGAAGAGTATAAATCCCGATCGCGAAAGGACGACTATATTTAAAGTTGTCATTGTCAGAAATTGCCTTAATTGGCTCGACTATGTATTCCGTGCCTTCTCCAGCTTCTGGATTGTTTAGCCAAGCAATGAGATCGGAGGTAGACTTATCTTTGGCAAGAGACAAAAGCGTTCCTGCTTGAGCTTTATAAGTTTCAGGATCGGTGTCGATAGAAGTACAAAGAGCATTGAATATTTTCTCTTTATCGGCTTCTGGCTCGTAACCTTGCATTAAACGTTCGAATGAAGTAACAATTCCCAAATAATAAATAGGATCGGGCTTAAAGTCCGCATTGACTGATAATAAGTGCATTTCTACTAGCAACTCTTCAATTACTCTACGATAAATAGAGTTAATGGGACGAGGATAAGCAGCGTAAAAAGCCCTCTTACTATCGGAAACAGTTTTCATAATAAGTATTTTTTTTTATCTATCAATTTATCGTTATCAATCCTACGAGTCTTTTGCTTTAGTCATCTTCAACTGAGGATTTCACTCCAGCAAAACCTTTAGCATATCTTTATATTATGCAATGATTTTGTCACAGTTTGACGATTATGCTTCATATCAGTCTGATTAAATTTTGCGATCGCACACTTTTCAGGAATATATCTTTAGGCTTGTAGCCCATACAGCAATCTACAATATGGAAGAATAGTACAGATAGATTTTAATTCTCGTTCTTAAACAAAACTTCAATGCAGCCATCTACAGTTTCTCACCAAAGCCAACGGCT
>JBCDCO010000175.1:0-11849 GCA_039181635.1 Cyanobacteria bacterium P01_G01_bin.19 | reverse complement strand
GTAATCTCGCTGTCGGGTTCTTGAAAAATCCCTTGAGTCGTAATTTGAATATTCCCCCCCTGTCCCTCTACAGCATTAGCTGTAATATCGCTATTGTCTAAAAGAACAATACCATCGGAACTTATTGTAATATCTCCACCTATAGCTGACTCAGAGGCATTAGTGGTAATTTGACTGTTGTTACGCAGCAACAAAGTATCCAATCCATTTAAACTAACATTACCTTGGCTGCCAACTCTCGTTTCGGCAGTCAAACTACCAACATCTAAAGTAACATCTTGAGCATCAATACTTAAACTTCCTGCCCCTCCTGTCCCTTCTGCACTAACGTTTATTTCTGCACTATCGTTAATATCTAGCTGCCCTGCTGCAACATTAATATTGCCACCTTCACCAGAAGCCTCTGAACGCACATTGGCGAAAAATCCGCTATTTCCTGGGGCTTCATTGCCTACAGTCTCTTCGCCAAATTCAGCTAGGCGATTAGCAAAATTATTGTCACTGCCAGAAAGTAAAATATTGTCGGAGGCTTCAATATTGATATCACCTGCATTGCCAGAACTAGCTGCGGAAGTAACTACCTGTCCGCCATCAATAGCTGAAAAACTACTAGCATCAATTGTAATATTTCCACCATCACTTTCGTTGAGAGTTTGGGAGGTAATAATTGCACCTTCAGCAATTTGAAAATCCTCTGAATCAATCTGAATGCTTCCTGCTTGACCAAATGCGTCTGATTGAGTCGCCGTTATAATACCGCTAGAGCGTCCCTCTGCTTCGTCGAATCCAGTAATATTCAATGAGTTGAAAATATCTAAGGAAATATTTCCCCCTTTGCCACGTCCAATTACAGCAGCAGTAAGTTGAGAGCCTCGACTTAGAAAAACATTGTTTGCTTCTATTTGAATATTCCCCGCATCTCCCACTGCATCTTCATCTATGACACTTCGAATGCCACTATCTAAAGATAAATTAATGTTGCCATTTGACAATATTGATATATTACCTGCATCGCCCTGACCCGACGTACTAGCATCAATGATAGATTTGTTTTTAATTACAACATTTTTCGACTCAATTTGAATATCACCACCATTACCTACCCCAAAAATTTTCATACCATCTAAATCAATTAATCCTACAACTGAAACGATTCCCGATTCATCACTAATTTCAACCGAGCTATTTGGAACCTTTATCTCAATTTCGCCAGCATCACCATTTCCAAAAGTTACAGTTTGGACACGACTTTTATCAAATATCTCTAATGAACCAGAATTGATATTTATATTTCCGCCGTTTCCCAATCCTCCTGGTGCCACTTGATTAGTAATAAGAGTACTATTTGCTATCTCCAGATTTTCAGTTGCATCCAGAATTATATTGCCTGCTTTGCTATTTGAATTTCCCAAATTAGCTCCAATACCCGCCCTTAGTATGCTGCCATTTTCAATACTAATATTACTGGCATGAATCTTTATATCACCCCCATCGCTAGCAGGTACGTTTATTAAAGCCTTATCAGTCAGCAATATATTTGCTCTTTGAAGTTGTTCAGGGAAACTCAGGTCTATTTTACCTTCATCAGTATCTGAAAAACTTAGTTGAATTTCTCCTGCATTCGCTAATCCTCCTAAATCTACTCGACCTCCAAAAGCATTTACTCTTCCTCCATCAAAAATTACGTCGCCGCCAACCAACAGAAAACTTTTACCATCAGGAACTCGCAATCCTGAAGCGGTTTCTTCTAATCCAGAAAGATCTGCACCTGCTGGTGCAACTGATTCGTTACGAATAACACCTTGATTTCCATCTGTAAACGATAAAGCAGAGGGATTGATGGTTAACAGAGGTATTTCATTAGGTGTGGTATCAAGCAACCCCTGTTCGCCAAACCGAATCGCATCAGCAGTAGTAGCCAGAAAAGAACCATTCAAATCTAAACTGGAATTTTCTCCAAAAATAATCCCATTGGGATTAATCAGGAACAAATTGGCATCGCCACCACTGACACCAAGAGTACCTAAGATTTCAGATGCTTGATTACCTGTGACTCGACCTAGGATATTTGATACTCCAGGGTCTTGAAACAGGACTGTCGCTCCAGCTTCAACATTAAACCTTTCAAAGCTATGGAATAAGTTTTCTCCCTGCTGTAAGCCTCCTCCAATCATACAATCATTAAGACAACTCTCTGGTTGAGTTGGTGTTGTCCTATCAGTCTGAACCGATTGAGCTATTGTCAATTGATTACTATCGAATATACTTAATATAATAATTGAAGCTGTCAAATGAGCTATTGTAGAAAACTTCATAGCTTTTGGTTTAATTGTGCTTGTAGTATATTGCAAAACAATATTTTTTCGCTACTTACTTTTAGTTTTCAACCCCAAATACCATTATCACCACTTTGGCTGATACCACCTTGGCTGATAGATCTTAGTATTTGAAAATTTGATGGCAATGGGAAAATATTTGGTCTTTTGATTTCTAATGAAACTATTTTGCCGTCCTGATGATATATACTGGCGACAAATCGATAGTTGAAGGCTTCTTGCAATCTATAAGTGAAATCATGCAAGTTTGCGATCTTGACAGTATCGTAGTTGAACTCGACATTGCAATAAGCAGTCAGAGTAAAAGTTTTGTCAAAATTGATTTCTCTAACTTCAATCTCGACTAAGTTGTTACTATTTCCCTGATAAATTAAATTGATAATTTCTCCCGATATGGGGTTGGGAGTTGGTTTTGTGTTTTGATTGCCAGAAAAACTTTGTGATGCGGATTCCACGATTTTTACTCCTTATTTAGAATTGTGTTTATAGTCAAACAAGCGAAGCATTTCGGTTGGCTTATTTGAGTCGGATTACAATTGAACTCAAAATCAAATACTGAGCCTATTGTCATAGATTGCTGTGACAGCGATCGCACCTGACTCAAAAATCTTCATAACTCATCATTTTGCTTGAAATTTAAATTTGCTGATATTAGCTTATAGTTCTTACCAAATATGATTATGTAATGCATTTACATAAGTTTATTTAAGCTATTATCAACAGCGATGGCTTTAGAACACAACAATGTCGCAACTGTCCAAGTCTTGGCAGCTAATTAACTTGTCAATCTTTTCTTGTCCAGAACAACTGACAAAAAGATCGTTACTTGGACTATTAAAGAGAATACAGTTCAGAGAATTGTTTTTGAACCTTGATCGTTTCTGTTTTTTCTCAGCTTGCGAACGTTTTAAGCAAACCAAAAACCTTAAACAACCGTTCTTTTGTCCCACTATTTTGTACTTAGTACTGTTACCCTGCTTAGTTTTGACCATGATTTGATACTCTCGAACTATCCAGAACTATGCTAATTCTTGGTGCGATCGCTTTGAGAGAGTTATAAAGCGCATTTACTAACTCTCTCTATGTATCTATCTAGTATGGCGATCGAGCTTCTGCAATCTTGTTGCATTACTTAACAATAGTCTGAAAAATCTTTTGGGCGATCGTATTTATGTTCGATCGATACAGTTGCTCGCTATACCTGAGTCAGCCAAAAAATAACGAGGCGCGATCGAGCTAAATCTATTCAGATTTTGCTGCTAAGTCAAGACCTGGTAATGACTATCTCGCTTGAGTTCATGGTCAAATGTAGCTGTATAGAGTATTTAAAGTATCTAAGAAAAAGCGATCGCCCTAAGAATTAAACAATTACTTCTCGATCTAACTTAGCAATCTCGCACATTATATTCCTTTACTTTTTAGGCTTCAGGGCTGAGATTTTCCAAAATATTACTAAATGTTACAAATTGCAGAGTTTTCTGATTCTTTACAGAAGAGTAACTAAAAGCATCAAACAAAATCGGTTAATCAAGATGCTTAACCGAAAAGTCTTGGATAGTTATTTCCCAAACAATATTTGAATCTAACCTAGTAACTCAGGAGAAATTTTCTATGGGTATTCAACAACCTGAACGTCGTAATGCAGCGAAACAGATTCGCGAGGATGCTGCGGAATTAGCCTTCTTGCGTACACCCGCAGTCCAACTTTCCAATGGAGAGGAAACTGATTATCGAAACTCTAACAATCAACTTAACTTTATTGCCAATCATACTAAAGGTCTTCCCCACGACAGTAATGGTTTTGTCGAACCTGCTGCTTACATAAGGCTGCTGACAGCATTAACTAGCTGCGATCCAATTGATTTTGAAAATATTCCCTTGGGTCCCGATCCTTTACCAGCAGGTCGCACATTGCGTCGGTTTGCTAATCCCCAGGCAGGTGCTGCCTTTGATTTAGAGGGACCTGATGGACCTTCGCTGACAATTCCCCCCGCGCCTCGTATCGATGGTGCTGAGAATTCTGCTGAAATGGGAGAACTCTATTGGATGGCGTTGTTGAGGGATGTGAATTTTAGCGATTATGACACAAACCCTACTGTAGCGATGGCGATAGATAGTTTAAACAATGAATTTACCGATTTTCGCGGTCCCTCCCCCGTTAGTGCCGAAAATCTTTTTCGCGGGTTTACCCCAGGAGATCTGGTAGGTCCCTATATCTCGCAGTTTTTGCTTAGAGGAAATGCTATTGAAGGTTTACCACCTGGAGGAGGTGGAAATGTGGAAGATGGCTTTATTCAGTTCGGTACGCTTCTCATCGACCAACGCCAGAGAACTGTAATGCCTGGAATCGACTTTATGACTGGCTTCCCACAGTGGCTCGATGTTCAAAATGGTCTCGACCCAGCTAGTGCTGGTATTGTCGATGCCTTTGACTCGACTCGCCGTTTTATCCGTAATGGACGAGATTTGGGTAATTATGTCCACTTTGATCGACTTTATCAGGCATACCTCAATGCTGGCTTACTGTTACTGGGTATGGAGGCTCCGTTCGATCTAGGAAATCCCTATCTGCCTTTACGCACCCAAAATCAACAAGGATTTGCCACCTTTGGCGGAGATCATATTCTGACCTTGCTTACAGAGGTGACAACGCGTGCACTCAAAGCGGTCTGGTATCAAAAGTGGTTCGTCCACCGACGATTACGCCCTGAAGCATTTGGAGGACTGATTAGCCTGAGCATGATGGGAACACCAATCCCTCAGATTGATTCAGAAATTCTGAATTCTTCTGTTCTCGGACAAGTCCAGGACATGACTGGCACTTATCTATTGCCGATGTTGTTTCCTGAAGGATCGCCAATGCACCCAGCCTATGGTGCGGGTCATGCCACGGTAGCGGGGGGATGCGTGACTATGCTCAAGGCGTTTTTTGCCGAATTTTATGTACTTCCAGAACCATATTTTGTTGCCAATGCTGATGGAACTGCCCTAGATACCTACTCTGGTTCAGAACCCTTGACGGTGGGAGGAGAGCTGAACAAACTGGCAGCTAATATTTCCATCGGTCGTAACATAGCAGGGGTTCACTGGCGCACGGACTATACCGAGTCGGTGAGATTGGGAGAAGCGATCGCCATTGGTATCCTGGAAGAGCAAGCTGCTACCTACAATGAGAACCAGTTCTTTACCCTCACTAAATTTGACGGAGAAACGATTCGGATCTAGGAGGGCGAATTTATACCAATTCCCTAAATCACGACTAGGCATAAATCTCCTTGTCTCCTCGTCCGCGCGTCAATCATCTGTAGTCAATTTAAAGAGAAACGGTATTACTAGGAAGGAATAACTCTAATGCTTAATCAAGTATCAGAATCAAAAATGCACGTCATTAGATGGGCGTTGGTAATTGGCTGGCTACTCTTAATCATCTCCCTCTTTTACGATCCTATTTCCCACCATTTAACCGATCCTGATAATCTAGCTAGCCCTTTTCGCGATCGCTTTATCGATCTTGCCCAACTATCCGCTCAATGTGTCAAGGTTCAGGGAGAGTGTTTACCCGAAACCCCATATCCCATGGGAGCTAGAATTTTTTGGGGTATGATCATTCCTAGTGCGATCGCGATCGTCTTTGTCTTGGGTCATGAAGCTTGGCGACGTATCTGTCCGCTTTATTTTCTTTCGCAAATCCCTAGGGCGTTAGGATTGAAGCCCAGACTAAGTATCGAGCAGAATTCCTGGCTAGTTCGCAACCATCTATATGTGCAATTTGCTCTGCTGTTTATTGGTTTGAATTGCCGTATTCTCTTGATTAACTCAGCCCGTATCGTCTTCGGCTGCTTTTTACTCTTAACAATTTTCTCCGCAATAACCGTAGTTTTTCTCTACGGTGGTCGTAGCTGGTGTCATTACGTCTGTCCTTTTGGCATAGTGCAAATGGTTTTTACTGGTCCTAGAGGTTTATTAGATAGTCAGGCTCACCAAGCTCCTCCAAGAAGCATAACTCAATCAATGTGCCGAACTGTAGATCCCACTACTGGCAAAGAAGTAGCCACTTGCATCAACTGTAAATCTGCCTGTCTGGATATTGATGCCGAGAAGTCATATTGGCAGGATTTAAACAAGCCTGGTCGCAGATTAATTCAATATGGTTATTTGGGACTGGTAAGCGCGTATTTTGTTTACTACTATTTATATGCGGGAAACTTTGATTATTATTTCTCTGGAGTTTGGACTCATGAGGAAAATCAGTTGGCAACTCTCTTTAATCCTGGTTTCTATCTTCTCGACCGCCCTATTGCTATTCCTAAACTGATCGCAACTCCTCTCACCTTGGCTTTTTTGGTGGGGCTATGTTGCCTAATAGGACAAAAAAGTGAGAAAGCTTTGTTTTCTTATCTCAGACGACGCAACCCCGAAATAAAGCGTCAACAGGTCTTACACCGAGTCTTTGCTGTTTGCACTTTCATTGCCTTTAATACTTTTTTTATTTATGGTGGTCGTCCAGAAATTTTACGTTTACCGTGGTTAGCACAGCAAATCTTTAACGCTGCGGTTGTTTTGGTTAGTAGCATTTGGCTGTACCGAACCTGGAAACGTAGTTCTCAGCAATATAAAAAAGAAGATCTGGCAGATAAATTACGCCGTCAATTGAAAAAACTGTCCCTAGACTTATCTGAGTTGTTAGAGGGACGTTCAATCGATCGATTAAATCCCGATGAACTATATATTCTAGCAACGGTATTGCCCGATGCAACACGACAAAGCCACAAAAGAGTTTATCGAGAAATACTGCAAGAAGCATTAGAGAAAGAACTGTTTAAGCCAGATATTAGTAAAGAAGCTCTTCAGCAGTTACGGTCAAAATTGCAGATTGGAGAAGAAGAACACGATCGCATCTTGGCAGAAATCATCCGAGAAAATTCAGATTTATTAGATTTAGACATGCCTCAAAGTTTAAGACTAGGTTTGGCAAGGACAAAACTCAAGGCGGTCAGAAATAAAAGCAGTAATCAATTAGCAACTAAATCAACGCCGAAAAACTATTTATCAAAGGCATTGACCCAAATCAGACCTAACAGAGATAGGGGAGTAAGGAAGTAGGAGGCAGGGGAGTAGCACTAGCTAGTAGGGTGGGCATTGCCCAGCTTACGGCAAATCTGTCGCATTCTTTTTTCTATTTAGTAGAAAAATTTGACAAGCTGTTGAGAAAACAGAATTTTCATTTAAAGTAGAGAGGTATCTATGTCAGTGATAAACAGAAAAAAATTAATTGGAATAGAAGAGTTTGCGGGGGAAAAATTTGGTGAGATAGACAATACCGCAACTCTTCCCAGAAAGCCCGAAACCTCTTCCCTCGCCATCAAAATTAAAGCAGTTAACGGCGAAACTGGTGAGTTTAAAGAGAAATTTATTGCCCTAACAAAAGTCAAGCAAAGAGAGTATCTCATTGGTAGACACCCTAGCTGTGACTTAGTTCTTGATAGTGCAGAAGTCAGTCGCATTCACGGTCGTATTTGGTGTCAAGATGGACAGTGCTTCTTTACAGATCTAGGTAGCACAGTCGGCTCCCAAATTGACGATCAAGAAGTTGATATTAATCAGGTTTACCCTCTCAAGCAAGACAATCTGCTACGCATCGGCGGATATGTGCTAATAATTACGACTATGCCTGCCGATGAGTGTGTTAACCAGATACAGGCACCAGCAGAACCAATAGCTTTAACTTCTAGCCAACCCCGTCAAAGTAGTGCCGAAAATATTACTATTCTCTGTATACAAGTAATTGAGGAAACCCATGATGTCAAAACCTTTCGCTTTGTGGCTAAACCAGCTCAGCTATTCTCCTATAAGCCTGGACAGTTTGTCACCTTGAAGCTTGAAATTGAGGGAAAAAAGGTGATGCGCTCCTATACTCTTTCCTCAACTCCTTCCCGTCCTCATGTTTTAGAAATTACCGTTAAACGAGTTCCTCCGCCAACTGGTGTAGCAGATGCGCCTCCAGGATTAGTTTCTAACTGGTTACACGAGCAGATTACCGTAGGTTCTTCGGTTCAAATAACTGCTCCTATGGGTCAATTTACCTGTCTCAATGACACTGCTCAAAAACTACTGTTTATTGCTGCAGGCAGTGGGATTACACCACTCATGTCTATGTCTCGCTGGCTGAGCGACATGGGTTCTGAGATAGATGTGGTCTTAATCTACAGCATTCGTACTCTCAAGGATTTTATCTATCGGCATGAACTAGAATCAATGGCAGCACGATACGACAATTTCAAATTAGCAGTGACAATTACCCGTCCAGAACCAAGTCTAGCGTGGGTTGGATATACTGGCAGACTGAATGATCTGATGCTACAGGCGATCGCCCCTGATTTGCGAGAGCGTACAGCTTATGTCTGTGGACCAAACCCTTTTATGGAGGGGGTTAAAACTATACTGGAAACTCTCGGCTTGCCGATGGAAAACTACCACCAAGAAAGCTTCAGCGGTTCTCAGAAAAAGTCATCTGCGACGGAAAAAAAAGATAGACCAGAAACTGAGGTGACAGAGGTTTCCCCAACTAAAACTAAGTTACAAAAGCGATCTTCAGTTGTGGTTTTTGCCAAGTCAGATCGAGAAATTTCTGGGGATGAAGCAGAAACCATTCTCGATCTTGCCGAACAAGAAGGAATTGAACTTCCCTGGGGCTGCCGTATGGGAGCTTGTGGTGCTTGTAAGCTGCCTCTGTTAGATGGAGAGGTTAATTATGATGATGACCCTGGGTGTGAACCTGGACACCTTCTCGCCTGTATTGCCAAACCACTAGGAAAGGTTGTAGTTGAAGCTTGAGCCAATCTCAAGACTGTTCGTTAAACAAGTGTTAATTAATTGATGAGGGTAAAGGGTAGGAGATGCTATGCTACCTGTTACACAATAACCATGGATACTCTGCACAATTCAGAGAATATTTTCAACTCTCGCTATCGAATCTTACGCCAATTGGGACACGGCTCTTTTGGTCGTGCTTACTTAGCAGAAGACATCAATCGTTTTGAAGAACTTTGTGTCCTCAAAGAATTTGCACCTCAGCTTCAAGGGACATTTGCCCTCTCCAAAGCACAAGAATTGTTTGAGCGAGAAGCAGAAGTTCTTTATCGACTAAAACATCCACAAATTCCCAAATTTCGCGAATTATTTTGTTATCAGCATCAAGGCAAAGGACACTTATTATTAGTACAAGAATACGTTGAGGGTCAAACCTATCACGATCTTGTCAATGATTACTCTCAACGAAAAACACAGTTTGGTGAAGCTGAAATTAGCCAGCTACTCGATCAACTGTTGCCTGTTTTGGAGTATATTCATTCGATGGGAGTAATTCACCGCGATATTTCCCCCGATAACCTGATTTTGCGTAGTTCGGATTTACTAGCCGTACTGATTGATTTTGGTAGTATCAAAGAAATAGCAACTAAAGTACAATCTCAATTGATCAAAACAGCCCCCAAAACAGAAACTCTTTCCCTAATTGGAACGGTGCTAGGCAAGAGTGGATATGCTCCCCCAGAGCAAATGGAGACAGGGATTGTCTGTACCCATAGTGATTTATATGCTTTGGCGGCAACGGCGGTAGTAGTGCTAACGGGAAAGGAGCCACAGCACTTGATCGATCCTAATAGCTATCGATGGCATTGGCAAAAGGAAGTCAAGCTCAGTCCTAAGCTGGAATCAGTGTTGACTACTATGCTCTCTCCCGATCCCAGCGATCGCTTTAGTACTGCCACAGAGGTTAAACAAGCTCTTCAGCCCCGCTCAGAGATGATCAATATCTCCGCTTTAGCTCCCAAAATTCAGCCGATTCAGAAACAACCTTTAACTAGTAAACCTCGTCTGGCACGTAAAATACTGTCGGTTGCCGTTTTGACTGGGATGGTATTGCTGGGGAGTTCTTGGTGGTTGAAACATCAAGATTTAGACCTTGTCTCCCCGATTCAACCAACCTCAGATAATGCTGCTCAAAGCAAGTCACAACTGGAGCAACGATTTAGTTGGGGAGAAAAGGTTTTAATCCACCAGACAAGCACACCAGAAAAAGAGAGGGCTACTGCTGCATTCGCTCAAGGAAACTATGATAAGTCTGTATCATTATTCTCAACATCGTTAAAAACGCTGCCCAACGATCCAGAAGCTCTGATTTATCTAAATAATGCCCGAATTGGTCAAGATAAATCCTATAGCATTGCTGCTTCTGTGCCGATTGGTAGTAATGTTAATGCTGCTCAAGAAATTCTGCGGGGTATTGCTCAAGCTCAAAATCAGGTCAATCAAGAGGGTGGAGTTGGTGGCATTCCCCTAAAAGTGCAAATTATTAATGATGGCGATCGCCCAGAAGTAGCACAGCAAGTGGCAAGAACTCTAATCCACAACCAAAAGATTTTGGGAGTACTTGGTCATTATGCTAGTGATGTTACTTTAGCTGCAGCCAAAATTTATCAATCTGGTCAACTAGTAGCAATTTCACCCACTAGTACTTCAGTCAAACTATCCAATTTGAGTCCTTACCTATTTAGAGCTACCCCTAGTGACTATATCGCTGCCAGAGCTTTAGCAGAATACATGCTAGATCAGCTCAAAGCTGACAATGCAGTAGTTTTTTATAGTTCTCAAAGCAACTATAGTAAGTCTCTCAAGTCAGAGTTTTCGGCTGCTGTTTCCCTAGGTGGCGGACAGATAGTTAGTGAATATGACTTGTCCGATGCTAATTTTAGTGCTGCCGATAGCCTAGAACAAGCAATTGATCACGGAGCAAAAGTAATTATGTTAGCAGCTAATACGGGTACTTTAAACCAGGCTCTACAGGTAATTCAAGTAAATCGTTACCGCCTCAATCTTTTGGGAGGTGATGATGTCTATAGTCCTAAAACTCTTCAAGTTGCAGGAGAATTAGCCCAAAATCTAGTTTTGGCAATTCCCTGGCATCTTAAAAGCAATCGAGAGTCTAAGTTTTCCCAGGTTGCCAGCCAACTCTGGAGAGGAGAAGTTAACTGGCGTACAGCAATGGCTTACGATGCTACTAAAGCTTTAATTGCTGCCATCGACCTAAGTCCCAGTCGTCTTGGTGTCCAAAAGGTACTCTCTGATCCTCATTTTTCTACCCTTGGTGCTGGCGACCAAATTCATTTTTTGCCCTCAGGCGATCGCCTCCAACCCATCGAGTTAGTCACCGTTCAACAAAGCCAGCGACACTCTTTTGCTTACGAATTTATCCCTATTAAAAAATAGGGTTGTGTCGCAAAAATTGGTAGTGATGTGGAAGTAGTGGTGAGATAGAATCTATAGTCTGTATATGTTGTGTAGAATATTAGCTGATATAATTAGCCCCTAAATAATCACCTACAAATTAGAATTTTTGATGACAACTATTTTGACATTCTTACTTTCTTCATTCATAGTGCTGTTGTCTAAAATAGTACGAGAGTCGGTAGAATTATCCCAAGACAAGTGTGAAGAACTTCCCAAACGAGTTTG
>JBCDCO010000174.1:0-11870 GCA_039181635.1 Cyanobacteria bacterium P01_G01_bin.19 | reverse complement strand
TTCGAGATACATTTGTGATAGAATTCTGGCAACATTTTTGATTATGGGGTCTTTTCAATTAGCTTGACCCCTTTTTCTTACCATCTAACTACTACATTCAACCCTTTATCTTGTTTACAAAACTCTTGTCACCCCGTGAGACCCGCTCGGTTGAATATTGTGCTGCGAGAATAATATCGGTTACTTCTAATTATCCCATGGTTAGAGTCCCAGCTTTATCAATAGAGATCGCTTTAACCCGATAATTTTCTATCACTGCGCCCCACATTAAATAAGATTAAAAATTTAGGTTGGGAAAATTAAGCTTTTGTTACTAGGCAGATCGTTTACGGGTTCTGCCTGATAAGTTACTAATATTGCTAAATACTAAATAATTGCTGTAAATAGCAAATTTTCTTGACTCAAATAGTAACTCAATCAACTTTAAATTAAGATTTTAGGCTACTCAATCTTAGTAAGGGCTAGTCGAGAAATGAAAGTTTTTAGCATTAATCTAAACATCTTACTCACTGTATAGTGATTAACAATGATTTTAAAAGAATTACAAGACTTCGTACTTGATTATCATCGCGTTTCTCTCGCAGAAATGGAATTACACTTTCATATGGATGGAGACGCACTCAGACAAATGCTCAACAAATTAATTAAAAAAGGCAGAGTGTTAAAAGTACCAACTCCCCAAAAATGTCATGGCTGTACTTTCTGTCACCCCGATACTACGGAATTTTATGAGTGGGTAGATCAACAGCAGTTTGGTTCTCACCATTTGCCGAAAAGTTCCCCTACCAAAGCCCAGATTCACAGCATTCACGCCCTAGAAGAAAATAATCCTGATGCAGAACCAACAGGACTCAGATATGCTGTAATTTTGCACAATTGTGAAGAGAAAAAAAATAGCGAAAGTGACTGCTGATATTTACTTCAATAGACGCAAACCATTCAGTGTTACCAATAAAGTCGAACCTTCGTGACCGATTACGCCCAAGGGCAAGTTAATACTGCCAAATACATTGGCTACTAGTAGCAAACAGATAAACGCGAGGGCAAAGATAATATTTTGTTTAATGATGCGATTGGCACGACGACCTAGTTCAATTGCCTGGGACAATTTGGTTAAATTATCAGACATTAAGATAATATCCGCGCTTTCTAAGGCAACATCAGTGCCAGCAACCCCCATCGCTACGCCAACAGTCGCAGCAGCTAAGGCAGGAGCATCATTAATCCCATCTCCCACCATGGCTACATTTTTGTACTTGTGTTGTAGATGTCTAATAACATTTAGTTTGTCTTCTGGTAATAGTTGAGCCTCAACGCGATCAAGATTTAGGGTTTGCCCGACGCTTTGGGCGGTACGTTGATTGTCTCCCGTCAGCATCGCTGTGGCTTCAATTTCCAATTGTTTTAGACTAGCGATCGCACTTTTTGCTTCTGGTTTCACTGTATCAGCAACGGCAATTAACCCTATGGTTTCTTTGGCTAAACTTACCCAGACTACTGTTTTACCTGCGCTTTCCAGAGTATCACTGGCTGATTGTCCTAAAGGACATTGTGCCCTTGTCCCAAGGGATACCGCTTCGCATATGGTATACCGCTTCGCATATAATTCAGGAGAATCAAAGATTGCTTTACCTACTGTGACCATTTCTCCTGCTACTTCTCCAACGATTCCTCGTCCTGTTTTAGCTTGGATGTTAGTGGCGTCGAGCCAAGACAAATTAGCTTGCTGGGCTGCTTGAATGATAGCCTCCCCAATAGGATGTTCCGAACCAGATTCAATGGCAGCGGCTAATTGTAATACTTGCTCAATTGAATATTGGGCTGTGGGAATAATATCGGTTACTGCTAATTGTCCCGTTGTCAGAGTTCCTGTTTTGTCAAAAGCGATCGCTTTCACCCGACCAATTTTTTCTAATTGCGCCCCATTCTTAAATAAAATTCCCTGTCGCGCGCCACAAGCAATACCAGATAGCAGCGTCGGCATAATTGATGCCATCAAAGCACAAGGAGAAGCTACGACCAAAAAGATCAGCATCCGATAAATAGTTGTTTCCCAATCCCATCCCAAAACAAAAGGTGGTAAAGTTCCCAAAATTACACCCAATAAAACAATTACTTTGGCATAGCCTCGTTCAAAACGCTCTACAAATTGCTGTGAGGGAGGAGCTTGGTTTTGCGCTTGTTCCACCAGACGAATCACTCGTTGAATTAGGCTACTTTCTGGCGGTTGATGAACCTTGAGCTGCAATACGCCATTACCATTAAGAGTACCTGCAAAAACTTCATCCCCCAGAGCTTTATCCACAGGAATCGATTCTCCCGTGATGGGAGCTTGATTGACCGTAGATTGTCCTGTTAGCACCATGCCATCGGTAGGAATCATTTCTCCAGGCTTAACTAAAACCACGTCTCCCACTTGTAATTGGGCGATCGCTACTTCCTGAGCTTGACCATTTTGTAATATTCTAGCGGTATCGGGAGTAACAGCCATCAATGATTTAATATTGCGCTCAGTGCGCTGCATCGCAAAGCTTTCTAAAGCACCACTAACGGCAAAAATCAGAATTAAAACTGCACCATCAATAATTAAATAATATTCCTGTCGCCATAAACCCAGCCCAGCAGCCCCTAAAGCTGCTACGATCATTAGTAAATCGACATCTAGCTCTTGTTCTTGCCAAAGAGTAGTCAGTCCTTCTTTAGTGCTTTCATAACCGCCAATGACATAAGCTGCGGTTAAAATTAATAAGGCAAAACCGATCCAGTTGAAATTGAGGCACAGCCAACCGCAAAAAACTAAAATGCCACAAATTACTGCTGCGTGAGCCTCGGAATATCTGGGCAAAATTCTCCCAAAAGTGAATTGAGTCATCCCTACTACCAATTTGACGACTCCCTCAAACTACACTTTGACACTAATGTTAAGGTCAACCATGACGAATCAATACTTAACAATTAAACAGCTTACGGACAAAGTGGGCAACGGTCTCACGCCTCGCATGGTACGCTACTATCATCAGACTGGACTCCTCCCCGAAGCGGAGCGATCGCCGAGTAACTATCGCTTGTATACCGAAAGCCACGTTCAACAACTCAAAACTATCGTTGCCCTCAAACAACAAGGATTTCAATTAGAACATATTCGTAACTTGCTAGCGACTAAAACCTTCCCGCCAGCAAATGATACTTTAATACCTCAACTACAGCAGCAATATCGAACTGTAATCGAACAGATTGCCAAACTACGGCAAACTGCATCGGCTTTAGAAGGATTATTAGGACGAGATCATCTTTGTCAAAGCGTCAGAGAAAAGGCGATCGCTAAACTAACGCTTACAGAAACAGCAACTTTTTGGGATACTCTCGATACCGCTACTCTGTCTCATCCCGAATCGTTTACGGAATCCTTAAAGCTATTACTACCCGATTTATCAGAGCGATCGGAAATTGAAGTCGATTTACTTGCCCAACTGGTATTAGCCTGTGGCGATCTGAGCTTGGTTAATTTTATCCAGGTAAGTTCGGGTGCAATTGCTGCTGCAAGAGAAGCACTCAAATCTGGCTGTCAAGTTATCGGTGATGTTCCCGCTATTGTGGCTGCTTGCGATCGCCCTCGACTGGTTCATCTTGGATGTCAGCTAACAACTTTAATCGATAATCCTCATCTTACGAATGCAGCAGAAGCCGAGCAAGAGTTTTGGCATTCTTTATCATTGCACAAGAACTTACGGCAACTATCGTCTGGCTGTATTTTAGTTATTGGTTATGCTCCTTCGGTGTTAATTGCTGTTTGTCGGGCGATCGCAGATTCTTTGATCCATCCAGCTCTCATTATTGGTATGCCCATTGGCTTTAGTCATGCACCCGCTGCGAAACGTTTATTAATACGTTCTGGCATACCCTTTATTACTATAACTGGTTCTTTCGGCGGTGGTTTGTTGGCAGCAACTACTCTTAATTCCCTGGCTCAATCTCTAATCGAAAAACCAGATTGTCACTGTTATTTAAGCAAAGGAAGCAGTAAAGACAGCAGCTTTTGAGCGACGATTAAAGCTTATCCAGATTGGCAGTCTAGATATTGCATTTGGTCACAAAATGGGTGTCAATTAGATTATTCACTTTCTCTTTATTAAAACGCTTATAACGAGCCTTATCTGGCAAAACAACCAAGTTGGGAGCAGCTTTACAACGCCCCATGCAGCCAGTTTTTTTGACGGTGATGTTATCTTCTAAACCTTGTTCCTGTAGTTCTTCAGTTATTTTTTCATAAATAGCTTTTCCGCCTCGTTTCCAACAAGAAGATTTTTTACAGAGCAAAATTTTACCTTTTGGCTCTGAATTAGTACCATTTTCTGAAACAGTATTATTTTCTAAAGTTGTACTGTTTTCTGAAGTAGTACTATCGAAAAATTTCAAATCAAGAGGTGGAGGAGCAGGATTGGGGGAAAGAACTCTGATTTGTTCGATTTTAAGCTTGATTTTCGCCTTCTTGGGACGAATTTTTGCTTTTCCCCTAACTTCCAACTTGATATTAGGGTAAAACTGACAATTTAATCTTTTATGCAATTTGTGAGGAACTTTAAAGAAAAAATTTCCTTTCGGGGTTTGTAATTCAAAACGTTTAACTTTTCCCTTTTTTTTCAGAATAAGTTTACTGACTGTGCCGACTAAGCAAAACTCTGGGGCAGGAACTTCATATCTAATCATAATATTTAGCAATTAAACAAACAACTATCAGGTTAATTGAGATTAACATCTTTACCCTTGAAAGTAATTAATTCCAATTCTGGAAATTCCAGTTTAGAGTTAGAAATAGTTTTTTTGACTGGATAAAGGGTTAACCCACTTTTAATAATGCTTTTGAGAATTGGTTTCCCTAGTTTTGCCATCGTCGGCAGAATAAATGTTCCCACCAGGATAGCTCCTAAACCCATAAGAGCTATACTATCTCCCTGGTAATGATTTTGATTTTTGATTATTTTCTTGAGATGAAGGCTAAAAACGGATTTACGACCCTGCACAAGTGACATTACTTATTGCTCCTATTACTAAGAGTATTTATCAAGAAATTCTTAATTATTGTTGCATAGTATTAGCAATAATCTACAAGTATTTTTTTTTTAACTAGTCAACAAAAGTCAAAATAGCCTGTTAAACATTAACTATTGATAAACTTTTGCCAATTTTTCGTCCTACAGCGAGATGATATGAGTAAGAGAAATTAGCTTTGAAAAAAGCAATTATCAATAAAAAATTGACACTTGAAAAGTTAATTTTAATTAGATTTAATCAATGATGGAATACGAGCATAGCAATCAAAAGCAAAAAAACCGTTGTATCGAGTTCTGATTTTTCAGTTGAATTGAGGAACGAAGTTAACTAGGGAAAATTAATTATGAACTGGTTATTTAAGCGATCGCCAACTAGAGAAATTCAATTACAGGTTGAGGATCTTCACTGCGAAATGTGCGCTCAAACTGTCAGAGAGGCGTTACAAAAAGTTTCAGGAGTTAAACAAGTCAAAGTCAATTTGTCAAAAAAAAGAGTTACAATCATCCTCCCTATCGAATCAGAGATTAGTGTTGAGTCCCTGATTCAAGCTTTAGACACCACAGGATATGAAGCTAAGCCAATTCTTGCAGCTAGAGCAAATAACTTTTCTTGAACTTATGTCGATCTCAAGTCGTTTTTTTATTAATAGTTAGTATATGCGAGTGAATTATGACCATGACAGCTACAACCTCAACCAGTAACCTTAGTAGTCTTTCTCCAGAAGATGCAACCTCCCGACTTAGTGGATTTTTAAAAGAACATGGAGAAATCGAAATGATTCTTCCTGTGGCAATCGGCGTATTCGTCACTAGTCAGTTTAAATTGCGCGGAGCAAACGCCCTGCTAGTCAACTTATTGGTGGCAAGTTTAGCTCGTCAAATTTTTAATCAACTTAAGCAAGAACAATCTTCTGAAGTAACAGAGAGCAATAACTTGGGTTCCGCTGAAGAATCGGCGACTAATCTCCAAGACTATGCAATCGTCCATGCTGTGCCTGGCAGAGTTCGTTTAAGAATGCCACAGCTAGCTTTGGATGCTATTTTTGCCGAGCGTTTGCAAACTGCTTTAAATGCTGATGAATATGTCAAACAGGTTCGGGTTAATCGTGCAGCAGCTTCTATTGCGATTAATTATGACAATCAAGGATTGTCTGATTGGGAATTAGGATTGCGTTTGATGAATATTATTAATACTGTTCGTCAAGAAAATCAGGTTGCGGTTTGAAATGTTAGTTGTTAGTTGTTAGTTGTTGCTCATCAATAACCAAGAACACAAGAACCAGGGCAAGAATATAAAAATAAAGGATCAAAGTCTTTGAGCAATCCTCTATCCATAATTGACACAAAAAAGATGGGAGCCGATCGTTCTCTGCCCTATTTGGTGCATCATATTCCAGGTAGGGTGAGATTTCGCATTTACCGTTTAAAAGACAATTCGGAGTATGGGGTTAAGCTCAAAGAGTTTTTACTGGCTCAGCCTGGGATCAATGATGTTAGGGTTAATTCGCTTGCAGCTTCCATCGCGATTAGTTATTACTATAAAAATGCACCCCTGGCAGAAATTGCTTCTGGTTTAGCCAAGTTAATTCAACAATCAGCTAAAGCCAATTCGCTTTCCAGCAAACAAACTAAAGAGCAGAGTTCAGAAATTGAAAATTGGTCGAGCTTAACTTTACCTGTCTTCACTACTATTGTTAGTTGGTTGAGTAATCAAAGTGGATTGGTGTGGCTACGCCCAGTTGCCCTAGCTAGCCTGGTAACTGTCACCTTACCTATTCTCAAAAGAGCCAGTCAGAGTATTTTTGGCAAGGGTCAACTCAATATTGATTGTTTAGACTTATTGGCAGTAGGTTTGAGTTATGGACAAGGAAGACTAGCGACTCCTGCTTTAGTGATTACGCTCCATGAACTAGGCGATTTAATTCGCGATCGCACTGCTCGTTCGACAGAAACTCAAACAGCCGATCTCCTTGATGCCATCGGACATTTTGCTTGGGTATTGAGAGCAGAAAAACCAGTCCAAATTTCCAGTGATTCCGTGCAGCCAGGGGAAACCGTAATTGTCTATCCTGGTGAACAAATCCCTGTCGATGGAGAAGTGATTAAAGGTTTAGCTACCATTGACCAACAGCAACTTACGGGGGAATCAATGCCGATAGTTGCCAAAGCAGGGACAGTGGTTTATGCTTCAGCTCTAGTGCGTTCTGGACAAATTTACCTCCGTGCTGACAGGGTAGGAAAAAATACTCGCGCTGCTGCCAGTCTGGAAATGTTGCAAAATGCGCCAGTACACGATACCCGCATGGCAAATTATGCAGCCCAATTAGCAGATAGGTTAATTCTGCCCTCCTTAATTTTAGCTAGTGTCGTCTTAGCTATTACAAAAGAACCCGCTAGGGCAGCTTCGATCCTCACCCTAGACTTTGTAACAGGTATCCGCGTTTCCATGCCTACAGCATTTTTAGGAGCATTAAACCACAATACCCGTCATGGTGTTTTGGTGCGTAGTGGACGAACCATCGAGCAATTAGCGGAAGTAGATACAGTCGTCTTTGATAAGACGGGAACCCTAACCCAAGGACAATTGACCGTAGTAGGGATACAAACCGTACCAGGAAGAATGTCAGCAGAACAGGTACTAGCTTTTGCTGCTGCTGCCGAACAAAGAATTACCCATCCCGTAGCGGAAGCGATTAACAGTTACGCCAACAGTCAAAATATTGCTATTCCCCGTCGTCAACAATGGAATTTTGAAGTTGGTTTGGGAATTCGAGCTACAGTAGAGGATCAAGAGGTTCTTGTCGGTAGCGATCGCTTTTTGCTGCAAGAAAAAATTAGTTTAGAATGCCTGGAACATCAATCCCTTCCTTTAGATCGTAGATGCGATTTGGAACATAAATCCATTACTGCTAACTGGGTATCTTTAATCTACGTCGCTTGCAACGGAGAACTCCAGGGAGTCATTCAATATGCTGACCCTTTGCGTCAGGAAAGTCCTGCTTTAATTCAGTCCCTGCAAGCTTCAGGTATAGAGATTCATTTATTGACGGGAGATAACCAACAAAGAGCTACAATAGTAGCAGAGGAGTTATCTATTCCTCTCCTTCAAGTCCATGCCCAAGCCTTTCCAGAACAAAAAGCCGCGATTGTGCGTGATTTAAAGCTGGCAGGTAAAACAGTGGCATTTGTCGGTGATGGCTTGAACGATTCGGTTGCTCTTGCTTATGCAGATGTCTCCGTGTCTTTTGCCAATGGCTCGGATATTGCCAGGAAAATAGCCGATGTCGTACTTATGAATAACGATCTCATGAGTTTAGCCGAAGCCCTCAACATTGCCACCGAAACTAAAAAGCTGATCGAGCAAAATACGCTGTTGGTAGTTGCCCCAAATCTAACCGCTTTGGGCTTGGCTTCTACCGTAGGCTTAAATCCCCTAATCGCTACAATAATTCATAATGGTTCGGCGATCGCTGCTGGGCTTAATAGTCTTCGTCCTCTGGTACAGCATCAGTTGGAGGAGCAAAATTACTGGTCTTGACCGTAATCATAGATTAAAAATTAAATTAATCAATTACAGGAGGAAATAGTCATATGTCAAAAATGCAACTCGTAAAGAGCTCTAACCCTATCCTTAATCAAGTTCAAAACGCTTATAAAAATCACCCGCTTCAGACTTTGGCAATTGGTATGGGGGTAGCAGTTTTAACACCTGTAGCACTGCCTTTGTTAAAACCTGTTGCCAAGGCAGCTATTAAAAGTGGTGTTGGTCTCTATGAAAAAACCAAAGGTGCGATCGCTGAAACAGGAGAAGTAATCGGTGATATTGTCGCTGAAGCCAAAGCTGAAGTTGCATCAGAACGAGCTGAAAAACTAAGTTTAGCAGCAGGTTTAGGGGCGCAACCTAATACAAATCAACACGGTCAAGACAATATAGTTGAAACAACTAACTAGTTACTTGTTCGGCGTTGGTGAGAGGTCGCCATTCTGTTGACTGGCGATCGCCGCTTGTTGCCAAATTTTAGCTAATTCCGTAGTTGAAGAGTCAATTGATAGTAAATTGCTTTCTGGATCCACAGCTAAACTATGCTTAATTGCTGCCTTCAGAACAGGTCTACCTAATTTAGTTACTGCAGGAACCAAAAGGGCACTCACGGCGATCGCACCCAATCCTGCTACAGCCATAGGATGACCTCCATGACCATCTTCAACGATTTCTTTGAGGTGAAACGAAAGTACGGACTTATCCCAATGAATTAATGACATAATCTTCTTCCTTAAGAGCAATCAAGATTAAGAATTTAAGCAGCGTGCTTATTTTACTATTTGATAAAAATTATCTCTAATTTGATAGATATCAATACTTTTCAACCTATAGAGTGACCGATCAATATCTATTAAAAAATTCAAATAATAATGCTGAAAAGATAATTTTAGTCTGGATAAATTATGTAGTAGCCAATTACATCTAATATATTTAATCCTCAAAACTTACTTAATAATAATTATTTTCAATAAATTGTCAAGCTCTAAAACAGGATATTTTAAAAGTTGTTTATATAGCTCAATGTCTCATCACAATCCGAGCTGTAGTAACTTGAACCACTATTTTAGGATTTTGGGGAAGAATCTTGTAGATAAATTTTAATCTTCTATCTTTTGCAGCAAAGGAAAAGCGTATCCTATCAAAGATATGATTACGCCAACCGCAGACAATAGAGCGATCGCCACTGCCATTCCTGCACCAGAACTATTGCCAAAAATACTGCCAAACAATCTAGCCAGAAGACTATCGGTTTCCATAGCTGGTTGAAAATAATTATCTACTAAAACACCTGCGATCGCAGCACCTAAAGGTGTAGCTATACCTGAAGTCAAATCCCTGGCTGCAAATACACGTCCCTGAATCTCTGGAGATACTTGCGACATCCAAATCCCTTGACTAGAACTACCAGGAAAAGGCGAACAAAAACCACTAACCACCGCAGCAATTAATTTTCCTGTCATACTTTGCGTTACTGAAAGTAAAATCAAGCCTCCCTTCCAAATAGTATTACCAATCAACAAGCCATTAATGCGCCGTTTGGGTAAATTCCAGATGCTCATAGCAGTAGCACCCAACACCCCGCCAATGCCAAAAGTAGTTAACAGCCTACCCCACACTGTCGGATCGTTGTTACTGCGGGCTAATACCATTGCAGGTAAAATAGCAAAATTAAAGCTATCAATAAAGAAGGTAATTAATAAAAATCCCAGAATCGCCAGCAGACTGGGATGCTTCGAGATATAACTCCAACCAAAACTTATCTCCCCCCACAAAGCATTTATCCCTCCTGCACCCTTTTCCCCTTTGCTCCCTCTGATCCCCTTCTCCTCAATCGGTTGAGGAATTGTAACCATACTGAGAGTGGCGATCGCAATTATAAAAGTCACCAGATCGATTATCAAAATTCCTTTCAAACCAATTGCAGGATACAAACCTCCAGCTAAAGCAGGGGCTAAAATAAACGCACCAGACATCTGAACCGAATTAAGGGCTGTTGCCCGATTATATTGCTGTGGGGGGACGAGTAAAGACAGAGAAGCAGAATAAGCTAACCCTTGAATAAAGCCAAACAGACTGTTAACGGCTGCGGTGCAATACAAATGCCAAATTTGCAGATTGTTAGTTAAAAACAGTAGCAACAGCGCGATCGTAGATATTCCCGCCACTAAATCGCCAAGTATCATCAATAACTTACGGTTAAAGCGATCGACTAATACCCCTGCAAATAGAGAGGCAATTACTCTGGGAGTATGGACAAAAAACATAATTAAAGACAATGGTGTTGCTTGCCCTGTAACCTGCCAAGCCCAGATCGTAATTGCAAAATTAGTCATTTCCGAACCAAGCAGGGAGGCTAATTGACCGATCCAGACAATGAGGAATGTACGCACAATTTACAATTAAGTTAAGACTCAAGTTGAAGGAAAAATTAAAATGCAAACCGTTACAGTTGCCGAAGCTGCCGAAAAACTAACCGATCTAATTGATGCTGCACTGCGAGGAGAAGAGATTGTGATTATCAAAGGCGATCGCATTATTCAACTTACTCCAAAACAGCCTGTTAAAAACCGCAAGCCTGGTAGTGCGAAAGGTAAAGTATGGATGAGTGACGATTTTGAGAAAGACTTTAGTGACAAATCGATTTCTACTAAACCTCGTCCAAAATTCGGCAGTGCCAAAGGATTGATTGAGATGTCCGATGATTTTGATGAACCATTAGAAGATTTTAAAGATTATATGTAATGAGACAATTGTTGGATACACATACATTTATTTGGTTTGTCACTGGAAATTCAAGAATCAATGAAAATGTACGTTTGCAAGTAGAGAATAACGACAATTTGATTAGTATTGCTAGTCTCTGGGAAATTGCCATCAAATCTAGTATCGGTAGGTTGGATCTAGAATTATCTATCGAACAATTAGTCGAAGAACAAATTGCTGCTAATGGAATTGAGATTTTGAATATAAATACTCAACATATAGCAGTGGTTGCTAATTTGCCTTTGCATCATAGAGATCCATTCGATCGCTGCGATGCTTACGCATCTGACCGTGCTTTGCACGGCACTGGGCGCGAATGCGCCCGCATTGCTCAGGCTATGGTGGAACAATTACCAATTGTAGTATAGATAAAGCTTTTGATTCATACGCAGTTCGACGATTGTGGTAGTGATAATTTAAAACTCATAGGAAGCTGAATAATATTTATTTCAATAGCCTACTTTCTGATTTTACTAAGGTGGTAGTAATTGCTGTTCCAATTCTTCTAAATA
>JBCDCO010000173.1:0-11872 GCA_039181635.1 Cyanobacteria bacterium P01_G01_bin.19 | reverse complement strand
TGGTTTGGGAGTCTCTTTCGACGACTTGATAATCTTCAACAGCGAAGAAGGAGCAACGGTCAATGCCCTAGGACAAGACCTGGCAATCTTGCAGGATGTAACTGCTGCGGAGTTAGAGGAAACTAGCTTTGCTGGACTGGAAGTTTCTACTCTTGCCATTGCTGAAGAGTTTATCGAGCTTTACGATGCGGCATTCACCAACCCCACTACTGAATTTGATAACCTCGCAGCATTGCTAGCAGAGGATGCAGTATTTTCTTTTCCCCAAGAACAGCTATTATTCCCCGAAACTGAGATATCTGAACTCGTCGGAGATGAGCAAATCCAAGACTATTTTTTAAATACACTCACTCTCATCGTCCCTAACGAGACTGAGGTGTTTGAGTTCCTCCCCGATGATGGTAGCTATGCTCTTTCGGATGAAAATAATAAGGTAGCAGTTCGCCTCAAGGAATCAGGTATCGGGACTGAAACGGGTGAAGAGTTCGAACAGTCTGCGACTTGGCTCATCGAGATCGATGAAGAGGGTCTCGTCGAACAAGTTGAATTCTATAGTAATTCCTATCCTGGTCATGCCGCTGTTCTGGGCTTAGGGTCGCCAACAGAAATACCAGAGAACGATCCATTTACTTTCCAGGAGGTAGAAGTCGATCGGTTTGCCGATTCGCAAACAGCAATAGAAGTAGCTACAACAGTATGGGAATCCGCAGCAGTAGGAGAGCTCATAACCAATGCTGACTTAATTGCAACTGATACGATCTGGAGCTTTGCTATTGGCGGACCATCAAATAATCTGCCTTATGTGGGAACTGCAGAAGGCTTGACCTCGGACGGACAACCTCTGGAGCCCGACTTGAGCAATTTAGGTCCAATATTCACAGACATTCTGGGACCTCTCGGCGCAGTAGTACAAGCTGGAGACTTGGAAATTGTCGAGACCTTTGCCCACGGCGATCGCGTTTTGGTTCACTTGGTTGAAGGGCAGGAACAACTGCCTGTAGCCATCGGAACCGGTACGGAATACGAACGTCCCCTGGATCTGCTGAGTTGGCTTTCAGTCGAAGATGGTCAAGTTGTCTCCAATGAAGTTATCGTCAATACCTTAGCTACGGTCAACGCTCTAGGTATTGTAGATGAATTCATTGTGTAGTTATTGAATACACATACTCTGACATACTCTGATTACTATGAAAATTCTGGCAATTGATAAAATTCTACCCGAAGCTACAGAAGAGAAAATTAAAGTTCATCTTAAGGAAGAAGCTTTAAAAGCTTGGGAACTATATAATTCTGGAGTGTTCCGAGAAATGTACTTCCGTACCGATCGAGGTGGTGCAGTTATCATCATGGAATGTGAGGATTTAGCAGCAGCCAAGAAGGTAGTGAGCGATCTCCCGATAGTGAAAGCAGGTTTAGTAGATTTTGACCTGATTCCTCTCGGACCATTTTTACCCTTAGCTACCCTTTTTGAAAAGTAATCATTTAACTCGGCGAGCAATGACCGAACAACCGTTTGCACCTCGCGGGCAACTAATCAGAATTAACAATAATTGGAGTAAATAATGAGCGCAATAACTCAAGCTGAAGTTCAAGAACTTGCCGAAATTTGGTATAAAAAACTAGATGTGCATGCTCCCTTAGAAGAATTTAAGCCCCTATTGGCTGATTCAGGAGTAAAAATGGTCTTCCCTGAGGCAACAGTAGAAGGCTGGGATGGATTCTCAGGTTGGTACGACAGGGTTATTGGCATTTTCTTTGATGAAGTTCATACCTTGAAAGAAGTCACAACTACTCCCAAAGGCGACGACAAAGCAGATGTCAAAGTGGTAGTTAAATGGGAAGCAAGTGTCTGGAACCCACCAGCACCTACCAGCGAACGAATCGTTTTGGATGCTTATCAAACTTGGGAAGTAAAGCGATCGCCTGAAACTGATAAACCGGTAGTCCTCATCTACATCGTTGACGAACTAAAATACTATGAAGGTTCAGCCCAGCTTTAACAGTAATCGAAGAGGGCGATCGAAGTTGATGGGACTTTGGTTGGTAAACTTTCTAATTTCCTATACCTAGTATTCCGTAATAAAAGGTACTTTAATGTCTAAAACAACTGTATGGGTGGTAGCGAGAGTTGTATCATTACCAGACAAAATCGAAGAAGTAAAATCAATTCTCACCACCTTAACCGAGCTAACTCGCCAAGAGGATGGTTGCATTGTTTACAATGTGTTGCAAAACAATAACGAGCCAACGGATTTTACTACTGTAGAAGAATGGGAAAATCAGGCATCGCTGAACATCCATCTAAGTTCGACACATCTCAAGCAAGCTCAGTCTCAATTAAATAGCTTGATAGCACTGGAACCGAGTATTAGTTTTTATCAGCTACTAGCATAGGACTAACTATTACTCATCACCCATCACCAAAAATAAAACACTTTCAGAACAAGGTAAGAGGAAAAAGTATATGAAATACAAGCTATTGGGTAGGAGCGGGCTGCGGGTTTCCGAACTGTGTCTGGGATGTGGAACCTTCGGGACGAATTGGGGTCCAATGGGTTCGGATAAAGAAGAAAGTCACAAAATCTTTAAGGTTTTTGTCGAAGCGGGAGGAAACTTTATTGATACTTCCAATCGCTATCAAGAAAGTCAGTCAGAACAGTTTCTAGGAGAGTTTATCCATCCTGATCGCGATCGCTTAGTAATGGCGACCAAGTACTCTCTCTTTGATGGTGGTGCGGACTTAAACGATCCCAATGGTTGTGGTAATCATCGGAAAAATTTATTCCGTTCTGTGGAAGGCTCTCTCAAGCGACTGAAAACAGATTACATCGATCTACTCTGGGTTCACATTCCAGATCATACTACTCCTGTAGACGAAATGCTCAGAGCATTGAACGATCTGATTCAACAGGGTAAAGTTTTGTATATTGGCGCGTCTAATTTTCCCGCTTGGTGGCTTGCTCGGGCGAACACAATTGCCGATTTCCAAGGCTGGAATCCTTTTATTGCTACCCAAATAGAATGGAGTATGGTTGAACGTTCTTGCGAGCCAGAATTCTTGCCCATGGCTAATGAACTGGATATTGGATTAGTGTCCTGGTCTCCATTAGCTGGGGGTTTAGTTACGGGCAAGTATAACCGAGGCAAGTTAAACCCAGATGAATTTTATCGTCAAGCCGATCATGTAGACCCAAACCAAAAACTGTTTTGGAGTGAAGTCGCTAAACGCGACCTGGCAATTATGGATGATGTGGTTCAGATTGCCGAGGAAATCGGCAAACCACCAGTTCAAGTTTGCTTGCGCTGGCTAATGCAGCAGCCTGTAGTTAATATTCCTGTTTTTTCGGCACACACTGTAGGACAAGCTAAAGAGGACATAGGTGCTTGTGAATTTGTGCTAACAGCGGAGCAGATGCAAAAGTTAGATCGAGCTAGTCTACCTGCCTTCAACTCGATTATGCCAGAAGCTGGTCCCTATCCCTATCCCATGTTGGAATATGGCAGCCCTGCATTGCCTGGATTCTACTCCCGCGCTCTCTTGTTTGGCAATGTGGAAGATAAAATTATCAATCACCGCCGTAAGTTTCCCTACAAATACAATCCTTAAATAATTTTGATAGCTGATAATTAAGAAACTGGAGGTTAAAACCAATGGGACAAGTACCTGATACTCCGCTAGGAAAAATGTATAAAGAGCATATTCAATTAATCCTAGATAAAGACATTGATGGTCTGTTGAATCAATACACAGAAGATGCCGTGCTGATCAGCAGTTTTGAGAAAAAACCCCTTTATTTCAAAGGACACGACGAACTAAAAGAACATTTCCAAGGTATTCTGGGTATCAAGGGCCTAGAAGTAGACATGGCTTTTTGGGCAGAAACAGAAGAGCCCCAGACATTAATGATTGTCGAAGCCATTACAATGCAAACAGATGATGGTGAAGCCAAGATGCGTTTTGCTGATAGCTGGGTGTTGAGGGATGGAAAAATTGCCATTCACTTTGCTGGGATGACTCAATATCCCGATGGAACAGTAGCCTAAAACAAAAATTAACAAGTGAGTAGATGAGCAAGTAGATGGTAAGTCTCTGTCGCTTTATTTTATTATCTTTAGCAATTTTTCTCGGTACTACTATTGGCGTAGAAGCTTCAGAAATCGACGCGGAAGAAGCGATGGCTCAGATCCCTTCAGTAAATCGGCTTTCTGATGTTCAGCCAACTGACTGGGCTTATGAAGCACTTCGCAGTTTGGTCGAACGGTACGCTTGTATTATTGGCGATCCCAAAGGCATTTTTGGAGGCAACCGCACTTTAAGTCGCCATGAATTTGCTGCTGGTTTAAACGCCTGTATACAGAAGGTAGAGTCCCTAATCAACACTAACAAAGCCATTGTGGACGAAGATCTGCAAAAGTTGCAACGGTTGGCACGAGATTTTGAACGGGAACTAGTATCTCTAGATTCGCGGTTGATTAACCTCGAAAATCGAGTAGCTTTTTTAGAAGACCATAATTTTTCAACTACCACCAAACTTGATGGCATTGTCAATTTTGTCTTCACTGGTTCTTCTGGTGAAGGTGACAATCAAGTAGTTTTTCAACACCGACCGCGTCTAACCTTCAACACTAGTTTCACTGGGCGGGATCTCCTAATCGTGCGCATAGCAGGGGGTAACAGCACCATCCCAGAGCTAGCAGGGGGGACGAGCGAGGTAGTACAGGCTAATCAATGGTATGGCGATTTTGACAACAGTTTCTTTGTTGTGACCACTTATTACCTCTTCCCGATTAATGATAAATTGTTGGCTTTGGTCACACCCGTCGGCGGACTGCATGCGGATTATGCTTATCCACCAGTCAACCCTTACTTTGAAGACTTTAATGGCGGAACTACTACTCTGTCTGCTTTTGCTCAAAGAAATCAAATCTCCAGTTTAGGAGGTGGAACTGGGGTAGCCTTAGTCTACCAGTTAAGTGATTCTCTCTCTCTCGGTACAGCTTACTATGGTGGTCAAGCATTTAGCTCAGAGGAAGGAAGAGGTTTATTTAATGGAAATTACTCCACAGGAGCACACCTTAAATGGGAAGCAACGGAGGAGTTCACTTTTGGCTTAAACTATATTCATGGTTTTTTCCCTGAAGAAACCTTCGGCTTTGGAGATAATAGTCGCTCCTTTGGACTACCTAACTATAGCGGTACTGCTGTAGTCAATGATACCCTTGCCCAATTTCCTACTGTAACGAATTCCTATGGAGCAGAATTTTTCTGGCAAGCTCATCCTAAATTTGGTGTTGGAGCCTGGGTAGGTTTGGTTAAAGCTAGAGCAATTGGTGTGGGAGATGGCGAAATTTGGAACTATGCCTTATCTTTCGTGTTTCCTGATCTGGGTCAAGAAAGGAACTTAGGTGCGATAATACTTGGGGCACAGCCTTATCTGGCAAGTCTTGAAGGGGTAGAAAGGTTTGAAAATGATACCCCTTTTCACATCGAAATCTTTTATAAGCATCAGATGATGGATAACATTTCCGTTACATCTGGATTAATTTGGCATCCGGCTCCCAATCAAAATGCCAATAACGAAGATATTGTAACTGGGACGCTCAGAACAACTTTTACTTTTTAGTTATGAAAGCTCTTGTCCTTGACCAACCAGGTCTTCCAGAAACACTCCACCTTGCTCAGATGCCTAAACCGCAGCCGAGTAAGGGTGAAGTGCGGGTCAAAGTTCGGGCAGTGGGATTAAATCCAGCAGATTATAAATTTATGCAGAGAGGTTTTCGGACTTGGAATTATCCTTTTATTCCAGGACTTGATGTGGCGGGAATCATTGATGCTATTGGAGCAGATGTCCTTGACTGGAGAATAGGCGATCCTATCTACTATCACGGAGATTTTTCTAAGCTTGGTGGTTTCGCTGAGTGGGCAATTACCACTGCCCACACTATTGCACCCTTGCCCCAAAATCTTTCATTTACTGAAGCAGCTGCTCTACCCTGTGCAGGATTTACAGCTTACCAAGTCCTCTATCACAAATTACATATTCAATCGGGTCAAACCATCTTGATTCATGGAGGCGCAGGGGGGGTAGGAGGCTTTGCCGTGCAGCTAGCTGCCTTAGAAGGATTGCAGGTGATTTCTACCTCTTCACCCTGTAATTTTGAATGGGTTCGCCAGCTAGGAGCCAGGACAGTCTTAGACTACAATCAAGATGATATACCCTCTAAAGTAAAGGAAATTACCAATGGAAGTGGCGTGGATGCCATTGTCGATACAATCGGTTCTGCCAGTGCCACTGTCGGACTCGATATGTTGGCCTTTGGTGGGGGGATTGCCTGTGTGGCAGGATTACCGAATTTCAGCCAAATGCAATCTTTTGGCAAAGCAATTTCTGTTCATGATGTGGCTCTTGGAGGAGCTCACCTGTCGGGAGATGTAACAGCCCAGAAAGAGTTAGCTCAAATCGGTCAAGAATTTGGCAAGCTAGTAAGCTGTCACAAAATAGACCCGATGCTGGAGAAAACGATACTGTTAGAAGAAATACCTGATGCTTTGGTACGTCTTTCCCAACGTCATGTAAGGGGCAAAATAGTTGCTCAAATACAGCCTTAATCTGAGGAAGAAAAAGATGAAACTCAAAGGTAAAAAAATTGGCATTCTCATTGAAAGTGACTTCTATGAACATGAAATTTGGTACTATAAGTATCGCTTTCTTGAAGAAGGTGTAGAACTTCACTTCCTGACGCGCTTGTGGGGTCAACCATCCATTACTTTTAAGGGACATGAATATCATGCGCCCTTTGAATGTCACGAAAGCTTTGAGGGAATAGATGATGAGGAACTAAAAAGTTATGCTGCCATCATTGTGCCTTCTGCCATGGTGTCCGATCGCCTGAGATACACAGAAGATGTTAATCAACTCCCGCCAGCTACCAAATTTCTCAAAAGAGCATTTGCAGACAAAAACATCCTCAAAGGAATTATTTGTCATGGAATGTGGTTAGTTTCTCCAGCACCAGAATTGGTTAAAGGTCGTCCCGTAACTTGTCACAATAACCTCCATGGTGATGTGGTAAATATGGGTGCTATCTATACCGATGAAGATGTGGTGCTAGATGGCGATTTAGTAACAGGTCGTAGTGGAGAGCATGCTCACCTGTTTGCCAGAAAAATTATTGAAATACTGACAGAGGTTTAGCAAACATAAATAATTAGGGAGAAATATAAGTTATGGGTTTACAAATCTTTTCTCAAGTGGCACTGACTTGCCAAGATCCAATTGCTACTGAAAAATTCTATAGCAAGTATTTTGGTTTCAAGCGAGCTAGAGTAGCGGAACTGCCAGACGGCGATCGCATAGTCTTCATCAAAATGATCGATAGTGCTTTCTATTTAGAACTATTTCAAGCAAAAGAAAAATCTCCCGTGCCCCCTCCCACTAACGATGGTCCTCAATATCCAGGAGTGCGACAATTGGCTTTTAAGGTAGAGAGTGTAGATGCCAAACTAGCTGAAATGGGAGAGGAGGCCAAGATTACGCTCGGTCCTTTGGACTTTGACGATTATATTCCTGGGTGGCGTACTGTGTGGATTGCCGATCCCGATAGCAACATTGTTGAAATTAGTCAGGGATTTGTCGATCAGGATAACCCACCTCCTCTGGAGTAATTGAGCAACAACAGATTAGTAGAAATAAAATTATGGCCAGACCAATTAGGATTCTATTACAAACTACCATCCCCTTTATTGAAGATGATTGGAATATCTCCCGCTTCTCTCTCTTGCAAAATTATTTAGCTTCTCTGACAGATGAAACAGGCAAACCACTGTTTGAAGTAAAGGCTCGCGATCGCCAACTAGATAAAAGCGAGGATGACCCCGTTCTCAGTACCCTAGAGCGGTCTGATTTCGACGAAATTTGGCTATTTGGCGTAGATTGCGGAGAAGGGATTACCGCACATGAGGGTGCTGCTATTGCCCGTTTTAGAAGTAAAGGCAAAGGAATTTTGACTGCCCGCGATCATCAGGATTTAGGTATATCTTATGGTAATCTGGGGAGTAATTGTCAGGACATTCAATCCGCACACTTTTTCCATAGCCAAAATCCCGATCCAGACCCTTCGCGCTGTTGTGTAGATGATATCTACAGCCCCTCAATTTCTTGGCCCAATTATCACTCTGGAGCAAATGGAGACTATCAAAAAATTGAGCTAGTTGAACCTGTTCACGAATTAATGCATAATCCCAACTCTGCTTCTGGATTAGTAGAAATTTTTCCGAGCCATCCCCATGAAGGGGGAGTGGGGGTTACAGAAGATCTAAAATGGGGACGCACTATTGCTTTAGGAAAAAGTAAAGTGACCAATAGACCTTTTAATCTGATCGTTGCTTTTGAGCGATTTAAAGATAAAAAAGGGAATTTAGTGGGAAGAGCGATCGCAGAGTCTAGTTTTCATCATTTTGTCGATCTTAATTGGAATCCAGACTTAGGTTGTCCTAGTTTTGTTGAAGAAATTCCTAGTGAACGGCTTAAGGAAAATCCCCAACTACTTGACGATGTTAAGGCTTATGTTCGTAACGTTGCTTTTTGGTTGGCACCAGATTAATACATTGAAAACCGAGGAACTAACGACTAATGGCTAATGAAAACCCAACTGTCACCCAAGAAAAAGAAGTATCTGCTGCTCATGGTAACGAGCGGTTGTTTGCCTTTAGCGATGGAGTTTTTGCCATCACTATTACTCTGTTAGTTTTAGAGATTAAGGTACCTGAGATAGCAGAGGAATTAGTAGCCACAGAACTTCCCCAGGCACTACTTCATCTAGTTCCTGAATTTTTCAGCCATATCATTAGTTTTTTTGTATTAGGGGTTTTTTGGGTTGCCCATCACAATATGTTCGGACACATCAAAAAACACGACCATGTATTGCTTTGGTTAAATATTGTTTTTCTGTTATGCGTGGCATCAATACCTTTTCCTACGGGCTTACTCGGTCAATATCCCAACCAACAAATTGCAGTTGTAATTTACGCTTTAATGTGGATTATAACTTCAATAGTTTTAGAATTACTTTGGTGGTATGCAACCACTCACGGAATGGTAGATCGAGATTGCGATCCAGATTTCATAACTTTTGTTCGTCGTCACATTAGAAAAGCACCTATATTTTATTTAATCGCAGTTGGTGTTTCTTTCTTCAGTTTGACAATATCAAAATTTATATTTATCGCTGTAGCTATCTTTTACATCCTACCTAATCCATTAGAGCGAAAACACTATAAAACCCTGGCACGACGTTTTAACCAGTAAAGAGATAAAGACATTGTAGTTCGACATTCTTGAAATTTGAGTAATATAATTATGGGTAACTTAGCTAATTTTTCATTTTCCGATTTAATCGCTGGATATGTTACTGACTATGACTCGGAAACTGATATTTTCGGACTTGAAACATCTGACGGTCGAGAGTTTAAGGTTCATATAAGCCCGATGGCTTATGCTAAATTAATTCAAAACTTTGATGAAGGTTATCTTGATGCAACGGCAAACATACGATCGATGCTAGTTCCCGGTAGATATCTCTTCATCTATGGCATATTTTATCCAGATAGTGACAAATTTGATGCCAAACAACTTGTTTTTACTGGAAAAAAAACCAGGGAATATGTATTCGAGAAACAAGACTGGTGGCTCAAACAAATTAATTCTTTAGGCAGATTTTACCTCAAAGTCCAATTTGGTGAACGAGAATTTAACTATCGAAATTACCGTACTTCTGTAACTCTCAGCGGTGAAAAATCAACCTCTAATTTCCGTCAAGAAACCGACACGATTTCTCGTCTCGTTTATGGTTTTGCCAGTGCTTTTATGTTAACTGGCGAAGATAGTTTTCTTAAAGCAGCTGAGAAAGGTACTGAATATTTGCGGGAGCACATGAGATTTGAAGATTTAGACGAAGGCATAGTTTATTGGTATCACGGTATTGATGTCAAAGGAGCTATGGAAGATAAAATTTTTGCTTCCGAATTTGGAGACGATTATTATGCTATTCCTGCTTATGAGCAGATCTATGCCCTCGCTGGTCCTATCCAAACCTATCGCTGTACGGGCGATCCCCAAATTATGAGCGATACGGAAAAAACAATTAAACTTTTTAACGACTTCTTTCTCGATAAAAGTGAATATGGAGGTTATTTTTCTCACCTCGATCCCATGACCCTAGATCCCCGCAGCGAATCATTAGGACACAACAAGGCTAAAAAGAATTGGAACTCAGTGGGAGACCACGCCCCAGCCTACTTGATTAATCTATGGTTAGCAACGGGCAAACAGGAATATGCCGATATGCTGGAATATACATTTGACACTATTGAAAAACGTTTTCCCGACTACGAAAATAGTCCATTCGTTCAGGAACGTTTCTATGAAGATTGGTCTCACGACACTACTTGGGGATGGCAGCAAAACCGCGCTGTAGTAGGACATAATCTCAAGATTTCTTGGAATCTCATGCGTATGTATAGCCTTAAATCCAAGGATGAATATCTCAATCTGGCGAAAAAAATTGCCGATATCATGCCCGCAGTAGGTAGCGACCAACAAAGAGGTGGTTGGTATGATGTTGTCGAGCGTCTTTTAGAAGAAGGAGAAAGCGATTATCGATTCGTTTGGCATGATCGCAAAGCTTGGTGGCAGCAAGAACAGGCTATTTTAGCTTATTTGATCCTAACGGGGATTCTCAAAGAGTCAGAATATCAACGCTTAGGTCGGGAAGCAGCAGCATTTTATAATGCTTGGTTCTTAGATCTTGAAGATGGTGGGATCTACTTTAACGTCCTTGCCAATGGCATCCCCTATCTAGCTGGAGGTAGCGAACGGGGCAAAGGTTCTCATTCCATGAGCGGTTATCACTCTTTTGAATTATGCTATTTGGCTGCCGTTTATACCAACTTGTTGATTACTAAGCAACCCATGGACTTTTACTTTAAGCCCACACCAGGAGGATTTCCAGATGATATTTTACGCGTCTCACCAGATATCCTACCCCCAGGAAGTATCAAAATTGGCAAGTGTGAAATTGATGGAGAACCTTACAGTAATTTTGATGCAGATGCTTTGACTGTCAAATTACCCAAAACTAACGAGCGCGTAAAAGTTAAGGTACAAATTATCCCAGCTTAACAATAAACTAATCACAGATGAGAAATGACAATTGAGAATGAAAATAAATTTTAAAGACTTAGAAGAAATAAAGTTGGTGGAGCTTTCTGGAGATGTAGATGCTAACACTGCTCCAGAAATTCAAAAGCAAACTTTACCTCTAGCCAAGCCGGGAAGCAAGATTATTATGGATATGACCAATGTCCCCTATATGTCCAGTGCTGGCTTACGGATGCTATTGTCACTGTATCGACGAGCAGCGGCAGAAGAAGGAAAACTTGTGTTAGTAGGACTTTCTGAAGATCTTCAAGATACTATGTCTGTCACTGGTTTCCTGGACTTTTTTAGTACAAGTGAAACTCTTGAGGAAGCATTGGCTATACTCAACTCGGTTTAAGACTTGAAGCAACTTGTTCTGCGCAACTCATAGTTACTAGACTTGTTGAAAATTAACTCAAAAAAATGGACTAAACTCTTATCTATCAAGGAATTCAGCAATTTCCGACTGCAAACACTCCTAATCTTTATATGATAAGCTTTTCAGACGCTTAAACTCTTATTTCTCGACAAGTCTACTAAAAACGAAGCATCTGGTATTCATCTAAAAAAATTTTTCTCGGAGTTTACAAAATGGGTATTATTAAAAGTAGTAATGTAATACCAAGCAATTAAAAACTTCATTCATATTTTATTTAAGAAGATTAAAAAATTAG
>JBCDCO010000172.1:0-11900 GCA_039181635.1 Cyanobacteria bacterium P01_G01_bin.19 | reverse complement strand
TCATAGTGCTGTTGTCTAAAATAGTACGAGAGTCGGTAGAATTATCCCAAGACAAGTGTGAAGAACTTCCCAAACGAGTTTGTCCTACTTGTGGTTCTGAGCACCTGATTAAAAATGGTTCAGTTCACAATGGTAAACCAATTTAACCGAACTGCCGTCGAAACTCGCTAGGAGTATGCCCTGTCCAGCGTTTAAAAGCTCTGCGAAAGGCTCGCTCATCCGAGTAGCCAAGCCGATCTGATATGACTTTTATACTAAGGGTGGAATTTATTAGTAATCGTTTTGCCTTTTCCTGACGAGCGTTATCCATAAGTTGACGAATTGTGAAACCATACTCTTTAGTCAGACGTTGCAGTGAACGTAAGCTGATGTTCATCTGCTGCGCTAGAGCCTCGGCACTGTACTCAAGGAATTCGGCATTTTGGGCGATCGCGTTGTATAGCTCAGATATTTGGGATGAGTTGCTTTGCAACTGCCAGTGATCCTGTAAGAGATCTAAATTGTTCTGAATATACCTAAATAAGTGTATATCCCCTTTCTTCGTGGGTCGATCTAAAGCTTCTCGACGAAGCACAAGTGCATTACAAGGTTGTTGAAAATAAACTGGAACACCAAAAAAAGCTTCGTAAACATCGAGTGACCCAAATGGCTGATGTTTAAAATTTACTCGCACCAGAGGATTCTCTCCGCCAACGGTTTCTTGTCCCAGGCGATGCAGTATGGCTAATCCTGCTTCAGCACCATAGCCGCCATCAATCTCATCTATTGGATGATACACTTGTATGGTTGCTTCAGCATCAGATTCAATTAATTCGATACTGAGTCGATCTGAGAGAACAGACCGATATTCCACTAAAGCTTCTACAGCTGAGCGAGTGTCTTCAGCATACTTAACAGCCAAACCCAACTGCCCCAAGGCTGATGATAGAGGAACTGCGCCTGCTGCGTGGAGAGCCAGGGCTTGATTTGGATACTCGTCGCCCAATAATTTCCAGATTGTCGGGGCTAGTTCTTCAGGTAAGCGACTCTCTGGATTAATCAAATCGGTTCGCTTTAATCCAGTGGCAGCATTGATCTGCTCTATATCCAAACCACGACCCACTGCGTAATTAAATGTATTAGCAACAATGCTAGTTAGCATTTTGTATCCAGGAGAATTATCATCAAATGTTTGATTTAGTTCGCTTGTTGTCATTGGAAAATTATCGCAAAAGTATGCAAACTCGAAAACTAAAAATTTAGAAAGCTTAATTAATTATATTGTTTCCATATAACAATTCATTAATAAATTCAGTAATAATATATACATTATTACGTCATAAATATCGCTTTAAATTATTAAGACAATACAATTATTATGAACTTGAAACAAAAGTCAATAGTTAGAGTTGAAATTAATATAAGGTAATTTCTATATATTAGCAATAATGTTTTTGGCACTTAAAAAGTCTGTCGTAAAATGTCCGCTTTAGTTCGCTTAATGTCCTTGTAAATTTCTTTTTTAAAGCCCAAAATGCTAATCAAATAGATTTGAAATCTAGCTATATTACGAACAATATTATGATTTGTACAAAGTTCTGTATATGTATAAGAGTCTGATTAACATGGTTTTAAGAGAACTGAAAAGTTTTTCAAAACTATTTGATCATAATCTTTGTCACAATTACTGACAATTTTTCTCCTCGATAACATGACGCTTCCCTTGAGCGATTAATTATTTTCTGAGGCATTGCACGACAAAAATTAATAATCATGACTAATAATGAAAGTTCTAACTCCTATTCTTCTTTGGATATACATCCAACTCCAAATTCGGAAAATAAGAATTTAGAAAATAGTCAAACCGTCATTTCAGATCGGGAAGAAATTACAACTAAGACACAAAAAGCCTTTCAAGCCAAATCTATTTGGCCCATTGCTATCCTGACAATGCTCGCAATCTTAGTTGGAGTTAGCTTAAAAGCCTATCAAAGCTTGAACCAAGAATCAGCCGTGGTTAGTCAAGAAAATATAACTCCTGCTCGACTCCCCGTTAGGGTGACTAAAGTTGAAAGGGGATTGGCTCAACAGTGGGTTTTTGATGAAGGGATTGTTAAATCTGTATTGCAGCGAGTACTCAACTTTGAAGCGGATGGTGATATCAATTTTATTGCTAAAGTTGACGGACAAGATTTGAGAGAGGGCGATCGCGTGTCTAAAGGACAACTCCTGGCAACCATTGACGATCGCAAGCAGCGCGCTGCCATTGAAACTGAAGAGGCGAATTTGGAGGTTTCCAGGCAACGACTTAGTCAATCCCAGACGGAATTACGCCAGTCTGAAGTAGAGTTTGCTAAAGCTCGGTCAGATTTAAATTTGGCTGAAAGTCAGCTCAGAAGGCGTGAAGAGCTGTTTAAAGACGAAGTTATTACCGAAAGCGAACTAGACATCTATGTAAACAGTGCCGAACAAGCTAGAGCCGATTTGAAAGTTACCAACCAGGCGATCGCCTCAGCACAGGATAGCGTAAGGTCGGCGGAAGCTGAAGTTAAAGCCTCCCAAGCTCGCTTGCGACAATCCCAGATTGATCTAGAGGATACTCAGTTAGTTTCTCCCATTGACGGCATAGTAGCCTATATTAATATCCGCGAAGGAGAGTACTGGAGTGGGCAACGGCTTAATTCCAGCGTTGCCCAAGAGGTTGTGGAGACAGCGCCGATGGTGGTGGTTAAACCCCAGTCTTTTGAAGTAGAACTAGAGCTTCAGGTTGATGAAGCCAAGGAGATTCGTCCAGGACAGAAAGCCTATGTAGTACTCGAAGAAGATGTTAGTGCCGCAGAAGCAACTGGAGCTACGAATCGTACTCTGCTGGAAATTGCCCAACAAAAGGGCAATCAGGGAAGAGTATTTGCCGTGAGTCCTACCCGAACCCCCGGGGGACGGGGGGTCAAAGTTACTATTCGCGATTTTCAGCTGTTGCAAAATCTTCAGGTAGGTGGTCGTGTCTATGTCTGGATTGAAGCTGCCGCAAATTCTAATGCAGTGATGGTTCCTCTGGGAGCATTAGTGCCAGGGGAGCAAACTTCCTCTGCCTTTGTGGTGGATGAATCTACGGGCAAAGTAGAACGCCGCCAAGTAGAACGAGGGATTGAAGGTTTGACTGGTGTAGAAATTATCAGTGGTATTGAACCTGGTGAACTTGTGGTGACAGATGGGATCAATCGTCTAGTAGACGGAACTTTAGTTGAGATTGTGTCAAGAGAGAAGTAATTATGAAGACAGAAGAGCGCTCTCAGGCAAACTCCAGAGAAAGCCTAGCTCCCCATAGAGATCGAGATTCTGATCGTGCATCTCCCCTGATGCAGTTCTTTTTTACCCGTCAAGTTTTTGGTATCTTATTGTGCTTTATGCTGCTGATGGGAGGATTGATGGGGTATTTCTCCATGGTGAAGGAGGGTGACCCTGATATCAATATTGCCCGAGCGATGATCACCACCGCCTGGCCAGGAACTGATGCCGAAACCATCGAAACCCAGGTAACTGATAAAATTGAAGAGGAAATCAAAAGCCTCCAAGGGCTGGATGATTTTACCAGCGCCACTTTTAACTCCTTCTCGATTATCAACATTGCTTTTAAGGCAGATGAGCCTGTAGCAGAATCGATTCAGAAACTGCGGGCTAAAGTAGATGATGCTGACTCAGAACTGCCCCTAGAATCCACAGGACGGGAAGTTCCTGACTTTGAGCAATTATCTCAGCAGGATACCCCAGTATTGACCCTGGCAATTTCGGGAGCAGGTTTGGACATTAAGACCTTGAGTAAGGCTGCTGATGCTTTGCAGGAGCGTTTAGAATCTGTGAAAAATGTTCGGGAAGTAGATTTGTATGGCTGGCGGGAAGAGGTAATTCACGTACAGTTATTACCCAGCCGTCTCACCAGTTTGGGAATTTCGGCAACCCAAGTTAGGGATGCGATCCAGAGTAATAATATCGATCAATCCTGGGATTTACTGCGAGATACCAAAATTGGGGCTCAGGTAAGACTTTACGGACGCCCTCGCACCTTAGAGGATCTTAAGCGAGTGCCCGTTGCCCGTCTGGATGATAATCGCGTCATCCGCTTAGCGGAAGTTGCCGATGTTTATCAAGGGCTTGAGCGGGAAGAAACCCGAGCCTTCCTCAGCTTTCAGGGGTCAGATTTTACCCCAACTATTACCCTGGAAGTGGTGAAGGTTCCTGGAAGCGATACGATTCAAGTCGTTGAAGGTGCTTTGGCTGCTATGGAAGCAGTGAAACAAGATTCTAGCCTCTGGCCCTTGGGCATGGAGTACCAAGTGCTAACTAATGATGCTGTCACGATTCGCGATGACCTATTCGATCTAGGCAGCAATGTCTTGCAAGCCTCTATTTGTGTATTTGCGATTCTCTTTGTCGCCCTTACCTGGCGCGAAGCTTTAATTGCTGGCTTAGCCATCCCCATTACCTTTGCTGGAGCAATTTTTTTCCTGTGGCTTGGTGGATACACCCTGAACACCATGGTGATGATTGGCATGATCCTGGCATTAGGGCTACTGGTGGACGTGTTCATTCTCATGTTGGAGGGGATGCACGACGGCATCTTTGTCCAAGGGCTACCCTTTGCTGAAGCGGCAATCAAAACGGTTAAAACTTATGCCTCATCGGCATTTGCGGGACAGTTAACCACCATTTTGGCGATGGCACCGCTGATGGCAATTTCGGGCACCATGGGAAAATTCACTCGACTTATTCCCATTAGTGCTATTACCTGTTTGGTGTTGAGCTATATCATCGCTCTTTTAGCGGTGGTTCCCCTGTCAAAATTCTTGTTGGGAAATACCCAAAAGCAGCAAACTCAAACTTTTGTAGATCGCCTGACGGAAAAAGTAGCAGCACGGTTCGCCGCCTGGAGTCTCAAGTTTACCGTCCGCAATCGAAGCGTGGCACGTCTCTGGACGTTGCTTACCATCGGCTTGTTTGTCTTTTCCTTGGTCTTATTTTCCACCTTACCCTTTTCCCTGTTTCCCTCCGATGATGGTAAGAAGCTCAGTATCAACGTGGAGATGTCTCCGTCTTCTACCCTAGACTTATCTCAAGAGGTAGCAGACCGTATTGGAGAGGTTTTGCGTACCTATACTGATCCAGATAACAGCATAGTGTTTGAGAATATCACTAAATTAGTCGGTCAACGCAGCAGCCTGGTATCTTCCAGCGAACTCAAGCCAGAGAATGCCGATTATTTTGTGGGGCTGTCGGCAGTAATGGTAGAGCGATCGCAACGCGAGCAAGATTCTTTTGCTTATGTCCCCGAACTCAGAGAAACTATAGAAGAAGATATACTTAGAGATTACCCTGGAGCCGTGCTAGCGGTTCAGTTTGAGCGACCCGCAGATGATGAGGACGCGATCCAGGTGGAACTATATGGAACAGATATCCAAACCCTACGGCAAATTTCCGTCCAGACTCAGGAAATTCTCCGCAACCTAGAAGGAACCATGGATGTACGCGATGATTTGGGTAACTTGCGCACGGACTACAAGCTGGTGCCTCGACGGGAAGCTCTAGACTTCTATGGTATTAGCCAAAATGATTTGGGCTTACAGGGACGCTATTTAATGATCGATAATGACATCGGTGACTATCCTATCGGCAGTGGTGAAGAAGATCTGGAAATCCGTCTTAGTACCCGCTGGCCCTCTCAGGACGGAGATATCGGCGGACCCTCTCGGCTAGATGAGTTTGCTACCTTTCGCTTTATCAACAATCAAGGGGAGGCGATCGCCGCTAATGCCCTACTGGAAAGAGTAGAAGGAGTAGTGCCCCTGTCCATTACCCACCGTGATACCGAGCGCAGTGTCACGGTACTGGCAAAAACGATTCCCACGGGAGAATACTATGACACTCAGATTCTGGCAGACCTGGCACCCAAACTAGATGCTCTCCAGTTTGACCCAGCATTGAGCGACGAAGAGAATCTAGCTGCTGGTCACTGGCCTCGGGGCTACCGCTATCAGTATGGCGGTGACGCCGAAACTAGCGGGGAAACCTTTACCTCGGCGGGGCAAATGCTGATTATTGCCATCTTCCTAATTTTTTCTCTGCTAGTGCTACAGTTTGGCTCCTATACCCAGCCAATTATCATCATTTTGACGATTATTTTTGCCCTCATCGGCACGTTTATCGGCTTTTTCCTAATTGATCTCTCTTTCTCCTTTCCTGCGGCAATTGGCGTTATTTCCTTGACTGGCATCGTGGTCAATGACGCCATTGTCATGGTTGACACGATGAACGCCAAGCGCAAAGAAGGCTTAGACGTGCGCCAGGCAGCAGCCCATGGAGCCAGCGATCGCCTGCGACCCATTCTCACCACCAGCACCACGACGGTTATTGGCTTAATCCCTCTGGCTTTAAGCGAGGCAAAATGGTTTGGTCTCTGTATGGCAATCGTGTTTGGCTTGATGTCTGCCACCTTGATTGCGCTATTGGTAGTGCCAGGATTGTATTTACAGCTCACTCCTAATACTCACGATCGGTAATTTCACTTTATTCAACTAGTTGTGGTTTGGGGACTTATGGATATACTTTAGTTTCCGCTAAATCTGGAATGAGAAAATGAGTCCAGACTCTGAGCTGAAGCAAAAACACCTGTTATTTAATTGACTCAAGCAGCGATCGGGGAAACCAGTTCGGGCTGTTTTTGCCGTCGATGAGCAGCGATGCCTTTGGGCAAATGATCCGTGACGGAATTCTTTTTGCGGATTTGCCTATGGTTTAGGGCAACTTGGGGAAAATGAGCCCGTGCCAAGCGCCGACGCAAACGCCCAGTGGTCTTTTTGGGGCAGCGGTCCCAGAAGCCCGTGGGCATGGTCGGTAACACCAAGGCCAGATAACTGAGAACATTACCCACCAACATGGCCAGTTCCGGCAGGCGTTGACAACTTTCGGGGGCAAAGACAAACTGGCGATGTAATCCCAACATTTGCTTAGCTACCAAGGGAACCTGCTCGACTGGCCAGCGATCTAGATAAAGACCAAAGAGGCTCAAGGGTTGTAAGGAGAGATTAGTCCCCAAGACAAGAGGGTCAGTATAGAGAGGGTCAAAAAAGACCCAAATGGAGAAAGTTTCGACTGACGGGTCAACTTTGACATCACAGAGCACCAAATTAGACCAGCTGTGGGCGCGAATCGTGCGACCTTCCAGCTCAAATGAGGTCTCGAAATCTGGCTCGGTTGCTGTCAGGAGTTTTCCTTTTCTTTGGCGAGGCAGAGGTCGCACGCGTTGACCAGACTGGGGTTTCCGTCCTCGACCTGAATATTCTGGCAGGTAATTACGACGAGCAGTACAGTTGGAGGCTAAACGTAAGACATAGCGTTTGACCGAAGCTGATTGTAGCTCGCTGATATGTGCTCCTGCATCGAAGACCAGGACTTCCTCTTTCTCGAGATTCTTCCCCACCCAGCTCAAAGCCTTCTGTTTGAGTTCTTTCTGGCTTAGTTCACTGGCTTCAGCTCGCAGAATTTTCCGCAGTAATGGTAGGCGTTGACCTGCCAACTGTCCTACTTCCACGACCAAGGCGAAACCAATTCCTTTAACCATCCGATTGGCTAGTCCGTTGAAATACTTGCCCATCCATCCTTTGAGTCGCAACCGCCAAAAGGCTGTTAAATCTACTGCCAGTGGTCGATACCCTTCATACTTATGGACTTGCCATGCCCCTTGCTCCTTTACATAATCACGCCATGACTTCAACAAATCATCGATACACCAGGCACCATAACGCATCGCTTGCCAACTGCGCCTGATCTCCTCCGCTGAAAAACCCGACTCTTGTAGGGCAGGAAAAATCGCTCCTCGACTGCCTAGAAATGAGCCATTCAGGATAGTCCACATCAGGTGTATCAGTGCCAGATTCGTTCCCACTGGTACACTTTGTACAATAATTTGTAAAGCTTGTAGAGTTTGTTCGATCGCCGTTGGCATCTACTTCTCTCTGGCAATTTGTTTGACCATCTGCCATTATTAACTAAAATTCTCCCCCGAATCTATACTTCGATAATTGCTCTCTTCTTGCTCTCATTTAGCGGAAACTAGAGAGGGAAACTTACTTTTTAGGCTCTTTGAAAAAGCTCAAATCCTAACAGTTCCAACCAATGTGGATGTTTTTTTCCTGTCATCAGTTCCGTTTCACAAGCTTGAGTCAACTTAGCTGATACTTTATTGCCCTGACCCTTTAATTTGGCTGCTTTCATTCTCTGCTCTAGCTTTTGGCGTTGAGTAGTTGCTCCCTGAGCTTTTTTAGCCAAACCACGGCATAAGGTTTCTCCTTGATCTAAAATATGCCAAACATCACCGTGACAGGGTTTATCTCCCCAAGCCGCTTTTTGTCCTGCTCTGATTCCTGGACCTGCATCGGCTATGGTGTAATCGGGATTCAATCCTTGTTCTTCGGCTTCGAGAAAATACCATCCCCAGGTGTCTTCATCGCGATGCTTCACTTCCTCGAGGAGAAAACAGTAGGTCGAATCAGCATCCACTCCTGTCAAGACGGGTCGATTACTGTGAAAGAGTTCATCTAGCAAAGGAACTTTAATTGACGACAAATCTTGAGCCTGATTGATTTTTCTGGCTTTTTCTGTCGCTGCAATTATCCTGTTGTGGATGGTACCGATACTCAGTGAATAATCAAATAAGTCTCGTAATAGCTCTTTGATTCCTCTGTAAGAGCAGTGGCAAATCAGAATTAACGCTAAAATCAACTGAAATATCCATTGCTGCGTAACTGGTAGGTAATACAGAACTTCCTTTTGGGGTTTTGACTTTTCAAAAGCGGTATTCAAAGCGAGTTGGGCAATAGCTTTCTGTTGGTAGAGAAACTTGCGACTTACTTGCTCTTGTTTAGCTATCTGGCTGATCGGTTCTTGTTGAGACAGAACATTGATAGCTAATTGTTGACGATCACGAGCTTGAAGACCAGAAGCGATGGAAGAAGTTGAATTCACTCAGTTTATTCACGCATTTGCAGAATTTTCACCAGTTCTTCAGTATCACTCATTGCTCTCCTATTGGGCAACCTGATTAGAACAATTATTCTGTTAGATTCGGTAATTTCCTTTCAAAGTGTAACCCTGTTTTGAACAACGCCAAATTTTTGATATTAAAGCGAATTTCTGTCGCCTCTCCTGACATGACAATATGCAGATTTTCGTAACCTTTACCGATGTTACTGCGCTGTACTTGAAGAATAGCGAGGTCGCTCCTCAGTGAGATATGTAATATTTTATTCTTGGTTTCGCTGAGTACTGCTAATCTTTGCAGGCTTTGAAGGAGAGAAAGCCGATTAAATACGGCTACCTTGTCATTTTTTTCCACTAAGTTCTGTAGTGCGGAAAGGTCGGGATAATCACCCTGCATTACTCTAGCAATCAGGCGTTTATCGTCCCAAGCAAACATTACCGCAGCACTTTTCTCTGAAGATTTTTCCGAGGTTTCTAATTCATCGTAGTAAATTCTAATCTGTTGGTCGGGTGAAGTGGCTGACAAACTATTTTTCAGTTCTTTTAGTACCTTGGCAGGTAAAGTAAAACTGGTTGGGGTGGCTAGTTTTACTTTGCTCGCGGGTTGAAGAGATGTGGTAAAGGTTAGTCGGCTGCTATCGGTTGAAATCGTGTCAATCTTGACTAATTTCTTCGAATCTACAGTCAAATTAAACCGAATACCAGTCAGGATTTTATTATCTTGTTTGGTAGCAACGCTAATCAAGGCGCTGGATATCTGCTTGAGCAGTATATTGGCAGAAACAGTTAATAATCTACTAGTGACTTTAGGCAGTGCTGGAAACTCATCACTGACATTAGCCGACAACTCAAATTGAGCATCTTCGTCATCTGGACTTAGGATTAGTTGACAACTTTCACCTTGCCATTCGGAGTCTGTATCTTTAGCTGCCTCTGTAAGCGATGCTGTTAGCTTAATTCGACCTTGAGGGAATTTCTTAACCAGCTTTTCAAAAACCTCAAAGGAAACTGTCAACTGACCAGCCTGACTAACCTTAGCTTTAATTTTAGTGTTTGCGCCAAACTCCAGACTATTGGTAGTCAGGTCTAAAGTATTTTTCTGGGCATTAGCAATTAGAGATACGTGATTGAGAAGAGGATGGTGGGGGTTTTGCGGGATGGCTCTTTTGACGTAGGTAAGTGCAGTTTCTAATTCGGTGCGATCGCAATATAGCTCGGTCTCGATCTTTTTAGATTTGCTATTTTCCGCTTTAGCCGTTTTTGTTTTACTGGCTTTGGTAGCGGAACTTGTAGACTTTCTTCTGGAGCTTGTTGTTGAGGTAACTTTACTCTTTTTGTTTTTTGTAACAGTAGTGTTAGTCATGATAATTATTAGTTACTACTGCTAACAGGGCGATAGCCAGAAAATAGATGAATCTTCAAAGAGCGAGCGAAAAAATGAAATATAATATAATATTTGCTAAAAAGAAGATATTGGATATAAAGCAACTTCTAATAGAAAAATAATCGAAGTTATAGGTATTAGGAATTGTACATTAGCCATTTTTCAGACTGCTACTGGTTATTATAAATATAGTATTACTAACAAAGATGGCTTAGTTTACGAAACAGATGAAGTGTTTGATTGGGGTGAAGCAGCAGCAAGAATAGGAAGAGAAGCGATTGAAGATATTTTTTGAGTACAGAAGAAAATTAATTGAGAAATAACAGTTCTGTTCAGCACTATTTTAAACTAGGTAAAAAGAAGCTTTTTCTGCATTCTGGAACTGCCTACATACCGAAGCCGATGGTATTCTTTCAGTTTTTTCCGCTCCGATTCATCACCCACATACAATCGTTTAAGCAAATCTTTACTATCGATCGCGCCTTCAAAGAACGTACTACCTTGAGAATTGTGTACGGTGAGCGCGTAACAGTTATCCACTTCGGCAAAGATTTTATCTCTAAACTGGTAGTATCTATGCCAGAAAAACGGTTTTTCCTTAGCAAGATTTAGCTTGTCTTCTAAGTCATTTTGAAATCTTTTTTGTTCCGACTCGTGTAGGGCATATATTTGCTTAATAGATTTATCATCACTAACTTTGATGCGGTAAGCTTTATAGTTGAAATACTTGGTTTCTACTGCGTCGAGAACGGTAAACTCGGTGGAGGTAGAAATAACAATTGTTTTACCTTCGGGGTTAAAAATGGCTTTTTTGGCAATTAACCTTTCACCAACAACGTATCTTAGGCTATTTTGCCCGTATATCTCTTGACGAATAATTCGGTTATAGTAGTTGACTTGTTTATTGGTGTAACAAAGAATTCTAAAGCAGTCAGGATCGTGATCGAAGTTAGCTTCAATTTGTTTTAAGGCATAGGTAACTAAGGTTTTTCTATTAACTTTAAACGCACCACTAGCCTTATCTGCATCAAAAAACTAGCAAAGCTTAGAGCTAGTAATAGTAGGAAGAAACACAAACTACGTAGCCTATAATATTAATATTGTTGGTTGTGTCGCCAAAACTAAGGTAAGACAAGAGAAAGTGTTAATTTAAGGACTTGCTGGCTCTGACTTAACTCTAGTTCATGGTTTCATCTCAACACCAAGGGAGTTTATTGAAGATGTTTTTGACCCTGAAAAACTAAGAATAAGCAATAGGTGCAGCAACTTACCTACCAACTTTGCCAGTAGCTAATGCAGGAAATCTGACAATATAAAAAGGCGGTTGAAAGTCATTTTCGCCATTGTTTAAAGGGGGAGAATTTTGTAACTGACTGACGGTGACGTAAATATAGTTATCCTTGCTAAATGCCATACCATCAGTCCAACTAAGTAATTTATCGTCTTGATAAAGGGTGCGATATTTTCCGTCAGGTTCAACGACACCGATCGCATCATCGGTAAT
>JBCDCO010000171.1:0-12063 GCA_039181635.1 Cyanobacteria bacterium P01_G01_bin.19 | reverse complement strand
TGCCGACTATTTCCGATTCCCTGGAAGGATTGACCGAATCAATATAATTGATGCTTTCTACATACTCACCATCGATTAGAGGCTTATAGGTTTTGCCCAACTGTTGTTTTACTTGTTGTAATGCTTGCTCGGCTTGAAGACGTTTTTCTGTATCTGCATAATCAGTATCGGCTGCATTCTGAAAATCATTATGGTCGAAATGCCTTTCGTCCCTACTTTCCTGAACAACTGGTGGTGCAATTAACTCTTCAATGGGTTTTTCTGCTTGATTTTGCTTGATAAAAGAACTATTAGCGGTATTTTCTAATAGTCTACGGATTAAATAAGCCATTCCTGGCAATAGTTCGCCATAGGGAGAATAGACTCTTACCCGATGTCCTCGTTTAACTAGAGCCTGGGCTAATTTATCTCCCATGCCATATAGTACCTGCATTTCAAAGCGACGAGGAGGAATATTGAGGGTTTCGGCGATCGCACAAGCCAAAGCTTGAGAACGCACGTTATGACTGCCGATTGCAGCATACAAATATTCGTGATTTTCCAACAACAGTTGGGTCATGCGCTCGTAATTAATATCTGTTGCGGCTTTATCGTTGTATACAGGCTGTTGCCAGTGATTTTGCTCTGATTTAATCGTTTCTTGATCCCAGTATGCTCCTTTGACCAATCTAACTGTCAAAGGATTTCCTCGCTCTTTTGCCCAGGCGATCAAATCCTGCAAGTCCTGATAGGAATCTCTCAGGTAAGCCTGAAGCGTCATGCCTAAATCTGTCCGAGTGCGAAATTCTTCCTCCATCAACAATTCTTTGAGAATTTGCAGGGTAAGATCTTTATAGCGATACTGTTCCATATCAAAATGAATCGCCGCGCCTAACTCTGCAGCTTTGCGCAATAAGATTCTAATGCGATCGCAAACTTGTTTTTTGCTGCCTGCTGGATCTAACGGATCGAACTGAGAATAAAATGCCGTTAACTTAACCGATACCTGTACTTGGGGTAACTCTTCTCCCTCGGCTAAATCAATTCCTGGTTTGCGTTTCCATCCCTTCGCCTGTTCTGTTAGCTGTTCGATCAGATCCAAATAGCGTTGCAAATATCCTTGGGCTTCAGTTTCGGTAATCACCGCTTCCCCCAGCAAATCGATGGTGTAGGTCATGCCATCTTTTCGCAGACGAGCGATCGTTTTCATTACCTCATTAATATTTTCCCCTGCAATATATTTGTAAGCTAGGGTTTCTACCGCTTTAGTAATGGTAGCCGCTGCAGTTTGGGCGGGTAAAGAATCAGCGCTGCTAAAGTTAATCATTCCTTTCAACGCGCTGGGTAACTCAACCTCTTCCGCACTCATATACTGCTGAAAGTGATTGGCAATTTCCGCTTTACTCTGAAGCGAAGGAATTGTATCGATAAAGCGAAACATCTGGACTCGCAATCCAGGATTAGCCATAGTCCAGTCCAAGACTTTATCATCCCAACGCATACTATCGCGCATCTTGCTAAAGATGTTGTTATCTCTCGTACTTTTAATTAACTCCTTAGCAATTGCTTGAGTTTTAGCTTCGTAGCTGTTGCTGGTTTCTATTTTATTTGCTTGGACTACCACTCTCTTATGAACTCCTGATAAACAATTAGCGGTTGCGCAGCTAGCCGTTAGGCATCGCTTTTAGTGGGCAAGATTGAAATTCTTTTCCGATGGTCAATTGAGTTTTTTTGGCTTGCCTGACAGATAACTTTATAATCTAAAGATCGTAATATACTTTGCGGTCAGATAAAAACTCTCAACTCTTTCAATAATTTAATTATGTCAGCGATCTCAGACATTTGGGTAGAGGAGATAAGGCGATCGCTATCCGTGAATTACGATCAACAATGCAGATAGACGATCTGTTATTGTCTTGGTTAAGATACACTTAACCGCCAAATCTTTTTAGCTCTAATTGGAAAGATGAAAACGATTCTGATTGTTGATGACAGTGAAATACAGCTAAAGTTAGTAACTGGTTTTCTCAAATCAGACGAGCGAAAAATAATTACTGCAAGAAACGGCATTGAAGGGTTGAACCAAGCGATCGCCTTTAAACCAGATTTAATTATTACTGATTTAGTAATGCCTGGACTTATTGGTTTAGAGCTTTGTCGGCGACTCAAAAAGGATGAGAGGCTCAAACAAATCCCGATAGTTGTATGCTCGTCAAAAAATCGAGATATTGATAAGAAATGGTCATTTAAGCAAGGTGCATTTGCTTATCTGGTTAAACCTTTGAGCAAAGAAGTCATCAATTTAGCAATTGAAAAATATTTGAGCCAATCTATTGCGGTATGACAAGTCAGGGCGTTGGTAAATTAGAGTATGATTTTAAAATTCTTAATTTATCTACAATTTTAAAAAAGCTTATAGCTTATAGCTTATAGCTACGATCAGTAATATTGTGTATGTCATCACGTAAATTACCAACGCCTCAGTTTAGAGCGAGCGAATTATTATTGTTTAATGTTTAATCTCACAATGAAATTCTTCTCATAAAAGTTTCACAAACGATTCATCGAGCTTGTAGATACTGACAATAGAGCAAACAAGATTATCTACAGGCGGCAGTCATGAATAACACAACCATTTGCATTACAGCTCAAGAATTTCCCCCTGATGTCGGTGGGGTGGGCGTATCAGCCAAGCGAATTTCTTTATTACTACAAGAATTGGGATATGAAGTTCATGTTGCCGTCTTCCGTGCTGTATTCCGTAAAGAAGAAGCTTTAGCTAAGGCGGGAAAGGTAAGGCGATCGCAGATCAAAACCGAGATGCAGGATGGTATACACGTCCATCGTCTGTTTCCCGCCATAAGATCGAAGGTGGCGCGTAAGCAAGAGTATCTTATGGATGTATACGGACAGCTAAATATTTTGCATCAGCGGTATCAGTTCGATGTAGTTCATGCCTTCTTTATCAATGAGACTGGCTTTTTAACTACCATGCTGGCAAAAGAAAATGGCATAGCCGTTATCAATAGCGTGCGTGGTGCAGATCTGCACAAGCATATCTTTGACTGCAGACAACAAAAGCAGATTGATTGGACTCTAGCCAACTCTGATTGGACTACTTTTGTCAGCCAAGACTTGATGAAGCGAGCTAGACTATTTACGCCTGAAGTAATCAACAAGTCTACTGCCTTTCTCAATTCCATTGCTCCTGTAGATTTTGCTAACTTACCCAAACCCCTACTGGCAGATAAATTGAAAGGGACTGTTATCGGTTCGGTAGGCAATTTTCGCGATAAAAAAGGGATCGAATACTTATTGGATGCTTGCAAGAACCTAGAGATAGAATTTACCTTACTATTTGTTGGGCAGTTTGTACCCAAAGAAGAAAAATATTGGCTACAAGAATTAGCTAATAGTGGTTTGGAAGACAGGATCGTTATCACAGGAAAAATCAGTCGCGATGAAGCCTTGGCTTATTTACCCTATATGGATATCTTTGCCATCCCTTCCCTGAATGATGGCTGTCCTAATGCCTTATTAGAAGCAATGCTGGCGGAAAAAGCAGTAGTAGGGACTAACGTTGATGCGATCGCCGAGATTATTGAAGATGGAGTCAGTGGCTTTCTCGTCAATCCTTACTCTAGTGAAGAACTAGCAATTGCGGTCGCCAAATTAATCGAACGTCCTTTGTTAAGGCAAGCCTTTGGCAGAGCTGCTAAACAGAAAGTAGAAGCAGATCTAAATCCCTCAGTCGAACAGGCTAACTGGGGCAAAGTTTACGATCGCGTATTAGGCGCGAAAAATTTATCTCAGATAAAAGCTTTAGCAGTATAAACCTCAATTAATCCTCAATAAATAATCTTTAATCATGGATAAACCAAAAGTAACTTTAGTAGTAGTTCCTAGAGAGCGCTTTAGCTATACCCGCGAATCACTAGAAAGCATCTATCAACATACTAAGTACCCTTTTGATTTAGTTTATGTTGATGGAAATTCTCCCGAAAAAACTCAGAATTATTTAAGATCTCAGGCTGAAGCAAAACAGTTTGAGTTAGTCAGAACCGAACACTATTTATCGCCCAATCAAGCCAGAAATATTGGTTTGCAATATGTCGATACTGAATACGTCGTGTTTGTCGATAATGATGTTCATGTGGCAGCAGGTTGGTTAACAAAATTAGTCGAATGTGCTGAGTCTGAATCAGCCACAGTAGTCTGTCCTTTAGTATGTATCGGCAAAGATTTACACTCTAAAATTCACCTTGCAGGAGGGGAAGCGCACATATACTTAGAGGTTAAAGACGATCACAAGCAGCGAAAGGTTCACGAGAAACACTATTTCGTCAATCGTCCCGTTGCTGATGTTAAGGACAAGCTAGTCAGAAGAGAATGCCAATTTGCTGAGTTTCACTGTATGTTAGTTCGCAGAGATATCTTTGATACCATCGGTTTACTGGACGAGAAGTTACTTAGTACCAGAGAACACATCGACTTTTCCATGTCTGTTACTAATGCAGGAGGAAAAATCTATTGCGAACCCGATTCGGTAACGACTTACGTACCAGATTCTGGATTTGAATGGTCAGATCTCACTTACTTTATGCTGCGTTGGAGTGATGCGTGGGAAATTGCTAGCCTCAAGCATTTTCGTAAGAAGTGGGATGTAACCAAAAAAGATAAGTATTTCAAAAAACGCTACAAGCGTTTGGGATATCGCCGTCACCAAGCTCTTTTACGTCCTTTTGCCAGGAAATTAGCCTTTGGTAGCCATCAACCCTGGTTAGAACAAACCTTAATTGCTGGAGAGAGGAAGCTCAATAGCTATATCAGCAGTCGTCATAACAGCGAAAATCTTTCCTTGAGCGCTAAACGGTAAACATATTCAATCATTTATCATTTATCAGGTTTCAATTAGGGATTGAACCCTAACTGAAACATACAGCTTGTAGAAGCTGGGGTATTAGACCCCACAAGATCGCTTCAAATTAACTGTTCAATGTTCAATGTTCAATGCTTTAGGCAACAAGGAACATCAAGCCAGCGTCGGCAATATTGAGGCGTTGGCAACAAGTAAATCTCTACCAACAATTTGATCGATGGTGAATAGTAATTGACGCTCTGCCCGATGAATCAGGGCAGATTCCTAAGAGATAGTGACCCTTAGAGGGTTCGCCAAAAACCCGCTACTCACTCGCTGATAATCCAGTCCGTGTATACATTTAGCCAAAATATTGGCACTACCATTTATATCGCTAGAAACTAAATGTTTATTCTTTGTCCTATACAACCCGCGTTTGATTCTCTTTCCAGAGAATTTATATTTGGTGGAATCGTGGGCATCGTATACAGGGATTTCGTCTTGATCGTAAAAACTAGCTTTCGAGGTGTAACTCTCCTCTTGTTCAAGATACTCAATTCCATACCTAGAACAGAGTGCTTCAAGCTTTCTTCTCAACTGCCAAAATGGTATCTGGACAAAGTTTTGATTGTTAGATTTGCCGATATTAATCTCTTGTTTGATACCTGGATTGTAACCAACTATCAGCTTACCTATTTGATGCTCGAGACAATGGTTAATTATTATTCTTGTTGCTTTATTCAGATAGTCTCTAACGCAATTGCTACGCCATTGGTAAAGTCTAGCTTGCTTATGGGTAAAAGATTGTATACCCTGCTTATCTTTAATAGATTGAAGTTGAGCATTTCGCTTGTTGTACCACTGATTAATGCTTTTAAGTCGTTTCCCATCAATCAAAAATTGATGCCCGATACTATCAATACAAGCGCAAAGATTATCAACTCCCAAATCCAAAGCGATAGCCGCCTTGGGATCTACAGATGTTTCTATTTTCTCGTCTTCATAGATGTATTCAATCTCAAACCATCGAGCAGAGTACTTTGGATGTATTCGTACCTCCTTAATTTTTCTACTTTTGAGTCTTTCTGGCAATTGGATTTTTACCTCGCCATATTCCTTTTTAAACTCTCTAGACATGGGTACAGCAAAACATCCGTCTTTGAGTCTAATTCTAGGAATAATCAAAGGAAAATATCCTTCTTTGGGCAAATACCTGGGCAGTTGTGGTGCGGACGCAAAGCGTCCCAGTCGTGCGCTAGCGCGACGATCTGCACTTCGTGCTGCGTCACAGCGTCCAATAGATATTGCTTCGAGCAATCCCAGAAAAGATCTCATACTTCTATCAACTACCTTCATTGTTTGTTGAGCAACATCGGTATTAAGCAGTCGATAGTTCTCATTTGACTTGCAGATATGGTAGTTAGATTCATAGCTCAGGCGTTTTCTTTCTTGAAAGAAGTACTGCCGAGATTCGTACAGTGCCAGATTGAAAAGATTTTTACTCAAACGACACAAAACAGTCAGAGCAGTAAACTCTTGCTGATTCAGTCGTCTAAGTTGGTTCTTTTGAGTGGCGTACATTTAATGGATTTATTTCGCTATAGAACCAATAATACAGCGAAATACAACTTTTGTATAGATTCACGGCGGTTAAAATCGCTCGTGTCGTAGTTCCTCTCAGCTCTAAAGAGACTGAGTTTCTCTACTCCCGTGTATCCCTATGAAAAAAAAGCGTCCTCAAAATTTAGCTGAAGCAATTTCTGGCAGCAAAAGGATTGCCAACTATTTCTTTCCGCAAATTCGCAAGCAAAGCGGATTAGTCACCATCTCATTTTTAGCGTTGCTAGCCGAAACAGGTGTTCGTTTGCTCGAACCCTGGCCGCTTAAATTTATTTTTGATGAAATAATTTTTAAAGGATTTCAGGTAGAAAATCTGCAAGTTCCTGTGCTAGATAGTCTAACCGTACTTCAATTGCTTACTCTATTGGTATTGGCATTGGTAGTAATAGCGATTCTTAAAGGTACGATGGCTTACGTCAGTACGGCGGGAATGGCGGTAGCGGCTACCAAAATCATGAGCGAGATACGAGCTAATCTCTACTCCCACATTCAAAGCTTGTCTTTATCGTTTCATAACAAAGCCAAGACAGGGGATTTAATCACTCGCGTTACCTACGATGTAGAAAGAATTAGAGAAGTTACGGTAGTTGCTGCACTGCCCCTATTGGCAAATACCTTAACTATGATGGGGATGCTGGCGGTGATGATGTGGCTCAACGTGCAGCTAGCCTTGGTTGCGATCGCAGTTTTTCCCATATTCTTGATGACTACCGCAACCATGAGCAAAAAGATTCATAAGGTGGCAAAAAAGCAGCGTAAAAGAGAAGGGGCAATGGCAGCTAGTGCTGCCGAGGCAATGGGGGCAATCAAAGTCGTGCAGGCTCTATCCCTCGAATCTCTTCTAGAAAAGAACTTTGCCAAGCAAAACCAGAAGAGTCTTAATGAAAGCGCACAGGCTCAAAAGTTAAAAGCAGGACAAGAACGTACCGTAGAAATTTTAGTAGCGATCGCCACTTCTGTAGTTTTGTGGCGTGGGGTACAGCTAGTCATGACGGGAGCGATTACCCCTGGAGATCTGCTAGTGTTTATAACTTACCTCAAGGTAGCTTTTAAGCCGATGCGTAAGCTAGCTCAGTATACGGGACAAATAGCCAAGGCGATCGCTTCTGGAGAAAGAATTGTTAATCTTTTGGAGATTGTGCCCGAAGTCAAGAACTCTTCTTATGCCCGTAATGCCAGTACTTTTAGAGGTATAGTCGAGTTTCGAGACGTTAGCTTTGCCTACGAAAGTCAAGATAATACCCTCAATAATATTTCTTTCACTGCTATGCCAGGACAGAAGATTGCTTTGGTAGGGGCTTCTGGCGGTGGCAAATCTACTTTAGTCAGCTTGCTGCTGCGTTTATACGATCCCAGGGAAGGAGAGGTTTTAATCGATGGTTACGATATCAAGGAATATACTTTAGATTCTTTAAGAAGCCAAATCAGTATCGTTCTACAAGATAGCATTTTGTTTGCTACCAGCATCAGAGATAATATTGCTTATGGTTGCAGCGATGCCACCGATCGCGAAGTAAAAATTGCGGCTCGTTTGGCTAATGCCCATGAATTTATTATGGCGTTACCAGAAGGCTACGATACTGTTGTTGGGGAAAGAGGAGCAACTCTTTCGGGGGGACAAAGACAAAGAATTGCGATCGCCCGTGCTGCTATCCGTAATGCTCCGATTGTGGTTCTTGACGAACCTACGGTAGGCTTGGACAACCACAGCGAAAAAATTGTTTCTGAAGCCCTAGATCGCTTAACAAAGTCCTCTACTACTTTCCTGATTACTCACGATCTTAAAACGGCTCAGAATGCCGATTTAATTCTCTATCTGGAAGGGGGAAAAATCCTCGAAAGTGGCACTCACGAACAATTGCTCGCAAAAGGCAAACACTACGCTACTCTGTATCGTTTGCAGCAGGCAGTTCGAGTTTAAGACAAGTTATCTCGCTTCGCTGGTTAATAGCTATAAGCTCTAAGCCTTAAGCCTTAAGCTTTAGAAATGTTTTCCAGCTATTGTTCTTCGTTTGAGACGATCGCGCTGCAAAAGACAAGAGTTAATAGGATGAAGTTTTAAAATCCAGAATATCGCCATCGGGAATAAGTTCTTGTTCGATGTATTCTCGACAAAGATTGTGTTCGTCCGCAACTATAACTTTTGCTTGATGTCCGTGCTGCATGACCGAGGCGCGATCGCAGTATTCATAAGCAATAATAATTAGTAAGTCTCCTGGTTTACACAGAAGAGCCGCACCACCATTGGGACAAATTCCTCCTTTGCCTGCTGCTCCTGCAATGGCATAGGTAGACCAACGTTTACCATTATCGAGATTAATTACATCTACTTCTTCTAAAGGGAGGATGCCTACCTTTTCCATTAAGTCGCGATCAATAGTAATACTGCCGACATAGTTTACATTAGCTTCGGTCACGGTTACGCGATGAAGCTTGGCGTGCATTAACTTAATCTGATTCATTAATTCTACTTGACTTAACTAATATCACGTGAGTTCGACGAATTGATAAAAACTTAAAAATTGTGTAACTCTCTAATTTTTTAAGGTTTGAATTCCTTATTCTTTCGTTATGAATAACACAACTTCTAACTCCGAATTCCGAACTTCGAACTCACGTAATATCATCATAAACCCGATGGGATTTTTTTTGATTTGGCAGTTTTAAATTGAGCTATTCCCCTGAATTTTGGGAATACTCAGTAACAAAGTGTCATCAATTTGACGGTGATCTTACTGTCAAGTCAAGTAAAAATATCCTAATGACGACCGATAAATTTGGACTCGAACCTTTCGAAACTACTGAATGGCTACAGTTAATAATAGATCGACTACCGCAAACAATTTTCTGGAAGGATCTCGATTCTAATTTTTTAGGATGCGATCGCTCTTTTTGCGAACTTGCAGGATTAAAATCACCCCAAGACATTATCCATAAAAATGATTATGATATGCCTTGGACAAAGGAAGAGGCAGATTGGTATCGGGAATGCGATCGCCGTGTAATAGAAAATAATGCGGCTGAGTATGGCATCCTAGAGACTCAGGTAAACGCCGAGGGTAAGCTAACCTGGATGGAGACGAATAAAATTCCGCTCCACGATGCGGATGGTAAGGTGATTGGCATCTTGGGAACTTGCGAAGATGTAACTACTAAGCAACAGACAGAAGCAAGCATCAACAAGTCCTTTAGACAGCTATCAGATTTTCAAGCAGCCCTAACTCGTTCGGCGATCGTCAGTATTACCGATACAAAAGGAAAGATTATCTACGTCAACGATCGCTTTTGTCAGTTTTTCCAATATTCGGCTACTGAGCTTGTGGGCAATACTCACAGACCGCTCGACTCTGGCTATCATCCCCCAGAATTTTGGCAAGATTTGTGGAATACCATAGAAAATGGGGGAATATGGCAGGGGGAGATTTTTTGTCGCGCTAAAGATAGCAGTGAGTATTGGGTCAACGCAACGATTGTTCCTTCCTTAGATGAAAACAACCGTCCGATTCAATATTTAGAGATTTTAGAAGACATTAGCGAACGCAAGCAAACCGAAGCAGCCTTAGAATATCAGCTACAAAAAACCAAGTTACTCAACCAGATTACCCAAGCTATTCACCAAAGTCTCGATACTCAAGCAATTTTTCAGACCGCAACTACTCAGATAAGGCGGTTTCTTGAAGTAGATCGAGTTGGCGTTTTTCAACTATGGGAAAATTTTGACCAAGGTGATGTCTTAGATCGAAGCTTGGGGGAATTTATCGTTCAAGATCGGGACTTAATCGAGCAAGATAATTCGGCAATTGGCGATCGCATTCAAGAATGTTTTTTTGATACCTATTTAGCGGTGAAGTATGAAGAAGGAGATGTTCTGGCAATCTCTGATACTCATACTGCCGATTTGCGCGACTGTCACCAAGAAATATTATTATCTTTCGATATTAGGTCTTATTTGGTGGTTCCCCTGTTTCAGGGAGGTAAGCTGTGGGGTTTGTTGTGTATCTATCAGCTAGCTCATCTTCGGGAATGGAAAAAGGTCGAAATTGAATTTATGCAGAGAATTGCGATTCAGTTAGGAATTGCCCTGCATCAAGCAAAATTACTCGAGCAGGAAAAACAGCAGCGTATTTTAGTAAATTTGCAAAATCAACAGCTCAAGCAGGCAAAGGAAGGCGCAGATCGAGCAAACGTTGCCAAGAGCAGCTTTCTGGCAAACATGAGTCACGAACTACGCACCCCTCTTAACGTCATTTTGGGCTTTTCTCAGGTGATGTTCCGCGATCCTAGCGTCACTAAACAGCAAAAGGAAACTCTCCGCATTATCAATCAGAGTGGCGAACACCTGTTGGCTTTAATTAACGATGTTTTAGAAGTAACCAAGATCGAGGCAGGAAAGACCAATCTCAAAGCAGAAAATTTCGATCTCCATCATCTGCTAGATACTTTAGAAGATATGCTGCGGTTTAAAGCTGAAGGCAAGGGCTTAAGCCTAGTTTTCCATCGCGCGCCTGATGTTCCTCCCTATATTCAAAGCGATCGGGTAAAAGTACGGCAAATCTTAATCAACCTCATTAACAATGCGATTAAATTTACTCCTCAAGGAGAAGTTACCCTAACCGTAACTGCCAGCTACTATAGTTCTGACGAAACCCAGTTGAATTTTGCCGTTCGCGATACGGGAATTGGTATTTCTCCTGCAGAAATAGAGCGATTATTCGATCCTTTTGTCCAGACGGCAGCAGGAGTAAAATCGCAACAGGGAACGGGACTTGGCTTGTCAATCGGTCGTAAATTTGCCCATTTAATGCGAGGGAACATTACTGTAGAAAGTGAGTATGGCTATGGTTCTACTTTCTTATTTACGATCCCAGTAAAATCTGTAGCGGTAGTTGAAAATGACTTGCGATCGCCTAAAAGAGCGATCGCCTTAGCAGCAAATAGTCGCGAGTATCGCATCTTAATTGTGGATGATAAAGCAGAAAATCGGCTGTTGTTAAACCATCTACTGACTAGAGTAGGATTTATTACTAAAGAAGCAGCAAATGGTCGAGAAAGCATTGATATTTGGTCGACTTGGAATCCCGATCTGATCTTGATGGATATTCATATGCCAGTCATGGATGGTATTGATGCCACAATTAAGATCAAGCAAAGTTCTTTAGAGCGGCAAGTCCCGATTATTGCTCTAACTGCTAGTGCCTTTGCTGAAAGTAAAATCGAGATTCTTAAGGCTGGTTGTGATGACTTCCTGAGTAAACCAATTAAAGATACCCTTCTATTTGAAAAAATTGCCAAACACACAGACGTTAGCTATATTTACGAAGAAACTCCGTCCTGTCGAATTGACGATCTGCCCGATAGTCAAAACATCGAATCGGACGATTTATCTTTTATGCCTCCTCAATGGCTGGCAGAGGTTAACCAAGCGGCTTCCCAACTGGACGAACAGCTTTTACTCGAACTCATTCGACAGATTCCTGACGAACACGAGTTTGTTCGAGAAGCTCTAGCAAGTAAAATTGCTAATTTTGATTTTGACATCATCCTCAAACTTACGCCTCAGCAACAGCCATGAATCAACTCCCAGAATCTGCCTACAAAATTTTGAT
>JBCDCO010000170.1:0-12135 GCA_039181635.1 Cyanobacteria bacterium P01_G01_bin.19 | reverse complement strand
CGCAAGCCTTTTTCCAACGCCTTTTTTAGCACGAAGCGAGTCTGGGGCATGGGACCTTCATTGGCATCAACAATTAGGATACAACCGTCAACCATTCCCAAAACTCGCTCTACTTCTCCACCAAAGTCTGCGTGTCCTGGTGTATCGACAATATTGATTAAAGTGTCTTTATAACTAACTGCTGTATTCTTGGACAGAATAGTAATTCCTCGCTCTCGTTCGAGGTCATTGGAGTCCATGACGCAATCTGGTACGTCTTCACCTTCGCGGAAAATCCCCGATTGTTTAAGTAGTGCATCTACGAGAGTCGTTTTACCATGATCGACGTGGGCAATGATTGCAATGTTGCGAATTGGAAGAGACATAAGGATTGGTCTATAGACTTTTGTGTCGTTAGCTCAAAATTTCTTAACAATTATAACTCAGTTCTGTTTTTATTTATATTTAATGTTATGAGAAACAAATTAATGAAGCGCAAACGAATTTTCTGGCTTGTTGCTATTTTGGGCATTATTTTTGACCAGATAACCAAATATTTAGTAGTGCAAAACTTTGCAGAAATTAACGATACTTTTCCCCTCTGGGAAGGGGTATTTCATCTAACTTATGTAATAAATACGGGGGCAGCTTTTAGCGCGTTTAGCGGACAGGTAGAGATATTGCGCTGGGTGTCTTTGGTAGTTAGTTTGATGCTAATTGCTTTTGTTTGGTATAGCCCCAGAATTAGCCTGCTAGAACAGCTGGGCTATGGATTTATCCTAGCAGGAGCAGTAGGCAATGGAATCGATCGCTTTTTGTTTGGTTATGTAGTAGATTTTCTTGATTTCCGTTTGATTAACTTTCCTGTTTTTAATTTAGCTGATGTCTCGATTAATATTGGCGTTATTTTGCTGTTGATGGCTACGTTTAGAAAAGCTTAGAAAATTTAGACTTGTTTTATAGCATTTCTTACGATGAGAATTTGATAGGTTTAATTTCCGCCATGTCCAAAATATCAGGGATTAAATCTTCTCGTTTGACTGCCATTAGATGCACTCCCTGACACATTATCTGTGCTAACTTGACTTGTTCTGCCGCAATTTTGACCCCTTCTTCTAAAGGCTTTTCTGCATCGGCTAACCTTTGGATAATAGAATCGGGAATATTGACTCCTGGAACGTAATTATTGATAAACTTGGCATTTTTTGCTGACTTTAGCAGAAAAATCCCTGCCAAAATTGGCTTATCGCTGATAGAGGCAATTTGATTCATAAATTTGTCTAACTTATCAAAATCGGTGATCATTTGACTTTGAAAGAACTGCGCGCCAGCTTCCAATTTTTTCTCAAACCTTTTTTGCAATCCCGACCAACTTTTAAGCTGCGGATCGACAGCCGCACCAGGAAATAGATCTAAGGCATCATCGGGCATCGCCTTATCGTTAAAATCAACCCCAGTGTTGAGCTTGGCAATTAATTTAAGCAGCCTGACAGACTCTAGCTCAAAAACCGACTTGGATTTTTGATGATCTCCAGCTTTTATAGGATCGCCCGTTAGTGCCAAGACATTACGAATACCCAGTGCGTGAGCGCCCATCAGATCTGCCTGTAAACCAATACAGTTGCGATCGCGACAGGCAACCTGACATACTGGTTCGATTCCATGTTGCAATAAAATTGTAGAGGCAGCAACAGAAGACATCCTCAGCACGGCGCGGCTACCATCGGTAACGTTGACTGCATGTACTCTACTTTTAAGTTTCTTGGCTACTTCCAGCATGCGGCGAGGGTTGCCTCCCTTGGGAGGAGCTACTTCAGCCGTGATTACGAAATTTTTATTGATTACTGCTTGTCGAAGATTATTCGTCATTTCATTTAGCGTTTATCATTTATCATTCCGACAGAACAAGTTAGGGTTTGCGTCGGATTTTCTTGATCGATTTACCGTCTAGCGAGGAGGCAGAAATCCTAACGCATCCTTAACTCTAGTTAGGGTTTGATTGGCTGTTAAGCTGGCTTTTTCGGCACCATCCCGCAACACAGTATCGAGATAACTGCGATCGCCCATTAGCTCGTGATATTTGTCTTGAATCGGTTTGAGTGCTTCTATGGTGGTTTCCGTCAGCAAAGGTTTAAACTGACCCCAACCCATATCCTGGCATTCGGCAGCAACTTCTTCTTTGGTTTTATTACCCAAAATTTGATATAGGCTCAATAGATTATGACATTCTGGACGTTCTGGATCGTCAAAGGCAAGTCCTTTTACGGGATCTGTTTTGCACTTTTTAATTTTTCTTTTAATTGCGTCTGGGGGATCTAGTAAATCGATACGACTCAATTCTGAAGGATCGGATTTGGACATTTTTTTGGTTCCGTCTGTCAGACTCATTACCCTAGCACCTTCCTTACGAATCATGGGTTCGGGTACTTTTAAGACAGGCTTTTTCTTTTTGCCAAATTTATCGTTAACTCTGGCTGCAATATCTCTAGTCAATTCCAGGTGTTGCTTTTGATCTTCGCCCACGGGGACGACATCCGCATCGTAAAGCAAAATATCTGCTGCCATCAATACGGGATAGTCCAACAAGCCAACTCCCACATTTTCTCCCTGCTTGACGGCTTTTTCCTTAAACTGAATCATTCTTTCTAACCAGTTGAGGGGAGTAATACAGTTAAACAACCAGGTTAACTCGCTATGAGCAGAGACATGAGACTGAACAAAAATAGTCGAGCATTCCAAATCGATACCGCAGGCAAGATATACTGCCGCTAATTTAAATGTGTTTTCAGCTAGTACTTTAGGATCGTGAGGTACAGTAATAGCGTGAAGATCGGCAAAAAAGAAATAGTTATCGTAATCCTGCTGTATGTCTACCCAGTTGCGAATTGCACCTAAATAATTACCTAAATGTAAATTACCCGTGGTTTGGATTCCCGATAATACTCGTTTTTTGCTCATTGTCTGGTATAAAATTTTCTCAATAAAATACCCCCTCTTTCACAGTCAAAACAGGGAACTTATTCATAAAGATCAGTATTACACGATTTTGGGCGATCGATTGGTCGCAGGGATTATTGAATCATTTTTATCTGACAATTTTGCATTTATAGTCATTCCAAATAGAAACCAAGCGAAATTATGTACTATTCTTCATTCCTCAATACCCAATCCCCAATCCCCAATCCCTTATGCGAAGCGGTATCCTTTAGGACGAACGAATAAATTAAAATCGTAGGTCAATTAATTGGAACGACTATATGAAAAAGCGATCGCAATTAGCAAATTCTAATATTTCACTCGGTCGGGTACTGACTATTTCGATTCTCATTTTAGGAGCGATGCTTGTTTTGTCTCCTTTGTTTATCGTGCTGCAAAGTTCTTTAGCGGCTGATGATGGCTCTTTTACGTTGTCTAATTACCAAGCAGCTTGGCAGAGAGGAAAATTTTTATCTGCTTTTGCCAATTCTACTTTTGTGGCGTTAAGCGTGACTGCACTGCAAATAATTACCTCTGCACTATGTGGCTATGCTTTAGCTCGATTAAATTTTAAAGGAAGACAGATAGTTTTACTGTTAATTTTGGCTACTCTGGTAATTCCGTTTCAGCTACTGGTAATTCCTATTTTCGTCATCTTAAAATACGCCAATCTAATCAATACCTATTGGTCGTTGATTTTGCCTACGGCAGCCAATGGCTTTGGTATTTTTTTGATGCGCCAATATTTTGCCAGCATTCCTGTAGAGTTGGAAGAAGCAGCAACCCTTGATGGAGCAAATCGTCTGCAAATTTTAACGCAAATTATGCTACCCCTCGCTCGCCCTGCATTAGTAACTCTATTTTTGTTTACTTTTATTGGCGAGTGGAACGATTTATTCAAACCCCTAGTCTTTTCTACGCGCCCAGAGTTGAGAACCGTGCAGCTAGCTTTAGCCGAATTTCAGGAGCAATTTACCAATAGCTGGTCTTTGTTAATGGCAGCAGTAGTTATCGCTACTATTCCTGTAATTATGCTTTTTGCGATCGGACAAAAACAGTTTATTCAAGGAATCGGCTCGACAGGCATTAAAAATTGATGCCAAGAAATGTGGAGATTTCCCGAGCTTAGTCCTACCTACATGTTGAATATATACCGCTCGTCTCCTCGGGACAAGCTTTAGTAGAATTATAAACATGACTATTATCAAGCCTAGAAGATATTTTTATGACTGCTACTCCCATTAGAACCACTTCCGCCTCAGTACCCGACGAACTAGGACGTTTTGGTCCTTATGGTGGTAAGTACGTTCCCGAAACTTTGATGCCTGCCCTGGCTGAATTAGAAGCGGCTTTTAACAAGTATAAAAACGACCCCGACTTTAATCGAGAATTGCAGGGTTTGTTAAAAGATTATGTCGGTCGTGCCAATCCCCTTTATTTTGCCGAACGTTTGAGTCAACACTACACTCGTTCTGATTTTACTCCTGAAATATATCTCAAGCGAGAAGACTTAAACCACACGGGCGCACACAAAATCAACAATGCTCTGGCTCAAGCATTACTAGCAATTCGTATGGGCAAAAAGCGCATTATCGCTGAAACTGGTGCGGGACAGCATGGCGTTGCCACCGCTACAGTCTGCGCTCGCTTTGGTTTGGAATGCATCATCTACATGGGCGTAGAAGATATGGAAAGGCAAAAGCTCAATGTCTTTCGGATGCGCCTTTTAGGGGCGACGGTGCAGCCTGTTTCGGCGGGGACGGGAACTCTTAAGGATGCCACTTCAGAAGCAATTCGCGATTGGGTAACTAATGTTGAAAGCACTCACTATATTTTGGGTTCGGTTGCGGGACCTCACCCTTACCCCATGATGGTGAGAGATTTTCATGCAGTAATTGGTAGAGAAACTCGCCAGCAGTGCCAAGAAAAGTGGGGCGGGCTACCCGATATTTTGATTGCTTGTGTGGGCGGCGGTTCAAACGCCATGGGTTTATTTCACGAGTTTATTCCCGAGTCTAGCGTACGGATGATTGGAGTCGAGGCGGCAGGAGAAAGCGTGGCTTCGGGCAAGCATGCAGCAACTTTAACTGAAGGCACGCCTGGAGTGTTGCACGGTGCGATGAGCTATCTGCTGCAAGACAAGCAAGGACAAATCATTGAAGCGCATTCAATTAGTGCGGGTTTGGACTATCCTGGGGTCGGTCCCGAACATAGCTATCTTAAGGATACCAAACGAGCAGAGTATTATGCTGTCACTGATGTCGAAGCGATCACAGCACTGCGTTTACTCTCCGAACAAGAAGGTATTATTCCTGCTTTGGAAACAGCTCACGCCTTTGCGTATCTAGAAAAGCTCTGCCCCCAGTTAACAGGCACTCAAAGAATTGTATTTAACTGTTCTGGTAGAGGAGATAAGGACGTACAAACAGTGGCTAAATATTTGGGAGACGAACTATAGAATTAAGCTTTAGGGAGAAAAGTAGTCACAAAGTGGAGGAAATGAGAGATAATAGAAATAGTTGAAATCACGGTAGCTGACTGTATTTCGCCATTACTACAATGGTAATTAACAAGCTATTTTGTTTGAATCAAAGACTATGTTTAAATCTCGCATTCCTCTGCAAACCCCTATAGCGATCAAACTCTTTTTGATTGCTGTTTTAGCAATATTTTTTGCTGGATGGTCTTTTTCTGCTGAAACTTCTAGCAGTCTGGGGAATGGGGAGTTGTTGAGCGTAGAACAATAGAACTTTGCAGTTTTGCATCGATTAAGATTAATCCTTGGCGCAGCGAAAGCCTGCCAGAATTTCTCTCACGTGAGGATGATACCAATTACGAAAGCTAGTCCTCAGACCCACTCTATTTGTCGCCCAACTTCCCCCCTTCAACACCTTATGTTGGTTATCGAAATAAACCTCAGAATAGCCTGAGTAGGGATAGCTAACAAAGCCAGGATAAGCAGCAAACCAAGATGATGTCCACTCCCAGACATTGCCCAGCATATCTTGACATCCATATTTACTGCGATCGCCATAAGCATTGACAGGGGTAGTATGTCCGATTAGGCAGCTATGATTGCACTTAGATGACGAACCCAAGGAAGACTTTTCCCATTCCGCTTCGGTAGGCAGTCTTTTGCCAACAAACTTGGCATAGGCTTCGGCTTCGTAGTAGCTGACTCCACAGACGGGATGGTCTAGCCAATCAACCGAATCCGACCAATATAGAGGTTGCGAAACGGGATTTTCTTGCAACCATTGCCAGCCCGCAGCAGACCAATATTGACTCTCTTGATAGCCTCCTTCCGCCATAAATCTGCTGTACTGTTGGCAAGTAACGGGAAAGCGATCGATCCAGTAGGTGTCTAAATAAATTTTATGGGGGGAACGTTCGTTGTCTAGGGCTGCGATCGCATTGCTGCCAGAAATGTATTCACCTTGCTTGACTTCAACCATGTCTGGCACGATTAGATTTTTGCTGGCTGCAAGTGGTTTAGGGCGATCAAAGTTGATTTGAAAATGGGTGTTACTACGCTGCTGATGTAGTTGCCATAAAAAAGCGATCGTCTCACAGTGTTGGCTTTCGTGTTGAATCAGCCATCGCCACAATCGTTCCTGTTGTTTTACTGGTGCTAATGCTAAATATTTGAGAACCCTTTCTCTAATAGCTTTTAGATAGTCTCGAACAACCGCAACATCTGGGAGGTTTTGACGCTCTTTTTTAGGTAGTCCATCTGCGGCGAATAAACGATGATATTCGACAAAGCTAGGGGATAGTTTTGCCAAATACTCCAAAATCCAGTAAGCCTCAGTAAAGGCAATATGACCAAAATGCCAGCCAATCGGACTAAAGTCTGGATGTGCTTGGGTAAAAAACAACGAACTATCGACTTCTGATAGTAAGTCTAAAGTACCCTGACGCACTTGCTGTAGTTCCAGCAAGATAGAGTTTCTAGGAGATTGAATTGAAGTTGATTTCAAGATTTTCTTTCACACCAATAATGCTGTTTTCGGGAAAGCTAACCCAATCACCATCAAACATGGGTTCAGAGGCGACAATGACTGCATTAGAATAGGAATTGCTATCTTTTATATAGTACAGGGTAGGATTGCGTTCGCGATTGGAGTAACGACAGGCAGCTAATTCTTTGGAGTTACTCAGGACGATATTTGCCGAGAAGCCGATATCATCTGGTTGACTTAGTTCGATCAGTTTTTCCAGGGTATTTTGTAGGGCTTGTTGGAGACTGATATCTGTCTTTGTTTCCAGTTCGTTAACAATTAGAGCAAATATGTGTTCTGAGTCGGTAGTACCTTCAATACGTCGATATGCAAAGTCATCCAAATTATTACGAATGGGACGATACAAGGTTTGCCGAAAGTTATCTATGAAGCCGTTATGAATAAATAACAGATTCTGATGAGAAAACGGCTGACAGTTAATTATGTCTACCGAAAGATTAGAGGTAGCACTACGCACGTATCCCAAATAGCAGCTAGATTGAATATAACGTCCCAATTGAGGAAGATTGGCATCATTCCAAATAGGTAAGACATTTCTGTAGTGATAGGGTTTGCTATCGGGTTGAGAGTCGTACCAGCCAATGCCAAAGCCATCTGCATTTAGCAACCCTGCTGTCATCTCTTGGGGTTTGTAGCTTTGAACTACAAGGGAATGTTCTGGTTCGATTAATATACGATCTAATTGAATCGAGTCACCAAGGTAGCCTAATAATCGACACATTTAAGATAATTCTTGCTGATTTTATGATTTGGGGTTGTGAATACGATTGCTAATAGCTTTTGAACGACGAGCGATCGCCAGCCTTGTTCGGGAAGATCGCACATTGATTTGCCGTTTAAAAGTATATCAGGAGATTTAGACCAGGAATAGTACGGGAAAGAGTCCACAGTAACAAAATAACGTACAAAACTCCCAAACACCATTGATACCAAACCAGTGTAGAGATCGATCCTGGTAAATGTTCATCTCTCAGGCGAATATCGTTAAAGCCGAATTTAAAAATATTGTTAAAGCTAAGATCGTAATAGTTGAGCCAATTCCAGCGTCTGTCCCAAAGAATTGGTTGAAAGCGATCGCGATAGAAGGGAAAGCGAGGCATTATAGGTAAACGCCCGATCAGTAAGCGAAACTCCCTCAACGAACCATCTTCGACAAAATAGGTAGTGTCGAGAAGCTTATGGTATCTTCCTTTTATATATATCAAGCTAGTAATTAGAACTGGTATGGGTAACAAGATTATGGCGATGCCAAATAAAGCAATCAATGGTCGATCCGCAGTCAGTAAAAGGTTTATTATGCCTAAAGTAGTAAACAAAAAATAGCTGCCACACATTACTATTATTTCGTAACGACTGGGTATAATTGGCTGAGATATATTAGGGCGATAGCGATCAATCAGCCAAAATAATAGGCTAAAGAAGCTAATTATGATTATGCCAATAGTAAAGATAAGATTGATATTGGTGCCATAGTCTCCCAGAATTAATAAAAGATTGAGCGTCAACCACTGAGGAATTAATTTAATCCATCCCCAGGTAAATACTTTTCGCCAAGATGTTTTAAACAGGCGATCGCTTATTTGTTTAGCTCTTAATTGTTCTCTTTTATATTCTAAATAGTTAGCATCGCCGATCTGTTCGGAACTGCGAAAATTGCGAATCAAATTACGCAATACAGTTTCATTCGATTCTAATTTATTAACATCAATAAACTTACCTATTCCTTTTTCGCCAATTATTTTTGCTTCTGCACTATCAAAAGCCAATCCTGAAGTATTAATGCTAGCTTTAGAGGTGAAAAAACCATTACTAAAGTCAAGACGATCTAATAGATGAGCATCCTGAAGATTAATTATGCCGTTGAGATAAATATCGCGGAAAGTTACAGTTTTCTCAAAAGTAGTATTAATTAAGATTAGTGAATCTAAAAATTTGCTCTTGGCAAAAATAAGGCGATCGCTAAATATTACCCCACTAAAATTTACTGGTTGAATAAAAGCGGTACGAGTAAAATCAGTAACTTGCTTAAATAGTGACTTGTTAAACTCTGTCAATTCTTCAAACTGACTTTGACTAAAATCGCTGATTGCTTTGACATCAATTTCCTTAAACTTGGCTGTAGAGAAAAAGTGGCTGTGGCTAATATTAATACCCTGTTCAAAAATGCTATTGCTGAAGTCAACCTCTTTCCCAAAAATATTGCGTTCGAGCTTAACTGTACTTTGAAATTTTGCTGAAGTAGCAATTACTGGTTGCAGAAATAAACTATTATCTCCTTCGACTTCCCCTGTAAAAATAGTCCCCATAAAATTCAAGCCACCACGAAAGATATTAATTCTAGGAATATCTTGACTAAGATCTTTGTTAACTGGGTAATATTGTTCGATTTGTTCTTGTTCGACAGGAGTAAATAAAGAATGTAGTGCGCCTTCTCCGACTGCACTATAAATTCCCAACTGATTGAGTTTAAAATCCCCTTGAATTATAGAATCACTAAAGTCAATTCCTATAGGATTAGATGCCCGACTAATAGTATTGTTTATTTTTTGGTAAAACTGTTGACTAAATTCATTGTCAGAACCAGATAAGTCTATTATAAAATTGCTTAGATCTATTTTTTCTTTGCCTTTATCTTGAGCTAAGTTATCTACTTTATTTTGCAATGTTTCTAAAGTGATGTAGTCACGCTGTTCCATTTGAGCATTAGCTGGCAATGATACAACAAACAGGCATAATAGACAAACTAAAAAAGTTGTTATATGAGATAAAATAAAACTACGATAATTCACGGTGTTACTTCGTCCTTAAATATAGCTTTTATCTGCTCTTTTTCATCGAAAGCTATTATCGCTTTTCAAAAGTAACAATGGAAATCAAATCTGCCAAATGGGAAAAATATCTATAAGAATGTTAAGCGATCAATTATTTGACAGTATCTTTGTATTAAGTAAATATATACTTATTTTTATTTCTTATGGAAAAATTGATTTCTCTAGATGTTCAAGCTTTAGAAGCTTTTGGTAATTCCCCTGAAGAAATTTTAAAGGAAGACATCGCTTTACAAATAGCCGTCGCCAGTCATCCCGATACCCTCCGCAATGTTTTGGAAGTGTTGGCAAATAGCGAAAATTTAGAAGTAGCGGAAGCAGCACAAATGCACGTTAATTATGCTGGGGAATTAACAGAAGCTTGGCAAGATGCTGTAGAGAATAAATTAAAATCACGCTATCTAGGACAAAATGACAGGTTAGCTGTAGAGTTACTAAAAATTGCCCCGTTACCCGTCTATTTTCTGAGCGAGTATGTTCCCCCAGAATATCTGATTCAAGGTTTAAACCATCCCTATCTGAGTAAAAGCGATTGCGAAGCTAGCCGAAGGCATCGCACCAAACTACTAGCCAGATTAGCACAAGAACCCACTTTAGAACCCCGCTTGCAGGTAGCAGAATCTCCTGACACGCCACCAACATTATTAGAACAATTAATCGGCGATCTAGAGTTATCCATCCGCATCGCCGTAGAATACAATCCTAACTGCTCTTCAGGATTAGTTGAGTTAGTTAAAGGACAACACCGAGTAGCAAGTAACTGGGATACTGATAGCCAGCAATTAGATAATCTTAGTGATAGTAATTGGGATTGGATTAGACTCGCAGTAGCCCAAAACCCCTCATCTGCTGAAGAAACATTATTAAAGCTAGCAGGGGATAAAGTATTTAGGATTCAATTAGCCGTAGCTAAAAACCCCATTACATCCTCAGAGGTATTAGCAGTATTATCGGAACATTCTAGTAAAGAAATACAAGCAGAAGTAGCTAAACATCCTAATGCCACAGAAGAGATTTTGCATAGTTTGTTTGATACTCAGCAGGGTGTTATAAAATCTCGCGATAATTTATCTACAAGGATTTTAGAAAAAATATTTAACGAGTCGCCAAAAGATTCCGAAGTACCTCTTTTTCTATCAAGATCTGGTGCGGGTATTGATTTTTATACGAGACAGCCAAATACTCCAACCTGGATATTAGCTGAATTTGCCGAAGTAGATATAGAGAAATTAACCGTTGAAAAATTAGAAAAAGAACAAAAACGAGGTTCTAGCTTAGGTATACACAAAGAATGGGTTAGTGATGAAATTAAACCGATAATTAATCTTGCCAAACATCCTCAAGTGTCTACAGAAATTTTAGAACAAATACTTCAATATCCCAATCTCGGAATTAAATTAGCTGTAGCTCAAAATCAGAAAATATCACCAGAATTAAGATTACAACTGTTAGAAGAGTTAATCCAAAATGAGAGCGAAAGGCGAATTGTAATTCAGACAAAGATTAATATTGCAGCAGATACAAATACTCCGAGTGCTATTTTAGAAAAATTAGCAAGTAAGCTGTCTTCAATTAGTTCTGTTTTGACTAAATTAGGTCAAATTATTCCCAATGCTTCTAAATCACTAATTGATAAAATCACTGAGTTTATAAATCGCCATCAATCTCCAGAACAAATACTATTTTGGTCGAGACAAGATGAAGCATTTAGAACACCGATATTAAATGATTGGCAAGAAATCATAGATTCTTTAGATGAAACTGAAACGCAGCAATTAAAGGGAATGGCAATGATGATGATGCCAGCCATAGGAATGAGTGGAGGTGTGCCTCGCCAAGATCGAGTTTGGTTGAGTCAAGGCTTAGAAAATAAGAGCATTAATCAAGCCGACTTTTTGCAGAATCTACCTCCTACTTATAGCCTATATGGTTTGTTAATGTTGATTGGTATGTCTCATCAAAACGATCGCAGTGGCAAAGCTATTGTTACCGCTTTACTAGGTAATCCGTCTACTCCAGCTAGTATACGCGATCGCTTGTGGGAAAGATATCGAGAAAAATCAGAAGATAATCGTCGAGTCAAAGATGCTTCTTTAAGACTGGCACTTGGTTTTAACTCAGCAATACCAGAAAATCAACGTCAAGAATATTTAGAACAAGCACTATCATCTGGTTATAGTAACATTCGAGAAGCGATCGCTAAAAATCCATTAACACCATTAGAGATATTAGAAAGAATTGCCAACAGAGGATTAGGGGGATTACAACAGGTAGTTAAAAATCCTAATTGTCCTGTTCATCTGCTACAAAAAACCGTTGAAGAAATAAAT
>JBCDCO010000169.1:0-12142 GCA_039181635.1 Cyanobacteria bacterium P01_G01_bin.19 | reverse complement strand
TGTCTTCTGCCCCAGTGCGTATCACTGTAATTGCCCCAACTGCTTGTCTGGGGGATCTCGGTCGGGCAGTTGTCCGCCTCCAAACTGAGAACTCTGCCATTGAACTTGATGCTTTCTCGGTGCGCCAAATCCAAGACGGCTTGATCGCCAGGGAAACGGTTCTAGAGAGTATTCAAAATGCGATCGCGCTGCTATTCGATCTTCGTGGTAATCCCGATCGCGTTCTTGCCCTGGTTCGAGAAGCGTTTTCAGCGACCGTAGACACTAACGTTGCTTTTATTCCTGTTTTAAAAGGCAGTCCTGCCATTATGGGTTTAGTCCGCATGGGAGACTTTGCCCCTGGGAAAATGCCACCTGCAAAGTCGATGGAAACGGCGCGTCAGACAGAAAACTGGGCAAAATGCGTAAATTATTGGACGAATGGGGGAACAGATAATTTAGTGAATCTGCTGCGTTTTGTTGCGTCTGAATATGGCGGGATGCCGATCGCAGTAGAAGACCCCATCATCTACCCTGATTTCGGGTTTATGGATTTGCCCACAGGAACCCGCTACACTACCTATGAAGAGTACATCCAAAACCATCCATTAAATTCTAATCTGCCCACAGTCGCGGTCATTTTCTACAGTGGAACTACCCTGACCACTAACTTACAGGGAGGTGCAGAATTACTGCAAACCTTGGCACAGCAAGCGAATTTACTGCCTTTTTTTAGTGATGGCATTGCCACAGCCGATGCAATTCAAGAACACCTATTTCGCAATGGTCGTCCAGTCTGTGATGGAATAGTTTCCCTGTTACGCTTTCGCTTAGATGGGGGTCCCTTGGGGGGTAATCCCGAAAAAACGATCGATCTCCTACGACAGTTTAATGTTCCCTACATTGTTCCTCTGAGCGCCAATAACCAAGATCTCGATCGGTGGCACGAAAGCGCGATCGGATTAGGGGCAACGGAAACCCTTTCTCTAGTTTCACTCCCAGAAATGGATGGCGCGATCGATCCAGTGATGCTGTACGGCGTAAAGGATGAAGTGGCAACTCCCATTCCAGGGCGAGGAGCCAAAGTTGGCCGCAGACTCCTCAACCGCATCGCCTTGAAACATAAACCCAATGCCGAGAAACGGGTGGCGATCGTAATCTTTGATTATCCTCCAGGGGAAAGCACTCTCGGAACAGCCTCCTTTTTGGATGTCTTTGCCTCAGTCGAAGCCATTCTCACTCGCTTGCAAGAGGCTGGTTATCAGATCACTCCTCCAGCGTCGGGAACACTCAAAGACAACTTCCTCAACCAAGGACTGGTTCACAATGGGGAGTTTACCTCGATTCAACTCACGGCTCAAAATGCTATTCGCGTTCCCCTCCAACAATATCTCCACTGGTACGAGCAACTTCCTGCTGCCTTGCGAGAGAGTACCGAAGCCGTTTTTGGCGATCCGCCAGGGGATTTGATGACGGATCAAGGGGATATCCTCCTCGCAGCGATCGAATTTGGCAACGCGATCGTCGCCGTTCAACCTTCCAGGGGCGTTCATGAAGATCCAACTAAAATTCACCATGAAGATAGCTTACCCCCGCACCACCAGTATATTGCCCTCTATCGCTGGCTGGAAGAAAGCGCGAACGTTGATGCGATCGTTCACATTGGCACTCATGGTACGTTTGAATTTTTACCAGGCAAACAAGTTGCCCTAGCTGCTGAAGATGCCCCAGATGCCCTATTAGGAGATCTGCCCCATCTCTACATTTATCATGTCGTGAATGTTTCCGAAGGCACGATCGCCAAACGGCGCAGTTACGCACAGTTGGTTAGCTATGCCTCTCCTACCTTTGCCGCCGCTGGACTCTACGCCGAATTAAGCCTACTCGAAGACACCATCGCCGAATACGAAGAGATGAAGACCAAAAGTTTACCACGCCGAGTCGCCATCCTCGATCGCATTATCGCTTTGTGTCAAGAATACGGTCTTCCTTTTCCCTTGCCTGATGATCATCCAGATGGCATGACCGATGATTTTTCTCCCTACGAGTCAGCCCTAGAAGAATTACACCATACCCTTTTTGAATGGAAGCGATCGGCAATTCCCATTGGCTTGCACACTTTTGGTCAAAGCTTAACAGGAGCAGGATTAATTAACTATCTCAATCTTGTTGCCCGTTACGATCGCGCCGAAACTTTTTCTCTGCCTGGCCTGCTGGCACAAAGCAAAGGATGGGACTACGATCGCCTGCTCGATCGCGCCGATCCGAAGGTGGAATCTCTGGCTGCTGAAAGCGCGAACCTAATTGCCCGTCTACTTGAGGGAGGAGAAACGGTTACAGAAGACTTCCAGCCGATCGCATCTTACGTACAAGATTTGGCAGAACGCATTGGCAATACCGATGAAATTGGGGCTTTATTACACGCCCTTGATGGGGGATATCTCGAACCAGGAATGGGAGGCGACCCCGTGCGATCGCCCCACACCTATCCGACTGGACGCAATACCTTTCAATTCGATCCGACCAAACTGCCAACCGACAGCGCCTACGATCAAGGGGCGCAAATTGCCGAGGAAACCCTGACTCAGTACTATCGAGAACATGGCACCTATCCCGAATCAGTAGGGGTGATTCTTTGGGGGTTTGAAACCTGTAAAACCTTTGGCGAAACCATCGGACAAGTCTTGCATTACATTGGGGTGAAAGTCGATCGCGGTCGCGGTTACTTTATGAAACCCGTCGTCGTTTCCTTGAGTGAATTAGGTCGTCCTCGCATCGATGTCACCATTAATATTTGTGGCTTTTTCCGCGATTTATTTCCGAATTTAGTTAACCTCATTGATGAAGCCTTTCAAACCGTTGCAGCATTGGATGAACCAATGGAACTCAACGCGGTGCGTCGCCATGTCTGTGAGTTGCGATCGCAACTGGGAGACACCCCAGAAGGACGATTGGCAGCAGGACGCTTGTTTGGTCCCCCTCCTGGTGAATATGGAAATCGGTTGAGTACGCTAATTGAAACCTCTGCTTGGTCAGAAGCAGCAGACCTCGGACGCACCTATCTCGAACGCACCCAGTATCTCTATGGTCTCGAAATGCCAGGAACGGAATCCCGCACCAGTTTGGAAGCTGCTTTATCCCACACCCAAATCATCAGTCAAGTGCGAGACAGCCATGAATTTGAAGTGACCGATCTCGATCATTACTATGAATTTTTCGGCGGGATGGCGCAAGCAACCGCAGTAGTAACGGGAAAACGCCCTAATGTGATCATTGCTGACACCACAGGAGAGCGCATCAGCGTCAAATCTTTAGATCGAGCGGTGCAAAAAGGGGTATCAACCCGTCTGCTCAACCCCAAGTGGATCGAAGGAATGTTGCAGCACGACCACAAAGGAGGACAGGAAATTGCCGATCGCGTGGAGTATTTGCTCGGCTTAGATGCCACAACGAGTAGTGTTGGAGAAACCACTTGGCGCAAAGTTGCCCAGCGTTTTGTGTTTGATTCACAGATGCGCGAGCGTTTGCAAGCCAACAATCCTTATGCAGTGGCTGAAATCGTGCAAAAATTGGGAGAAGCCGACTATCGGGGTTATTGGCAACCAACAGAAGCTGAAACCGAACAATTAAAAGATGCTTATTGGAAGATCGAACGGGCAATTGAATTAGGGGAAACTAAGGTATTGTCACGTTAACTGTCGTATCTGCAGCATTAAACCTGTAAACTTTTTGGAATGTCGATTCTCAGAGCCAATCAAGAGCAGCGATCGCTAAATCTTGTTAATTCTTTAAAAAGCTAATTGTACTAAGCGATCGACTGTTAGCTTGGTAACTATCAGTCGATCGCCTGTTGATTTTAATGACTAATATCTCGAACTTAATTGCTCAAGAATTCTCCTTACCGTTAAGTAACATTAATAACGCTCTAAATCTTTGGTTAGAGGGGGGAACCGTTCCTTTTATCGCCCGATATAGAAAAGAGCAGACAGGCTCGTTGGATGAGGTGCAGCTGCGAGATATTTTTGATCGCTATACCTACCTCGATGAATTGGGTAAACGCAAAGAAAAGATTTTAAGTGAAATCGAAGCTCAAGGAAAGTTAACCGACGAACTTCAACAAAAAATAGTTAATTGTTTTAATAAGACTGAGTTAGAGGATTTATATCTTCCCTATAAACCCAAGCGACGCACGAGAGCGACGATCGCCAAGGAAAAGGGTTTAGAACCTTTGGCTGTCTGGATTGAATCGAATAATAAACCCCAGATAGGAAATATCGCTCTAGCTACAGAAGCCAGCAAGTATATCGATCTAGAAAAAAGTGTAGAAACGGCAGAACAAGCTTTAGCTGACGCAGGAGATATCATTGCCGAGCAGGTGGCAGATAATGCGGAAATTAGAGCTTATTTAAGGGAATACTTATTTAAAAAGGGCGTGTTTGTGGCTCAGATCAAAAAGGAACACGCTGAAGGAAGCACTAAATATGAAATGTATCGCGACTACAGCTATGGCGTGAGTAAAATTCCGCCTCATAATATTCTGGCGTTATATCGTGGCGAAAACGAAGGGGTGTTGACGGTGGATATTGCTTTCGAGGAGTCAGAGGTGATGGCTTATTTAGAGCGACAAATTATTAACACTAAAGCCAGAGAGCTAAGGGAATTTTATCGAGTAACGCTCAAGGATGCTTTTAATCGCTTGCTCAAGCCATCTTTAATTAGAGAGGTAAGAAGCGATCGCAAAGAATATGCCGATTTAGAATCTATTCAGACTTTTGAAGCAAATTTACGCAATTTGTTGCTAGCTTCTCCTGCGGGGAGAAAACCCACTCTGGCGATCGATCCTGGCTTTCGCACTGGATGCAAAGTAGCGGTGCTATCGGATACGGGAAAATATCTCAAATATCAGGCAATTTTCCCTCATTCGGGGGAAGGAAAAAGAAAACAAGCCGCACAGATAGTTAAAGATTTTATCGGTCAATATAATATTCAATTAATTGCGATCGGTAACGGTACGGCATCTCGCGAAACCGATCGCTTTATTGGTGAAGTTTTAAAAGAGATCGACCGACAACCAATTAAGGTTATGGTTAACGAATCTGGCGCATCGATCTATTCGGCTAGTGATGTCGCGCGCGAAGAATTTCCCGATCTCGATATTACCGTCAGAGGGGCAATTAGTATTGGTCGAAGATTACAAGATCCTTTGGCTGAGTTAGTCAAAATAGACCCCAAATCCATTGGCGTGGGGCAATATCAGCACGATGTCAATCAAAAACTGCTCAAACAAAAGCTGGAAGAATGTGTAGAAAGCTGCGTCAACTATGTAGGCGTGGATCTTAATATGGCTTCTAAGGAATTACTGACTTTTGTGTCGGGAATTTCTGCCACTATTGCCAATAACATTGTGGCTTATCGCAACGATAATGGGGCATTTAAAAATAGGAAAGAATTGCTAAAGGTAGCTAAGTTAGGCAAGAAAACTTACGAACAAGCAGCGGGTTTTTTGCGTATCCGCGATGGCGAAAATCCATTAGATAATACTGCGGTACATCCAGAAAGTTACCCCGTAATTAAGCAAATAGCCCAAAGCATCAACGTACCCCTAGATAAAATTACTACTGTTGGTAAAGAGTTAGAAAGTCTCGATCTCAGACAGTTTGTTACCGAAGAAATTGGCATTCCTACTTTACAAGATGCGATCGCTGAATTAGAAAAGCCTGGTAGAGATCCTAGAGAACAGTTTCAATACGCTACTTTTGCCGATGGTATTGCTGAAATTAGCGATCTAACCGAGGGAATGGTTCTAGAAGGAGTAGTAACCAATGTAGTTAACTTTGGTGCGTTTGTTGATGTGGGGGTGCATCAAGATGGTTTGGTACACATTTCTCAGTTGTGCGATCGCTTTGTCTCTGATCCTAATGAAATAGTCAAAGTTGGCGAGATAGTTAAAGTTAGAGTACTAGAAGTTAATGAGAAGCTAAAAAGAATCGGTTTATCCATCAAACAAGCTTAATTTGGGCGTATACTCAGTCAATTCAGTTCGTATTATACTAGTAGCACATTTTAAATAACGCTTTAAAAATAATTACTAAACCTTTTTGATTGGATTGAATTTGATATGAATAGCTTAAATTTAACTAAGAAGGCTCTGCTGATTTCTCAGATAGCAGTTTTATTAACAGCACTAATAGCCGATCCTGCTGCAAGTCAAAATCTTGGCTCGCTTTATCCCAGCCAGTCTGACAGATTCTTCGAGCAGGGAAACCAGCAGTTCGAGCAAGAAATACGGTTGCTCAAAAAAGATATATAGCCAGTTAAAATTAAACTTCCTCAAGATTTAAAACAGTCTCAAGATTGGAAAAAACTCAATCATTGGCATCAGCAACAAAATCTACAGCATGATTTTAATTCGACATCGGACAATATTTTCAGGAGTCAAACTTTCTATCAATCTGATTTATTTTTCGATTACTAAGTTGCGAAAATAAGAGATTTTAGTTTGGCACAAATTTCCTCAGTAACTTTCAAATTGAGAGTTAGTAACTCCACGCTTGACTGGACATCCCTCTTGATGACAAATGGACTCGTCACAAAATCGGCAAATATTCCGAGCGTGTTCAACATCATTAGGTAAACAAAATAAGATTTTTTCCAAACATCCTAATAGTTGCGACTGCTCTGATTGAGATAGACTTTCTAGTATGCTTTGCAAGATCGTATGGCGAAGAGTCAGAAATTCCTGCACCTTCTGTTTTCCTTGCGCAGTCGCCAAAAGATTAACCGTACGACCATCAACCCCCTTTTGAGTCTCAACTAAACCATCTTTTTTTAAACGAGAGATTGCTCGGCTCATTCCCGATGGTGAAAGCTTTAGCACCCGACTCAACTTATCGATGGTGTCACCAGGATGGGCGTCAATAGTAATGAGTGCTGACATTGTAGTCGTGCTATGAGCCGAAAATTCGGCGGTATTTGCCAAGCTATCCGCAATAGATGAAGACAGTGCAGCTAATAAATTTGACAGGCGATAATTATCCATGTTGATAAATATATGCGTGAGTCATACAATTAATGATACAACTTGATTGAAGGCTTTTCTAAGTTAGATAAAATGAACTACTCAAAAAGTTTCGTTGAAGTTCTCGAACGTCAAATGTCTTACATCAAAGTTGGCGAAGGTTCGCCAATTGTTTTTCTTCACGGCAATCCCACTTCATCTTATTTATGGCGAAATATTCTGCCTTATTTAGAAGGCTACGGATGTTTGATTGCTCCTGACTTAATCGGTATGGGAGATTCAGAAAAGTTGTCCGCAGATGAACCAGATCGCTATCGCTTTGTATGTCATCGTCGCTATTTGGAAGCTTTTTTGACTGCCGTAGGTGCAGATCAAGATGTAACTTTAGTTTTGCATGATTGGGGTGGAGCATTAGGCTTTGACTGGGCAAATCGTCATCGCTCGTCAGTCCGCGCCATAGCTTATATGGAAACCTTTGCTCGCCCTTTAGAGTGGTCGGACCTTCCAGAAGATTTTCATCCTACCCTTAAGACAGTTCGTTCTTCAGAAGGGGAAAAACTGGTGCTGGAAGAAAATATGTTCATTGAAAAAATGTTGCCTGGTGTTACCATGCGCGAACTAACAGCAGAAGAAATGGAAAATTATCGCCGTCCTTATCAGACAGCAGGTGATGGTAGAATGCCCACTCTCATATTTCCCCGTGAAGTCCCTCTAGATGGTCAACCTGCGGATGTTGCTAGTGCCATGAGTGATTATTCTAATTGGCTCAAGACTTCTCAAGTTCCTAAGCTCTTTATCAATGCCGAACCTGGAGTATTTATTACGGGTTCAGTGCGAGAATTTTGCCGAACTTGGTTAAACCAGACAGAAGTAACAGTACCAGGAACTCATTTTCTTCAAGAGGATTCTCCCGATCTAATTGGTAAAGCGATTGTCCAATGGTATAACTCTTTAAATTAACTTTTCAGCATCTATTCTCTATGAGTACTTTTCATCTTTTGTTTTATAAAAAACTATCAATACAGCTATAGATTTCTGTACGATACATGAAACGACTATATCTTAAGTGACAGGACTGAGGAGTGAATTTAAGATGTAGGAGAAATTAAAAAGATTATTTTTGAATAGTCAGCCTATTTTTGGTGTTTAGGAAATCTTGCTCAAAGTTTAACTTCACAGCCTTTTAGTTTCGGGGTATAACTATGTTAAGAAAATATGGCGTTGCTGGATCGAGGTATGATTTTGTATTTCATAATCAGGCAAATTAATATAAAAGGCTTAGAGCTTAAAGCTACGAACAGATTATTTTGAAGTTTCATACTTCAAATTAGCAACGCTGAAAATATCTGTAAAACTATTGGAGAAAATGAGCAAATATATTGTCTCTGAATTAAACGCTTCTCTAATTAGATCGGATCTTCAGGCGATCGCGCCAAGCAGTGTAATCGCGCAGCATATCCGCCAGGTTGCTAATTCCCAAGTTAAAATCTCTCACTACAGTTTAGAAACCTTGACACAAAATATTGTTCGTCGTCAAGGTATGGGAATTGCCAGCACTTTGCAAAGTCGGCGTTTATTGCAGGATGCGGTGGGAGAAGTTGTCGAAACCAATGATGTTGAAGGGACTGCCAAAGCTTTTTTGCCTACTATCAGAGATTTGTTTCGTAGCGGAATAAATTTAGTAGTATTGTCGCAATATGATGACTTGAGAATCCAGCAGTTGGGAAAATTGGCGATCGCCTATCGAAATCGACTAAGAGAGAAAAACCGTATCGATCCTGGAGAATTGTATTGGCAAGGAAGGGAAAAGGCGATCTATCAAAAAGCTTATTTATTTTATGGTTACTTTACTCCTAACAAAGACGAACTGATTTTAATCGATGCGATCGCAGGAGAAGATAGTATTTTAGTCTTGCCGACTAACGATCTATATCCACAGAATCAACGGGCAATAGAGTGGTTGCAGTCTCGGGGATGGGAGATCGCAGAACGAGTATGCAACCAGGGTGATCGAGAAGAAAAGCTCGAACGACGGCTGCAAAAATGCTTTCAACAGACAGCTAGTTTACCTTCAGGAATCAGCCTAAATGTTTTCCCTGATCTTGAACAAGAAGTACGGGGAGTTTTAACTCAAGCAAAAGTTCTGTTGAGTCGAGGAGTCGAAGCAAAGGATATTGTTTTGACAGCCAATGACGAACGCATGTATGGCGAGACTTTAATCGATGTGGCTTGGGAATATGGTTTATCGGTACGAATAACTTACGAAATTCCCTTGGCACAGACTCGCGTGGGTGGATGGCTAAAGCTGGTATTGGAAGTAATCAGGGATGGTTTTCCCTTTGAGACGACAGCGAGGTTGCTATCTCATCCTTTAAGTCAATATATGTCCGCTGAAACTTGGGAGATCGCTAGACGGACTCATCCTCAAGGTATAGCTGCTTGGCAAGATTTGGGCATCGATCTTGGCTTGTTTGATTTTGAGCAAAATAGCTATAGTCGTCGTGTCTGGCTGGATCGTTTACAGGCGATCGCAACTGGTTGGGACATTTTAGAAAAGGGTAAAGGCTGGGCAAGGGAAACTGTCGCCTACTATCGTTTACAAGAGGCTTTAGAAGAATTGAGCCAGTCTGGAGAACAGGCAATCGGCAAACGAGCTTTTATAGAAGAAATAAACGATATCTTGGCTTTATTGACAGTTGAGGCACAGCCAGGAATCGGGGGGATTGGCTTGTACCATCCCCATGCTTTACTGGGTACTAACTATCCTTATGTGTTTGTTTTGGGTAGTTGCGAGGGAATTTTGCCCAAAGCGATCGCCAATGATGCAATCCTCGATTTTCACAGTCGCAAACAGTTAATCGCGCAGGGTTTAGAAATTGAAACGGCGGCGGATCTGGCTCGACGAGAAACTTTTAATTTTTACTGTTTGTTGGGCGTTCCAACACAGCAAATTACTTTTTCTTACCCCGAATCGCTCGATCGCAATCCTACTTTACCCAGTCCCTATTTAACTCGTTTGGGACTCAAACCCACTGCCATTGTTCAACTGCCTCTAGCTAGTTTGGAGTCAGCCAGACAGTCATATTTGCGTCAGCCAAACTTATTTGATCCAGAGATTAAGTCGCCATTGCACCTAGATAGAATAGCCAAAGCGTGGCGAGTAGAGACACAGCGAGAAAGCGCAGACGCAGCTGATGAATATGATGGTGTAATTGGTGTTGCTATCGATCCTCAACAGAAGATATTTAGTGCTTCTCAGCTGACTCAGTTGGGTCAGTGTCCTTTTAAATGGTTTAGCGCGCGGTTGCTCAAAATAAAGGAACTGGATGAAGCGGAATCCGACCTTAGTCCAGCTTTTCGGGGTAATTTATATCATCGCTGTTTGGAACTGTGTCTCCAGAATATTAGAACCGCTGACGAATTAGCCAGCTTTGATCGCCAACAGCTTGAAACAGCCTTTACAAATGCCGAACGAGAATTAAACTTAACTCAGTTACCTGGTTGGGAGGCTCAACGCCAAGAACATTTAAACCTACTCGCGCTAAATTTAGCAAATGCTGAGTTTTTGCCTAGCGATCGCGAAGTTATCGCCACAGAAACTAAATTTGATACTCAATGGCATGGCTTACAAATTAGAGGACAGGTAGACAGAATCGATCGCACTACCGAAGGATTGACGGTCATCGACTATAAAACTAGTGGTGTAGTCCCCGCAGGTATAAAAGACACCGCAGGGAAAGCCAGTATCGATCTGCAGCTTGCTATCTATCAAGATGCGATCGCTCGGATACATCCTGAAGAGACAATCCACACGGCAGCTTACTATTCCATTACCAAACAAAAAACCATTAGTCGTCCCCAAAAAGATCCCGCCGAATTAGCAGCTTTTGCCGAAAAAGCCAAAACTCATTTACAGCAAGGTCAATATCCTGTTGCTCCCGATTTAGATCTTAAAGCCTGTCGCTACTGTGACTACGATTCTGTCTGTCGTAAAGGCGATCGTCTTAGTCGTAAAAAAAGAGTCAACGACACTATCTAATATCGCTTTACTCAAGTATTACTTTACTCAAGTATTAAATGTTGATCGCTTTAGTAATTATGACTGCTTGTTAGCTTGCATTGTCTGTCCAAAATATTGAGAATATCGCGGGAAAGAGTCAGAGAGTCATAGGGTTTATGAATAATTCCCACGACGTTGCTATATCTGCGTTCGATAATTTCGACCTCTAGCAAATTGGCAGTAAACAAAATAATCGGAATCTGAGCCGTTGCGCGATCGCTTCTTAAGCGATTAAGAACTTCTATCCCACTCATATCTGGTAAGAGCAAATCTAGCATCATGACATCTGGGCTAAGTGCTTTAGCCTTGAGCAAGCCGTCTTCTCCACAATCGGCAATGCTGATTTCCCAACCGTTATCCATCTCCAGACAAAACTTAGTTAAAGTTCTAATTCCTGGATCGTCTTCTATGATTAGGATACGCTTGTTACTCATATTTGCAAAATCAAAATTATGCTTCGATAGTGGTTAGAGAGTTTGGACTTGTTTGCTCGATCTTTACTGCAATTTCTTGAGCTTCTTCTGCTATTAAATCCTCTACATAGCCCGATTGTGATTCTATTGCTTCTGACTCGCGATCAAATGGACCAAAATAATAAATACACTTTGGTCTAGCAGTAGTAATTCTCACCCACCAGGGAATTTCAAATTTTCTGTTATTACTATCTGCTCTGTAATATGAGCTTGTTATGTCAGACAATCTTTGATAATTCATCATGCAAATACTTCTCGAGGTAGATGGATTTTTGGATCAGATTGTAAGTCTAAAAAAGATACTATTTTGAGCGAAAATTATTAATTTGACGTACTTAGAATCATATTTGCAAAAGAATAAGATAATGTCTGTCGGAATTCTGACAAAGAAAATCATGAAGTCAGGAGTACCACAAGGGCATAACATCAGGAGTATAGATTACTATTTGCTATTCAACAACTATCAACTATCAACTATCAACTAACCACTATCAACTAACCACTATCAACTAACCACTACCAAATAACAAGCGATCATATTCTTCTGAAATTACTGAATCACAATTGCAAGCAATTGCTTTTAGGGTTTTTGCATTAATAATCTCAATTTTG
>JBCDCO010000168.1:0-12255 GCA_039181635.1 Cyanobacteria bacterium P01_G01_bin.19 | reverse complement strand
CTTCGCTTGTCTGTTAAAAATGGAGATTTAATTAGAGATAAAGCCAATGGCTTGCTATGGTGCGTCAGAGTTAATGAAAATGGTATTAGCTTAGATGGTTATGATGACAATCATTCAATGCCTACTTGTAGTCTTGGCATTTTAAGCTTTGGAAAACTAACTAAACTATCATCTCAAGAACAACGAAATAATTGGGAAATAGAGAAAATCATTTAACAAGCGATCGCATAAATGGAAGATCAAGGATTCGACCTACATCAGCAAGTTCGATTAAAAAAAAGAGTCAAGTGCATGGAAAAAGGTAGCGTAGGGGATATAATTTATCTTCATGAAGACAAAGACCTAGCAGACGTTTTATTTATTGGTTACGGCTTCGTTTGCTTAACCGTAAAAAATGAAGATATAGAGCTGGAGAATAGTTGAGCTGAAAGAATGGCGATCTCTTTGATATAAAAAATCCCAAACACAATGCTCTGTGGGATGCAGCAGTTATCAAAAAATGTTGGGAGAAAATTAATAAGGGTGAAATTTAAAATTAAGTCAGGCGATCTCGTTTGGGTTTCGGACGGGAAAAACTTGAGAGAAGTTAAGGTAGAGGGGTTTAATGTATTTGGGATGATTACGACCAATTACGGTATTATTCCTTTTTCTGCTGGAAGATTCTATGGTGCTGGCTATAAGTCTTACAATTTCAGATCGAAAAGATATATCACAGTAAAAAATAAAAACTATTTGTTGCTAGCGTTGATATGCGAGATCTTAAGATTGTGGTTGCCCGTCAAGTTGGGCAAAAAGATATTTTTGATTTAGGACGAAACTATTTTGTTACTAACCATGTGTAACCACGTTGAATATCATCAGTTAAATCGATTCTAGTAATTGTAAATCCGCAGAAACCAAACTTCTCTCGACCTGAGAAAGATTTTGGAGAACGATTTAGCATTAAAGCAACAAGTTTTGTCGATACACTCCAATTGTGCTGGGAAATACGCTCAAGTAAAACCAAATTATACAGCGGGTCTTGTTTTAGATTTTCCAGATACGAACCGATAATTAAATCTTCAATATCAAACTCTTTAGTTGTCGCCAGACCACCATCAGGAGAGGGCATTTTAGTAATGGCTGGCTCGTCATCCATTTGTACTTCGATATTAATTGCTTGGGGTACAAACGTTTTCATTTCATTATCTGCTGCAACGTGAGATCGTAGCTGTTTGATTAATTGAAACTGTTCTTCGGTATAACGATTAGACTTACCAGATTCTTCAAGAGGTTTAATATTTAGGTACTGGGTATAATTACTAATCGTTTTAGGGGTAACGCCTAGAGTGCTTGCTATTTCTTGCTTGGTGTAAATATAATCCATCAACTTCCAGGGTAAATTCTAGGGTAGATTCTACTCTAGAAAGTGGCAAAAGAATTACAGTAATAAATTATTATTATTACTATCAACAATTTGAACTCGCTCAAGCTCAAGGCTTAAAAATCGTTATTTATGTTGGCGACAAAAATCTTGATGGTAATCAAGAGATGATAAGATAGCTATCAAGAACAGTAAAGCGATCGCTATGGAAATAACGAGAGAAGAGTTTAAAGAAATAGTGCGCGAAGTAGTTCGAGAAGAATTAGCACCGTTGTTGCAGCAAAATTCTTCTCAGCCGATTGATATTAATATGCTTCCAGCTAGCAAAGCTTTTTCTATATTAGGTCTAGCCGATGCGCGATCGCTTAGAGAATTAATTCATAATGGTGATTTTAGGTTAAACAAAGAGTATATAGATATACGTAAAGAAGGTGCAGGCAAGGCTAATTATAGATTTAATATCCGAGCTTGTAAAAAGCGACTTAATGAGCTTTCTATACAAAGAGCGTTTCGATACAATTACTAAATTTCTACTCAATCTTTGGCGGCTTAGGGCGATCGCCTCTCTGCATCAAAATTCGATACATTTCAGCTTCGTGTTCTTCATTAATCCATCTCTGGTAAGTATTGTTGTGTACCTGTAATGAGTGTGCCATTTGACGAGCTGCCATGGCATCAGGCATAAACCGCATAGCTCTAATTGCCCAGGCATGACGCACCCAAGTAGGTTTACAGATCCCATATCTTTTATAGGCTTTAGTAATTCTGCTTCCTTTGGTACGATTATCTTTTCCCGACATTTGCGGCACAGGACGAGATTTGTACAATTCCCACTCTTGCCACCACTCAGGATATAAACACCACAGCTTTCGCTTGCCGTAATGGTCTTTGCGGTAATGACTAATTAAATGTCCAGGTTCGTGCTGCAGAGATTCTAGATCGCAATAAAAAAATTCGTGGTTACTGATACCGTATGCAGCGCAAATACCAAATACATACTGCCAAGCAGGGTTGGGAATTGAATAATACCATTGGGCAATTTGGCGATCGCTGGGAATGTCTTTTGGGATAATCGCCGCGTTATAATTTCCCCGATAAGGCTTAAGATCTAGATCAATTTTGGCAAATTTCGCTAATGCACCTCCAACCATACAGGCTCTAATTCTCTGCCGCGAGTCGGGTACTGTATCAGTAACCAGTTTTAATAACACATCAGAAGTCAGCTTACTATCAGGAGCAAGACGGGCAAACATAGCTTTATACTCACTGTCCCAAGTAGTTTGCGTTTGTGGAGTCTTAGCTTTACGTTTAAAATAATCCTTCTCAAATAGATCAATCCAGTATTTAACCGATTCAACATTTAAAGAGCGATCGCCATACAACCATGTATTCCAATCAAACTTGTCTAAGGCTAGCTCCCCAGATAGTTGCTGTGCTTTAATTTCAGCCATCTTTAACCCCGCAGGGTTAAGATAAAGGTTGAGTGCTATGGTTTGCTGCTTTGGCTTATCTCCTGTTCCTGGTTTTGGTGGCAGCATTCCTCTTAAAGAAAGCTTGTTACCCCTACAAAATATAGATATTCCGCAGTTACTTGATCTAAGTCTTTTATTAATCTCTGCAACCGTTAATTCCTTTTGCCCCATCACTTTTGATCTAGATTTGATCTAAATATTGTAGATCTTCTCGTACGTTCTCGTACGTTCTCGTACGAAAAAACTTAATCTAGATCAGGCTTAAAGTAGTGGGGGTAGGGAGAATTGAACTCCCACGACCTTTTACGGTCAACGGATTTTAAATCCGCAGCGTCTACCAATTCCGCCATACCCCCTGGTATGTATATAAGATCTGTGCTTCAGACAAAGACTAATATATCATACAGTATTGACTTTGAGAGTGCAATTTAATTTTGCTAGCGATCGAGAGAAATTTGAAGTATGAGTTAGTAATGTTGTGAATTAGGATTGCGATCGCTTTATTTGTATCCGATCTGCAACAGCAATTACTTTTCCTGCTTCAGTAGGGGACAGTTGGGTGTTTACTGCCAAACGGAAGAAGTGATTGAAGCGGGATTTATTAGCCCATGCAGGTAATGATTCTTTTCTTTTGGTGGTGAAGATTTTTTGAAACTGAGGATAAGTCTCTCCTGTATGGGGATGTCGGGTTGGCACTATGCAACGCTGACAAGGATTTACACCCATAAACTTTACCGTTCCGATCTCAAACTCAACTGTCGAATTAGTATCCGAAAATAACTTATCTTCCCAAAAAGCAGGTACGCCATCGATCTCAATATTAGCGCGAAAGCGATCGCGAACATTTTCTAGACTTAGTTTGGGATACCAAGAAGAGACTGCTTCTAAAGTCGCGGTGCTAATAATGGTTGCACCTGGAGAGACAGTATCATCGGGAAATCCCATTTCAATGTTCTGTTTGATTTTTACGGCAAAACCAAAGTACTCACTGAGCCAATTGCACAACTGCATTTCCTGGCGAATCAAGTTAAATGTTTTGTTTTCATTTGTCCCCTGTACTTGTAGCGTTAGGGTGCTGGCTTGCCAATCAAAATGCGATCGCAAAAGATGAATTTTTGAGTTCCGTTTGCCATTAACAAACTTGTTATCTACATCTAAGAAAGCCCAAGTGCGATCGCCTTTAATTGCTCCAGACTCCAAAATAGTAACGCGATCGCACTCTTGTTTGTCTAGAGATTTAAAGGGATAAATAAATAGCCTGGCAACATGAGGTTTGAGAGATAAATCGATTTGTTGTGACATAATTCCTAAGAAACAAATTAACTTGCTAAGACTGGTTAAAGGAGAAAGGGAAAGGGCTTGCGCCGCATAGTTGGGTGGAAAAGGGCAATTTGTTTCTTCCTGACATTAAAAATCTAAGTTTTTTGGACGCTGATATTACGCAAAAGCTGTAACTAAAATATAAAGGCTTTAGGCTTTATGACAGTTTTAGGATCGTAGATAGGGTATAAATTATTTTTTTATGGGATCGAAAAAGGAGTCTGCCACATGGCAAACTCCTTCTAAGTAAATATATTTTATTATATTTATTTTCTTTACTTGATCGATTCAGCTTTTCGTCTTAACGACTAGCAGTTGTCGCGACTGCTTTGCTACCATCCCATTCTTGAACGTCTATAGACTGCAGACTAGGGAAAAGAAAATGGTTTTCTTCGACATACTGCGCTCCGAACAGCCCTTTCTCCGCCCAAAAATAACGATCTGTGGTGTGTTCGTTGCGCTTAACTACTAGGAGTGCTGGAGGTACTATGCCTTCAGAAGATATGTAGTTACGAGCAGCAGTTACTGGCTTATCTTCACCACTTTCGATATGATATTGAGGTACGACCTCTAAAATCTTACGTCCTTCCTGGCGACGACGGCTTTTGCGTTTGCGTTTTCTTGCCAACCCCTTGACCTCCTAGAATTTACTTAAAGAATACTGTACTCAAAGTTACCAATTTGTCAATAATTGTATCGTAATGAACAAAAAAAATCAACTGTTTCTTTGAGATAGTTTTGGATTAAACTCAGTTTTTAATGATCGAGTATAAAATGTCATATGTAAGCCATTTATGATGTAAAAAAAGATAGTAATGGGAAGCAGATTGATAAATACCTGTTAGTTCGAGAATTTGATTTTCTCTCGCTATCTAAAAACTTTTGTATCGGGAGCATTAATGTCAAATAATCATCTTTCTAGTCCTGAATTTGCAACTTTGTGCCAGTCACAAATAACTTTACTAGCAGAAAGTTTGGGAGCTGTTTGGAGTGTCGTTTATTTGGCAGAAGATGTAATCGAAGATGGGGAGACTACACTGTTCCCTCTAGCAACTTATCCGCCAACAGAAAGCTGTAGTTTGCCCGAATTACCTACAGTAAAATTGTCGGAGGTTTGGCAGCAGCTACAATCTCATTCTCTGACTCAATTGTCTACCAAAAACTTAGTGGAAGATGAAAGGAAAAGTCAAATCGATCCGCAATCTGAATTTGCGGAAAGAAAACAAATAATTTTGCCTTTAATGCACCAAGAAACCTTTATTGGTTTGCTAGTTACAGGAAGAGAAGATCGGGAGTGGCGACAGGCAGAATTAAAGCAGCTAGAAAAAATTGCTCTATCGTTAGCGATCGCTCGTTTTATAGAACTTCAATATCGTTGGACTCAAGATGAATTAAGCATTCAAGAAAATCTCAGGAGAGCCGAACGAGATCGCTTGGATAATTTGATTCATCAGCTACGCAATCCTTTAACTGCATTGAGAACGTTTAGTAAACTGCTCCTCAAGCGAGTTTTACCAGGAGATCGCAATCATAAAGTGGCAAAGAGTCTTTTGGAACAAAGCGATCGCTTTCAACAATTATTACAGCAGTTTGAAGCTGAATCTGCGGTGCAAAATCGAGAAGATTATCCCAATTTGCTGTTAGAAAGTGGTAGTAATAACTCTTCGAGTAACTTTCTGCTGCCAGGATTAAAAGGAGAGCTAGATTCGATTAACCTTTCAACAATTTTAGAACCATTGCTAAATACCGCTAAGGCGATCGCTGTAGAACGAAAAATCAGTTTGGAAGACAATCTTCCTCCTACATTGCCACAGGTAAAAGGAGATTTTTCGGCTTTGAGGGAAATATTCAATAATTTAATTGATAATTCCTTAAAGTACACTCCCTCTGGTGGAAGAGTGGCGATCGATTTGGAAAAAAAGACAAGCATGCTAGGTATAGCAATTCAAGACACTGGCTATGGAATTCCCAAGGCAGATCGAGAACGCATTTTCGAGCGTCATTATCGGGGTATTCAGGCAGAAAGTAATATTCCTGGTACAGGTTTAGGGCTGGCGATCGCCAAGGAGCTTACGGTCAGAATGGAAGGGACAATTGAATTAATTAGTCCTAACAACTTAGCGGCAGATTACCCTGGTACTACTTTTATTGTGTGGTTGACTCTGGCTAATTAATACAGTTGCTTTATTTAAACCAGGGAAAGACTGACAATAGTGAAAAGATTGCCGCACATAAAATTCCTGCTGTGGGTAAGGTTACTAACCAAGCTAGCGCCACAGACTTAATAGTAGACCAACGTACTTCTTGATCGGCAGACATCAAGCCAATGCCAATAACGCTCCCAACCAAAGCATGGGAAGTTGAAACAGGCAGTCCAATTTTTGAAGCCAGTAAGATAGTAGTAGCAGTAGCAATCTCAGCGCAAAAGCCTGTACTCGGTACGAGAGTGATAATATTTTCCCCTACCGTAGCAATTACCTGTTTTCCTTGAACTGCCAACCCAGCGACTATACCCAGCCCGCCTAAAACCAAGATCCAGATAGGAATATCAATTTCATTAATGGGGACAGCATTTGTTTTCATTACGTAGACTATGGCTGCCAAAGGTGCGATCGCATTACCCACATCGTTCGATCCGTGAGCAAATGCCACAAAACAAGCACTCATTACCTGAAATTTGCCCATAACCTTCTCTAAAATAGAGTTTTTGACTTGCTGTTGTCGATAGGTGTCCAAACGATTCCAGCTATAAAAGCTAATGCCCGTCGCCGCCGTCAAGCCAATGCTCAAACCGATTGTTTGCTGCGGTAGGGGAAGATGGTCAAACACTGGCAGTCGAACAATCGTCGGCAATATAATGATGCCAAAGATGCCAATTAATGCCGAACTTAACCAGGGTATCCATTCTCTGAGTTGCTTTAGACTTTCTTTTCTTTCAAATAGCCAAAAGCGCAATAAACTGTACAAACTTCCCGCAACGATCGCGCTAATTAGAGGAGTTACTACCCAACCCAGGCTAATAATACCAATGCTTTTCCAGGCGATCGCTTGGCTGCCGACTGCTATCCAGCTAAAGCCTGCGATCGCCCCGACTACTGCATGGGATGAAGCTACGGGCAAACCTTTACTAGTGGCTATCTGCAGCCAAATGCCACAGGAAAGTAAGACTGCAATCATTCCTACGAGAAATGTTTGAGGGTGATCGGCGAATAAGCTGGGGTTGGCGACTTTGGTTGCCAGCGTAGCCGATACTCGACCGCCAAAAATTACCGCACCCGTAAATTCAAGCACTCCTGCGATCGCAATTGCTTGAGTTAGGGTAATTGCTTTAGATCCTACTGATGTGCCCATTGAATTAGCTACATCGTTTGCTCCTAGATTCCAGGCAACATATGCAGTCAGTAGAGAGATAAGAATAAGCGAAAAAATTATGGCTGTAGACAAATTAAAAAGGATGAAATTAAGTGACTAACACAACGTTCAGGAACGTTCTTGTTTATATAATTAACAATTTATCGCTAGATTATAAAAACCTAAATTTTAGCCCGAGTATCTCTATTTGGAGTAGTTGACAAGCATTCCCATCGACTGTAATCTCGATAATCGCAATATTAATAGTACAAATTATCAATATGAAATCGATAGAATTGTTTATAGCACCTGGTTTGGCAACAACAATGGGTTTGTCAACCGCTGGCTCTGTAAGTGCTAGTGAATCTGACTTGGCACTTGAAGAGGCTAATGATATCAACACTTACTTGATTTCTGGAGATCATGAAGGTGGTGAAGGTTAGATAAATTCGTCTGTTTAAAACGAGATCTTTAACAATGTCGTTGTCTTATTTTTATTAGATTTCGCAACAGCTTAATGAGATAATCAAAACTAGTATGAATACTATTTGAAAAATAACGCGCTACCAGACGAGAGCTGGTGTCTTAAGTCGGTAATCAGTAATTAGTGTGTGAGGAAAATTATGTTCAACATTTTAGGAAAAACCGCTCCTGTGGTTCTTGCTGTCTTAGCTACAGGAATATATAGCAACTCTGTTCTAGCCCAAAGCAAGTCCAACGAAATTATCAATCGCGTCGAACAATACGCTCAGGAAGGGAAAAATAATCTCGGTCAAGTGACCAACGTAAATCAATTGCGAGATGTATCTCCGACAGATTGGGCTTATGAAGCATTGCGTAGTTTAGTAGACCGCTATGGGTGTATTTCTGGTTTCCCCAATCAAACTTATCGCGGAAACCAACCTCTTTCTCGTTATGAGTTTGCTGCGGGGTTGAATTCTTGCCTAAATCAAATCGAGCGTCTGATTGCATCTCAACCTGATGCATCGGAAGATATAGAGACAATCGCCCGTCTAACTCAAGAATTTGAAGCAGAATTAGCTACTATTGGCGCCAGGGTTGACGAAATAGAAAGCCGCACGGCGGTATTAGAAGAAAATCAGTTTTCCACTACTACCAAGCTAGCAGGAGAAGCGATTTTTGGTATCTCTGGTGTTGTCAGCGGTTCAAATGATGATGGTATTGAAGGTACAGATGACGATATCGATAGCGAAACTGTATTTGGCTATCGTACTCGCTTAGAGTTAGAAACCAGCTTTACAGGAGACGATTTACTCTTTACTCGTCTATCTACAGGTAATTTTCCTGAATTTTCCGAACAGACAGGAACATTTCAGGGAGAATTGGCTTTTGCCGAACCTGCTGAGGGCGATATTGGTTTAGAAGTTCTCTTTTACGATCTTCCTTTAGGAGAAAACACCAATGTTTTGATCGGTGCAGTTGGTTTGGCTGCAGATGACATAGCAAATACGGTCAACGTATTAGATGGAGATGGTGGTTCGGGTGCGCTGTCTGCCTTTGGTACTCGCAGCCCGTTATATCTTCCACCAGGAGAAACGGGTATTGGTATTATTCACAGTTTTGGTGACAAGTTAGAATTTAGTGCGGGCTATTTGGCTGGAGAAGCCAGCGATCCTGGCGAAGAAGCAGGGTTGTTTGACGGATCTTACAGTGCGATCGGACAGCTTACTGCGACTCCCTTTGAGAAATTGACCCTAGCTCTTACTTACGTTCATGGTTTAGACCAAAGCGATACTGGAGTGGGAAGCGATCTTGCTAATATCCAATCTTTATCAGAAGAAATTTCTGGTGAAGCTGTTTCTACTGTCAGTGATTCTTATGGTGCGCAGTTTTCTTTCGCCTTGAGTGACAGAATTGTTATTGGCGGCTGGGGTGGTTTGAGCAAAGTTAGAACCCTGGATAGTTTTGAAGCTAATGGTCAGGTAGTTGCTCGCGGAACTCAAGATATCTGGAATTGGGCAGCAACTCTAGCTTTTCCCGATCTGGGCAAAGAAGGAAGCACTGCGGGAATTATTGTTGGCATGCAGCCTTGGGTAGCCAAATCATCCATAGATGTTGATGGCTTTGACGAAGATGAAGAAAGATCTTTACATGCAGAAGCCTTTTATCAATATCAGTTCAGCGATAATATTGGCATCACCCCAGGAATTATTTATATCAACCAGCCAGACAATAATGAAGATAATGACGATCTGATTATTGGAACTTTGCGCACGACGTTTAGTTTCTAACTTTAGTTTTGATGGCAAGGTTAATTTATCGTTGGTAGCTTATTATAAATTTTTAGGAATTTGCCAATCCAAAGAACAGTACGACTAATAATATTTAGTCGTACTATTTTTTTGTTTATGGTCATTTCAAATAAGAATGATACAAGCTTAATTTGTATAGACTCTCCCCAATCCCTATTCCCCAGTCACCTGAACCAATAAACTAGATGTCTCAAAATTAATTGAAACGACTATACTTTTATTTCGGTGCGTTACTAACAACCAACAGAACTATATTTGCCAACCCAACCTGGTAGGCTTGCGATAGATTTCGACCAAAGTATTAACATCTCTCGAAGAAATTCCAGACGGATCGCTTACCTGAGAAAAATACAGTGCATCTTCCTTATTTTTGCTATGTCCCCAAATTCCCAAAGCATGACCCAACTCATGGCGTACTGTAGCTAGTAAAGACACTCCAAGATAGCTAGGACTTATCTCTATAGTCATTTTGTGAGCGACTACCCCAGGATTTTTCTGAAGATAAAATTTATATGTAGTCTCGGCAGTAATAGCCCTGGGAATGTCATATAAACCAGTTTCAGGATTTAATTTTATATCTCTTTTTGGTTGCGATCGCAAAATGACAATATCAGCCATTTCTCGATCTGATATTTCTGTCAAAGGCAAATAGACATTCCATTCAGAAATCGCCTGTTCTACTGCACGAATCCAGGCTTGATAGCGTCGATCTGCCGCAGAGTTGTCTAGTTGCAAGGGTTTATCGATGAAAACTTTGATTGGAAACTGCGACCATACTAAATAGCCCAATGGAGTTCGATCTATCTCAGTTAAATAATTATCTCTTCTAGCCCGATCCGCAAAGTTTGTTAGAGATTCTGGTAGCGGATGAACCTTCGGTGGTGGAAAATCGGCTAAAGATTGCGAACGAATCGGAGGAACTATTCTCCAAATAAAGACGATTAAGGCTATAGCGATCGCCATAATCATATATTTCTTGAGCGATCGCCAGGAATTAGTCATTGCTTAAATCTAACCAATCCAACCCGCACTCAAAACAATTGTCAGAGTGATAAAAGCAATGCCCAAACCCCAGGTAATACGGTTTAAAGCATTCTCTGCACTTTTAGTACTGGTAAACATCTGCGACTGTCCGCCAATACCGCCCAAACCATCTCCTTTAGGGCTGTGCAATAAAATAAATACTATTGATAGGAAGGCACAAATTGCCCATATAATCTGAACTACTTGATTGACATTCATTACGAAAATTTAATTTAGGCTTTTATTCTTAATTTAATACTAACGACAATTGTAAGCTGCCAAGGCAAGCTATAGGCAATTTATTTTCGATCTGGCAAATATTTTCTGGAAAGAGTACTCAGACAGCACATTTTCTTAGCCTTCTAAATCCAGAGACTGGTATAGAATCTATTTCACAGGCAAACGCGAAACTCTTAAAACTAAGACCGAACTTATGGGCAAAAAAAGCTTGGGATTGGATAGTCAGCTATACGAATATTTGTTATCAATCTCTCTGCGCGAAGCTGAAATACTAACCAAGCTGCGTCACGAAACCGATCGCCATCGGGGGAAGATTATGCAAATATCTCCCGATCAAGGGCAGTTTATGGCAATGTTAGTCAAATTATTGGGTGCGAAGAAAACACTAGATATTGGAGTATTTACAGGATATAGCTCTTTGGTTGTAGCATTGGCATTACCCGAAGATGGCATAGTTGTTGCTTGCGATCGCGATCCTAGTGCCACAGAAATTGCTCGTCGTTATTGGCAAGAAGCAAATGTAGAACACAAAATTGATTTTCATCTCGCACCAGCGCTAGAAACTCTGGATAACTTAATCGCAGATGGGGCAGCAGGAAGCTTTGATTTTGCCTTTATTGATGCCGATAAAAGAAACTATGGCAATTATTACGAACGATGCCTAACTTTGTTGCGTCATGGCGGTATAGTTGCGATCGATAATGTACTGTGGTCTGGTAGAGTTGTCGATAGCGAGAATCTTGATAAAAGAACTATCGCCATCCGCGAATTTAATCAAAAAGTATACGGGGACAAACGGGTAGACGTTAGTACCCTGTCCATTGCTGATGGTTTGACTTTAGCGAGGAAAAGATAAATTTGTAAATATTCTATTGTGCTAAGATTGTGCCAAAATAAGCGATATCTATCATGCTAGCTACTAATAATCCGCCACAAATTAGTAAGATCACCACTAATAACTTACTAGTAGTATTTGCAGAATTTTTAGATATTGATGTTAGTGCGGGAGATGCCGCAGAAGACACTCTCAAAACCTACACTCGCCAACTGCATCAATTTCTTCAGTGGTGCGATCGCCGTATGCTAAATCCCGTCACCATAACCAAAGACGATATCAAGAAGTATCGTCGCTGGATGACTCAACAGAAGAAATACAAACCAGCGACAATTGCCCTCAAGTTAGCCGTGGTACGTCGCTTCTATCAAGCTGCCG
>JBCDCO010000167.1:0-12465 GCA_039181635.1 Cyanobacteria bacterium P01_G01_bin.19 | reverse complement strand
TTTAGAATTAATTCTTTGACCTGACACTTAGCAGCGTTTGTAATTGACGTTTTAATTGACGCTGCTATGGTGTCTTATTTTTTCTCCTCAGTCAGCCAAGATAATTGTCGCTAACCAGACTTTCTAATTGTCGTTGAATATCTTATTTAAATCTGGAATTATGGCTGCTGAAGAATCTATAGCTTTGGATTCTCCTGATGTTCGATCGTCATCACTACTTTTGGTCCTAAAAGGAACACTGGGAAATTTCTGTTGAATCTTATTTCCCCTATCCTCCTCACGGCGCAATGGCAATCTATCTGTTTTCTTCGTTTCTGCTAGACCTTTTTCATCGCCAGAGTTTTTTTCGCCTGAATCGAGCGAAGATTCGGTTGTCAAAGAAAAAGAACTACCATCTTGCCTGACAAAAGAAAATTGCTCCAAAGCCATTTCCGCTAAAGAAGAGATAACTGCAAGGTCAACACCTACAGTCTCAGCCGATTCTATTACACTTAAATCTCCATTCCTAACTAGAGCAGTAAAACGCTTCACCTTAGCTACTACTGGATCGTCTGCCTTTGTATATCCCCGATCGATTGCCAGCTTCAATCCACGTTCCACATCATTGAGATTGGCTGCACGACCGTAACTAACTTTAATTACCTGGCGATCGCTATTGGCTATCCTGTTGCGAATTTGAGGCGTAATCCTAATTCCTAAATTAGCAACACTATTACTATGATTAATTTGGAAATTGTAAACGCGACTTACCCCTTTAGCATCAACCGTTTTGGCAACGAGATTGGTAATCTTGGCAGTGGTCGCTCCTGGGAAATCTAGTTCTTCAATCGGCAACAGAAAGATAGTTTGTGCCGTACCCGAAGGGATAGGAAAGTCGGTGTTATAAACTACCCGCGAAGCATCCCCCAAACCAATGTAGGAAATCGCCTCATCCGTAGTCGAAAAATCGATTACAGCAATTCTGCCTGGATTGACAGAGACATTAATTCCATTGGCGATCGCCGTTTCTTGACTGACCTGCTCGTAGCTCAAGTTGGTTGCTACGGTATATTCTGCTGCCAGTACCGATGCCTGAGCGAGTAAAACTCCACCCATAGCAGCAGTGCTGGCTGCCAACAACGGCAAGTAAAATTTTAAATTGGGTAGTTTAAATAACAATTTCATTTGTCTAAAAAGTCGTATATGGGTTGAATAAATAAAAATTTAGATTCCCAGAAATATCCAGTTATCTCGTCGGAAACTGAAGAATGGAATTGGGCCAATAAAATAGGGAGTACAGCCTAAATCGACTACGGGAGACTTGGCGCAGAAACGGAAAAAGATTGCTGTCTCTACGCTATCGGTAGTCTCATCCGTTCCCCAAATAGCAAACCTAAACGCCTTACCAAAAGGATGTCTTCCCGTAGGCTCTTTGCCACAATTAACAGCCCCTAATACTCCATGTCCGCCTCTGACTCCCCAAGGAGCGTCTGGACAGATGTTACCCGATTGGGGATCGCGCCCTTCAATCCACTGCACCCCCTCCGTAGGCAACCGCCAGTCGCTACCAAAATTTTCGATATCGTCCAGTTCGATATAGGGACAGCGAGAACCTGCCATGCAGGGAACGTTAAAGCCTTCTTCGTAGCTGCCACTGACGGTTCGTTGTCGGTTACTCTCAGCATCACTCCAAACCGCATCGATCCGCATTACTGGCATGGCGATATTAGAAAGGGGATTGGGCATCTGACTCAAGGCAACTTTAGATAATGCGGGAACATCATTTACCCCCGCATTTTCCCAATCGGCAAAATCTTTTAACGCCGTATCTGATAAACCAGGAAGATCGTCGATGCTGTATTGAGATAGGTCAACTTCTCCCAATTTAAGCTCCTTAGCTACTAGATCGCTCTCTACTAGAGAATCTATGCTCGTATCCTCATAACCGCTACCGAATTGAGTTTCTATTAATTTGGCAATTGGTTCGACTTCACTAACCTGCTGTTGACCCAATCCTGGTACTGCCTCGACCAATTCTCCCAACGATTGCTCTTTAGCTAGCTCGAAAGCAGATAGAGCGATATTATTAGTTTCAACTTCTGTAAGAACGGCAATTTCACCAATGCTTAATTCCTGTGCTGCAAAACCTTCTTCTACATCCCCTAGTTTGAGGATATCGACTAGAGAATCACCCGCTACCCACTCGCGAGAAAGATCGTAGCCAGCATAGGAATTAAATTCCGTGCCAATGCTTCCTCCTTCTTGAATTGGAGGTAAATCTTCTAGGGTAATACGATCCCAGTCGGGTAGCCTTACCTGTCCGACCAAGCGATCGCCGTCAACTACATTTTCGGTAATGCTTTTATCATCCCAATAGTCAGCAGCCCTTACCTGAGTTACTGGTATGGCAAGCATAGCTACGGTAGATAAAACTGTTGTTGAAAGTCTTGTAATTCCTAATTTCATCATAGTTATTTTCAATATTGATTAAAATTACTTCCCTACACGCTCTACCCTTGGAGCGAAGCGAGATAAATTCACTCCACATACCTCCGTTCTCCAGGCGATCGCACCCACAAAGTGCAAAAACCTCTTTTTGTTGACCGCCCCTCTAAACGCAGCACTACTCCCAGCTTCTGGGCATCTCGTTCGCATAAGAATGAACCGCCTCGCCTTTGTAGCAAAACCTGATTCCACTCCATAAGCTCTTTTGCGTACTGACCTTGGAAACCAGTAGCCCACTGGACGAGTTCTGGATTTTCTCTGGCGGACTTACCGACATCGCTCATTGCCCATTCCAGAGCGAGTGCTTCTTCTAAAGTTAGCTGTCTTGCTCCTTTAGGATCTGGTTCTGGTGGCGGTGGTTTGTAGAACATAGGGATTGCCAATCCCAACACCACACCAATAGAGACAGAAAGAAAAATATAGAATGCAGCTTTAGTCAGGGCGATCGCATCGTGACTAATTTTGGTGAAGGCTGCTTTTTTGATTACTACATTTGCTGCATCGGTAATCTTGTCGCTATGGGCATCTAAAGCTGCTGCTGAAGCTATTTCTAGCGTTTCTTGAGTGTCTTTGATATAGCCCTCAAGAGTTTTAGAATGTTCCAAAAATAAAGCATGAGAATACTTTAAGCGTTTCTGCCAATCTTTGCGCCACTCTTGGTACTGCCTAGCAAATAATGCCTCAATTTCTGCTGGTTTTTTATGTAGAAGTAACTCAATTTTTCCCGTAGCTATCAGAAAGATAAATAGAGGATCGTCGCCTTTGATGTCGGTTTCCATCGCCGTTCGTAGCACGATTTCCCGTTCGCGATCGCTCATATTTTCTAAAGCAGTCGCCATAAATGCCCGATTTTTTGCTTCGGTACTTCTGGCTGTTGGATAATCAGAACCGTAGAAGGTTTGACCGTCAGAATCATCAGTTGCTATCTCATCCGCCAGTAGATCTTCGGTTCCGTCTTCAGCGCATTCAGCTAAAGTTTCAATTTCTGCGGGTGTTAATTCTTGACTCATTTCTTGTTCGCCGTTGATTCCGTAGGTGAAGTGCCAAACTTCCCAGTGCTTTCAATAGCTTCCATCGTCTCGCTTAGAAACGTTTTGACTCTCTGGCGAGATAACAGGGGTAATTCTGCCATTACTTTGGAAAAAGGTTGCTTTTGGCGATCGATAAACTCGATATCGGTGCGACGCAAACCAGGGAAATCAATTTCTGGAAACTGATGCTTAGACTTTAATCCAGACAAGCAATCGCCCGAATCAATCTCCGACCAATCCAGCCTTAGACCTTTATTACGAACTAAAATATGAGGTAATTTTCCTTTGTATGTCTGCAATGAATCTTTCAGTAATTCTAAAGAGATATCGCTGCCATTAGAGAGGAAAAACTTGCAAAACCTAACACCGCTTTCTTGGGCAAAACTCTCTGATAATAGGTCATTGCCTTCAATCCAGAACTTAACTTGTTGGTGAACTTTAGCTGGAAGATTGACGATGACATTTTCTTTCATTGCCAGTTCGATCAGCTTGTCAACATCACCTGCTGTCTGTGAATACATCATCGTCGCCTCATCAGAAGCGGTAAACTGAATGTCCTTAATGCCTTGATAGATTTGAGCGACATCGGGTTTGGGATCGGTATCGACTAACTTATAAGCGAGCTTTTTTTGTTTGAGAAAGTGAAGCAAACAGCGACAAAAAAGGCTTTTGCCCATGTTCCCCTTTTCGCTATCGATAAAAAATATAGTTGCCATTATACTGACCTAATTATAATTGATTGAATTAAAGTTGATTTGATTGAGTTGAAATTAAAGCCTCCCTTCTCAAACTTCTGACCCCTGACCTCTGACCTCTGACTCCGACCGAAGGGAGGATTAAGAGCCTATCGGCTCAATGTGTGTGAAAAATTCCTAAATTAATGGAGATTCAATTCATGGCTAAACGCACATCTCAATCTTTGATGCAGAAAATCTTTGCCGATGCTGACGAACGCAGACATAGAGCTATTTACTATGTAGCCAAGGAAGTATCTGGTCGAGCTTTATCCAGAGTCCATAAGGAAAAAGGGAAAAAGTTCAACTGGGATGCTTTTGGCAAAAAGTTCGAGCAAAGCTACGGTAAACATTCTGCTGATGAGTTACTTGCTGAAATCCTGGAAAATGTCTATTGGCTTACTAGCGAAGCTGAAGTTATGGAACTTTATTTCCGCTATATGCGTGACATTGATAAGGCTAGTAGCAAGCAGAAAGAATCTGAAAGTGACGACTTAGATTTTAGCTAAATTCCTATAACTATCTAACATATTTATTTAAAGACCTTAACTGGTCTTTTTTTTCCCTCGCTTCGCTCGTAAGGCAGAGGTTAAAAGGCAGCCCTAAAGGATACCGCTCCGCATAATGGCAGAAGGAAATAATTGCTTGTTGATCTGAATTACCTAATTAATAATTATCTTTCCCTTAGACGCTTCGCGTTTAACCCAAACACCTTTGAGACAATGAACTAAAATTACCGATAGACTAACCTTCTGCCTTCTGCCCTCTGCCTCCTGCCTTCTTCAATGAGCTTCGGCAAGTAAGCCACCACATACAGCTACTACTACTGCCTGAGTGCGATTTTTTAAGCCCAGCTTTTTTACAATTCCCGAAATATAGTTACGTACAGTGTGAGAGCTAATACACATACTCTGCCCGATTTCTTGGTAATCCATTCCAGTAATTAGGTGCTTTAGGGCATCTAATTCTTTTGGTGCGAGAGAATCTAATCCTGAAGATGATATTGGTAGCAATAGATTGCTTGATAATAAATGGCTTGTTTTTGGATGGATATAAATACTTCCTTCATAAGTATTAGCTATGGCTAAAAGCAACTTATAAATATCGCCATCTTCCAAGTAATAGCCTGCTGAAATAGAGTAAACCTTTAGTACAGTTTCACGCTCTATTTGTTGTCCACAGACAATTAGTTTGGATTGAGATGACTGTTGTTTTAATTGTTTGTTTAGTTCAAAATCACTAGCTACTAAAAATTCTAAATCCAAAATAATTACATCTGGTTGATATCTTTGTGCCAATCTCAAACCTGTAAATGAATCGGCACAATCGTGAATGGTTAAAGAATTTTGCTGTGATAGTATTTTGCATAATCCCAATCTTTGGAAAGGATCGCGTTTAATTAATAAAACTGTAGCCTTTGGTAAATTAAAGCTGCAATTGGTGTTTTGATTAGTTTGAATATAATTCATATATCTAAAATGTTAATTATTGTTTGTAATAAGAAATTTTTCTTAGTTAGGCATTTTTGCTATCTCAATTAATATAATCATAATCCTGAAATATATAGTGGTCTATTCCCAATATTAATAGTACAAATTGATGAGATTGAATAATCAATTTATATCTATTGGGGAGCAATGGGCAAAAAAGCCAAATAATGACACAATCATTCACTCTTACGCTTGTGGATTACCTATCTCAGTCTCAACCTAACGGTAGAGCTGATTGATACTGGTAAGTTAGAAATAAACACGATTGTCTCTCTGAATCAAATATCCTTGTTTGCTTATGCCTGAAATATATGTCTTTAGTGGCGCGATGCGTAGCATCTGACCGTTCTCTGAACGGCACTGGTCGCGGATGCGACCGCACGGGTCTGGCAAGACCACTTTAGCTACCACTTTCTTGTCTGCTTTGCCCAGCGTAGAATTTGTCAATGCTGACATCATCGCAGCCGATTTGAATCCAGAAGATGTCGATGCGGTGGCGATTCAAGCCAGTCGATTAATGTTGGAAAGATTAAAGGTTTTATCTGCTCAAAACTTAGATTTTGCCTTTGAGACCACGCTAGCAGCCCCAACATTTGCAAAATTTCTCAAACAATGCCAAAGAAACGGATACAAAATCAATCTGTTTTACGTCTGGTTAAATAGCCAGGAACTAGCAGTTGCCAGAGTATCTAGGAGAGTAGCATCTGGAGGGCACGATATCCCAATAGATATAATTATAAGAAGATACGAACGAGGAAGAAAGAACTTTATCGAACTCTACTCACCTTTAGCCGATCGCTGGATTGTCTATGATAATAGTAACCAAAGACGAAAAATAGCTGAAAAACCGCTGAATCAAACAGTATCAATTTATCAACCACAAATTTGGCAACAAATTATCACCGATTAATCATGAATAATTCTATTCCCGACAAACTATCTACCATAACTGACTCGCTGTTCCAAAAAGCCGTAGACGAAGCGATCGAACAGCACCGAATTAAGGGCGAGTCGATCGCCATCGGCGAAAACGGCAAAGTAAAAATCGTTCCCCCTGAAGAAATTACTCCTCTAGCAGAAAAGCTCAGACAGAGAGAAGCTCATAAACAGGCTCAGTCCTGAGTAATACCAGCCATTTTTCTCGATTGGTTTGAGTTTTTAGGAGTATACCTGGCAAAATCTACAAACAAACCCCAAGCATCGGCGAATCTCAACGGTAGTTGTTGCTGTTTGAATTTTGATAATTCAACTTCGCTCAAATTTAGTTCTGGCAGAAGCTCTCGCTCCATTTTCTCTGTCGAATTAACTTCTAAGTTGGGATATTTACCCAATAAATAATTGCTTAGTTCCTGTTGAAAAAACCTTGAAGTACCACCAGTGTAGATTAACTTATCCAAGTGCCTCTGACTTGGCAAAACCTCATTCAGCCAGGCTTCAATCAACTGCCAGTACTCCTGTCTCGAACTTGCTATGGCAGTTTCTATCTGGTTTTTCTCCGCTTCTGCTTTTTGTTTGTCCTGAGATTTAACTAAATCTGCTACTGCTATCTTAGTTACCGACCTCTCTTCTCCAAGAGCAGTTTGGTAATCGATAAAATTCTCCTGACAAGTCTCAATTGCCGCTAAAACATCTTCCCTGGTCAATCCAGATGTCTTCTTGATTATGCGATCGCTAAAGTTGTAAAAGCCTAAATTAGTAGTTTCGCTGCGATCCATGCTTAAAGTGCCATCTTTAAACAGTAGCAGGCTGGTATTGCGATAGCCAAACATCAACAAGGCAAAGGTTTGAGCTTGGACTACATCGATAGCATGGCTTTGCAAAAGATTGGAGGCGATACCGTAACCCTCTGGCTGACACTGATATCTTTGCAGATCCACTTTCAAAGCGTTGCCCTGAAACTTAAATTCCTCAATTGATTGTCGTAACTCCTTTTCTAATTCTAGATTATTGCTAGATTCACCCAATGGCAGTAGTAAAGCCAAATCTAGCTTTATCTGGCTCGATAATTTTTCTTTAAAGGCGATCGCACCAATTACTGCCAGAATTTTCGGCACGATTGATTCGTATTTGAGAGACTTAATGCTGGTCGATGCGCGATACTCCTGTGCGAGTCTACCTACCAGATAACAGAAATCAGCATCGGTTTGTAGCCAAGCGTTATGTTCGCTTCTGCCAAATCCTGAAGTTTTACTTAGATGCTCTACTACATTTGCCTTTAGCTTCAGCAGTTGGGCATCCATTGTCAGGTGTTTCGGTTTACCGCTTCTGCCGACTCTGTACAGTACTTTCGACAAACTCGTACCGTGATCGCAGACTATAGTTAATTTTGAGACTCTTTTATTCACGTTTTAATATTGTAATAAGTAGTATTTAATATTTTCTAGCTTCCCCAATCTCCCAGAAGTTGTTTCTGGATTTCAGCTTCTTGTTTTGTCGTAAATTCTTCCCACAATTCCCATTGCGCTTCGCTCCAAGAATCATCCCGCTCTGGCTGGAGTTCGATGAGTCGCTCTTTGGCATCTAGAGAAGATGACGAGCCAGCAACGACCGACTGCAATTTCTGCCTAAATTTCTCCAACTTATCTTCCTCGCTCGATTCCGACTCCCGTTCCGTTTCTACGACTAATCTAGCTTCTGGCGACCGCGACTCGGTGAGTGAGGCTGATGCGGTAGTTACAGAACTCAAGCAGGGTAAGGCACAATATTCCCTAATTGCTCTACCCCATGATTCGCACTCAATTGCACAAGCTAAGGCAGTAGCGCGGTGTTCGGGTTTCGATAAATCCAAGGTAAAGGGCAGGAAGCGAGCAATCAAAGTCCCCCTGGCAATTTCTAGATTGTTTAGCGGCAGTTTTTGTAAGTAACTAATTACCTCTCCTAAAGGACTATTAGCAGAACATCTCAGTTCAAACCCCGCTCCTATTTTTAGTCTTTTTTCTTTCGCCATTTTAATCTGTGCTTTATATTAAAATCTGCTATACAGTCTTAAATATTTAACCAACATAATTAACTTCATTAACGTTTACAAAATCTATTTAATTATGTCGAAAAATAACAAATAGTCTATTAGGCATCGCAACGCCAAGAATGCGCTTTTATTACCTAAACTTGACTATTAACAAGCTAGCACGACTATTATTTGCGTACAATTGCTATTTTTGACTAGATATTTTAACGCTTTGTCATGTAAAATAATCTAGTGTTTCAACGCCATATTTTGTTACTTTTTGGCGTTGAAATACTAGATTATTTTTATCTTTTTATAGCTTTAATAATTTATTTTTTTGTGTTATTGTCATTAGCAAGCAGTGTCTTGGTACGTACTTTTAATAGTTAAGTATCAATCATTTTAAGCAACGACTCTGCTTGTTAGGGGTGTTCCCCTAAAACCCCCAACAAAATTATTCGATACCCTTTTTTATCTTTTTGTATTGAAGTTTTATCTTGACGTTCGATGAGCAAACTCAAAAACAATTATCGCCACAATAAAGAATTTAAAGCAGCACGAATAGACCTTAGAGCTACACCTACCGAGAAAGCAGAACTACAACTTAAAGCTAAGGCTTCAGGTATGAGTTTGGGTAAATATTTAATTGCTGCTGGTTTAAACCAGAAATCGACTCGGATAACTCCAGCATTCGACAAAGCACTATATTTAGAACTCTGTCGCCAGGGTAATAATCTCGCTCGGTTAGCTGGCATACACGATACCAAAACAGCTTCTAGCGATTGCTTCAAGCTAGACTCAGACGATCGCGCGATGCTGGAGCAGATTTATACTCTCTTGCGACAAACCTTAAACCAGATAAAAGATAAATAAATTGATTGGCAAAGTAACTACTGGTAGCAGCTTCGATTGCCTGTTTAGATATTTACTCAAAGATGACAAACAAGCTCGAATTATTGGTGGCGATCGCCTGTTACTTGAACCCGATGCCAGGGAACTTGCCAGTCAATTTAACTGGATTGCCAGCACTAGACCGACTACCAAAAAGCCAGTCAAGCATATTTCCATTGGCTTTGCTCCTACCGATGGGGAGGTAGATGATTCTATTAAGGTGGCAATCTCTGAAGCAGTAGTTAACCAGTTGGGCTATACCAACAATCAATGGATCGCGATCGCCCACGGCAGAAACGACCCAGGACACGATTGGCAACACCACCACGACCACATCCATATCGTTATCAATGCGATCGATTTTAATGGCGAGAGAGTCTCTGATAGTTTCGATAAAACTCGTTTGGAAAAGATTCTCAGAGAATTAGAAGCAGAACACGACCTAACTAACGTTATATCCAGTCAATCAGGCGACCGTCAACGACCTAAAACCAACCAATTAAAACGCTATCAAAGAGAAAGCAGGGAATACCCAGATACAGCACCAGAAATTCCTATAATGGCAAAGCTAGAGGCTGCGATCGATGTTGCCAGTCGAGATAAACCGACCATGACCTCATTTATAGGTAGAATGCAGCAGTTGGGAATTGATGTGCGCCTCTATATCAGAGATAAAGGGAGAAAACGTATTAGCTATCGCTTGGGAGATTTTAAAGTGAGAGGTAGCAAGCTACATAACGGTAGTTTTCCTAAGTTACTTTTAGAGCGAAGCATCGATTTTGATGAAGTGAGGGATATTCCCGCAATTAAAGCTGCGTATCAAGGTAAATCGGTAGAAATAGACAGTAATCAATTACTCTCTTGGGAACAGATTAACCTGGACTATTGGCTACCGCAACCTCTCAAAGCGTTAGCTAAGGCTTATTCAACCGAAAACATTCGACAAATACCAGACCCAAAACAGTGGAACAATCTACAAAAGACACTACTCACTCGCTATGGCATCCCCGAACATATTTCTGCTGGTTTAAATGAAGCTAATTTACTAAGTGCTAATGGTAAAGGAGAACTGATTTGGCACAAACGCAGCTTATTGGGTAGCAAAAATTCTCACTTTTGGTTTGAGATTAAAGATCGTGACGAGCGAGTTGAGAAAATGGTTGTCACTAGCTCTCCCGTAGAAGCTGTATCTGCCTATTTAGTCGATAGATTGGTGAATAAGGAAGATCGCCCTTGTTTGTATTTGAGTTTAGATTGCTCAGAGCAACTTATAGAACTCGATTTAACTGAATTTGATACTGTAGTTGTTAATAGTAGGGATAAACAGTTCATCCCAGATAGGGTTTCTAATCTAGTAATTCAAGAAAATGTCAGTAGTTGGCATCAAAGTTGGTTAATTCATTGGAACAAGGTCGAAGCGATCTTAAAATCAGAAGCTAACAACAAAAACACATCACTCCAGAAACAAACAAACCATAGTAGTAAACAATTAGAATTGTGATGCCGACTCAGATAGAATTTTTAAGATACTGCTCTAAAGATTCGTTATCGGCGTTAGTGCATTCGAGTGCATTTCTACCACAACCCAAGAAATAGCGGATGGATGAGTAATGATGTCTGTCGATTAAAATAAAAAATATTTGATACCAAATAAATTAACCATTAATAATCATGAATGAAAAAGAACAGCTTATTAAAGAGATAGAACAAGCTCCTGATTTTCTTGTCAAAGAAGTCTTAGACTTTTTGCTATTTACTAAAAGTAGAGCAAAATATCTCGAGCCAAATAGCACTCGCGATTTAGAAACACAATTACGAGCAATGGCTGAAGATCGAGAGGTTCAGGCGGAAATAACTGCAATCGAGCGAGAATTTTTGGTGACAGAAATGGATGGTTTAACTTCAACATGAGCATCAAAAGAGGAGAAATTTATTTTGTTAATCTCAATCCAGTTAAGGGAAAAGAACAAGCGGGTAAAAGACCAGTTTTGGTTTTATCTATAGATCCTATTAATCAACTACCTTTGGTGGTTACGGTTGTTGTGGGGACAAAAGGAGAAAATATAAGTCGGGATTATCCTACAAATGTGCGAGTATCTACCGCAGAAAGCGGACTACCTTTGGAAACAGTTTTTCTTGGTTTTCAAATTCGTTCTTTAGACCTGGCTAGATTTACGAATGAACCAGCAGGACGCTTAACTAAGGAAAAAATGAGTGAAATTGAAACTGTTGTTCGCTACTGTTTGGGACTTTAAGAAATTACCAATTTTGCTCTACATAACTTAGCCAAGAAGCAGCAGAAAGAGCACTCGCACTTGGGACTTTCAGATAAGGCGATATATTGTTTAATCGACCTATGGTCAAAGTTACACAACTTGGTAAACTGATGATTCGTACAAAAACTAATATTTCTCGCCCTTAAATATATTGTTTTTGAGTTGACTGTCTTCACTCTAAGCTAACGCTGCTGAGAGGAAAACTTAGGATTTCTCTCAAAACAATGCAAACACCACTCAGTTCTTCCCAAAAACAACAGCTTTGGCAACATTATCAAGCTCAGAAACCGAACAAACTTGACCCCCATCAGAAAAGAGATTTAAAGCACGGCTGGCTCTTTCCTTACCTAACACAAACTGAGAATCTGATGTGGGGTAGATGGCAATACTGGAAAGAATGTCAACTGCTACCCGAAGTAGCCTGGCAGCGTTGGCAATGGGAGCAGGCAATCTCCTTAATAGAAAATAGAGGGCGTTGAGTTAAACTAAGCCAGAGAGTTACCCCTCTGACTCGTCTGCAAAACTGGACGTGAACCTTTAGATTCATCCAGCTTCTCAACAATCTGGTGCTTGTCATGCACACCTCCGTGAACTTGGTCATGGCAATGTTGG
>JBCDCO010000166.1:0-12593 GCA_039181635.1 Cyanobacteria bacterium P01_G01_bin.19 | reverse complement strand
TGAAAATCTGTGGCGATTCATGAAATACGAGTGGATAGAGCCTTGGGCTTATTCTAGCTGGAATAATTTAGTTGGGTATGTCGAAAATATCCTCAAAGATTTTGGAACAAAATATACAATTAATTTTGCCTAAGTACTTATCAGTATCATGTTGGGATGCGGTTTAATCGAAAGCTTTACCAACAGCATCTCTCTAAGCAGCGTAAACAGAATAATATTGCTGAAGGGAAGCGATTACTTGAGGATTTAAGACACCGTTTTGGTCAGAAGGATAAACCTCTACCAGCAGTTATCGGGATTTTACGCCAGTGCAATCCCTTTGTGTTTGAAGAACTGCTCCTACATATCTTTGCCGAGACAGAAGAATTCAACATCGTCAGAAATAAACGCTACACAGGGGATGGTGGTATTGATGGACGGTTCTATTTTGATAATTACCCCTTCTTAATTCAAGCTAAACGGTATCAGAGTCATATCAACCCACAGCATATTGAGGAATTTGCCCATAAGATAAAACTCTACAATGCCGAATTTGGCTTGTTTATCCATACGGGTAAAACGGGCAGCCAATCATGGAAGAATGCCCGCTCTTCTAGGAAAGATTTGATGGTAATTAGCGGTCAGAAACTGGTGGACTTGATTCTGTTGGGTAATGCCACAGAATTATTGCTTGAGCATCTGCAATAGTCCGTATGAGGATTTTTATTGTTTAACTGCCTCAAGAGCTTTAAGGAAAGACGGTATTTTTTTGATCAGTTTTTGTTGTTCTGGTGTTACTTCTGTTCCTGAAAACATCTGTTTTAACTTGACCAAATCTTTTTCAATTCTTTGCATGGTCTTGACTTCAGGCGTAAGTGTGACAGGTGGCACACTTTTCTCTTGATTCTCATCTACACTCAGATAGCGCATGATGCTACGACGGCTTTTGCCAATAATAATTTTTAAGGCAGGCACAAGAGCTTTCTCCCCTTTCTTAGGACGGTGCGCTGAATCAGTATATCCCGCCGCCTTAAGTTTTTGGGCTAAGGTTCTAACCTCTTGGGGAGTATAATCGCGACGCTTTTCATTTTCGGCGACTTCTACTTGAAGTGCTAGTTCGGGATTTTCCTCTACATCAAAAGGCATTTGACGAACGGGAACAGCCTCATTAGGGAACATCTGTTCGAATTCTTGGGGAGATGTCTCCTGTAAATGAACTAAAGCTGCTAGTCTATGCCCTCCAGCTAACAGACGATTTTTTACATCAATAACAATAGGCTGTAGTAACCCCAAGATGACAATGGATTCAGCTAATTCTAGGACATGAACTTCATTGAGTGGACGAGTATTATCCTCGCGCAGTTGTATATCATCCAGAGGTACTGTTAATGTACCCTCACCATCTAGAGTATCTTCGAAGTTGTTTTCAAACAAGTAGTTATCAACGTTGAGGTCTTCAGCTTCTTTTTTAGCAGTTTTTCTTTTGGCTGGCATGGCGCAACTCCTACTTAAGTTGGACTAATTCTTGAGCAATTTCTTTGAGCTTATTTACAGCTAAATGATTAGGATTGTAAGCAGCTAGAGGTTTGGCTTCATCCCAAGCATTTTCAAAATCAGTGTACAAACCAATAGCTGGAAAAACAGGTATTTTAGCTTTGGAAAAGGAACGATGAATGGTTTCCAATTTCAATTTATGATGGCTGCGTCTACCATCATATTTCGTAGGAATGACTCCTGCTAGTTTCAGTTTTTTATTGAGGTTTTGGCGCACATTCTGAAAGGTAGGTAAAAAGTCTTTTGCTCCTTGAATACCTTTTTCTGTAGTTTCAATAGGAACAAGAACGTGAGTGGCAGCTACCATACACATTACACTCAAAAGTCCCAAATTTGGCGGACAATCAATCAGAATATAATCGTATTCTTTGATAAAAGGAGCTAAGGCTTTTTTTAACCTAAATTGCCTATCTTTTGCTTGAGCTAGGGTAGCTTCTAAAGTGCTTAACTGTTTATTGGCAGGGATAAAATCAAATTGATAGTCATTAGAAAAAATACTAGCTGGTTCTTGGTTGACTAGAACATCATAGATAGTCGTGTCAAATTCGTCTGGTGAGACGTTCATTTGTTTGGTTAGCCATGCATGGGTATCCATATCAACCGCGAGAACCTTTTTTTTCTGTTGCGCTAAATGATAGCAAAGGTTAATGGTCAAGGTAGTTTTAGCTTGGCTTGAGGCTTGATTAAACAATCCAATAATATGACTCACGGACGATTCTCCACTTTCTTTCTCACGAATCCCAAAAATGCCGCATTGATATTATGGGGTTTTCCTTTGGTTCTACTATACTCAATAAATTCTTTTTCGATCGCATAGATATCCCATCCCGTACCTGCTTTATAGGCTATGTCTCTAGCTTTTTCGAGTGTGTGAGCATCTAATAAAATTTCAGATTTTTTTTTGGTCGCGATTTTTTCAGAATGGGGAGTAAAATTTGCGCCGTCAATCTGTTCGACCGTCCCTTCCATTCTTGCTTGCCGACCAATGGTTGAACGTTCCAATTCCTGAAAGACACATTTCATATCTGACTGATTTTTCGGCATCCAAGATAGTTTAATGGCATATACAGTTCGCCCTTTTTTCACTGGTTCGACTACTACCGTATAGTCAGATAAAAAATTTACTTCTTTGACGGCAGGTTTAATTGCCCAAGCATTAAAGTTACTAAATTTTAGGAGCTTGCCTGGAGGAACTCCTAGTAAGCCGCGAAACTCCTCAAGAGTAAAATCTTCAAAATGCTTATATTTCAATTGCCCTCGCTTTTGAACAATTTCGTACAGTGCCAGAGCGTACTTGCACTTGAAAGCATACATGATAGTTTTTTGCAGACGAGCAAAGACCGTACTCTGTTTAACAATATCCCTCAACTCAGAAGGGAATTTATAGCGAAAGATGCCGTCTTGATGTCGTTCTTCTTCATTTGTACCCAGCAAAGAAATGCGCTGAATAACCGTTCTTCCATTGCGATCCAGTTTGACTTTGACAAAAGCACTCATCAGGCGATCTAGGCTTTGTGAGACGCGAAAATTAACCGAATCACTTTCGTGTCGTAGATCTTTTTTAGCTACCTCATGTACTTTATCTTCTTCGATGCTATCCCAGGCATGAGCCAACAACATATTATAAATCCGCCGATCCTGTAGAGTTAAGGCGGTCAGTTCTACGACATCAATTAATTCTCCTGGCTTTATAAAAGTATTCGCAGAACGGGAAGCATTCAACGTTTTGAAGGAAGATGTAGTAGAAGATTGAGCGTTGAAAGACATTGAAATTAGGTTAGAAGATAGAAAGCTAACCTAATTTGTCATGAAGCATCAGTCAATCCATTACAATTTCTAATTTATAGGGTATTGTTAACCAACAGTTTTACAGTGGATTGAACCAGCCCCATTACAATTTCTAATTTTGAGATGAGTTAGATAGCACTAATTGTCCATTTGAACTAACATAAGGATGCTTTGATAAAGACAATTGTCCTGTGGATAACTACAGGCTAATTTAAAATCCCCATTACAATTTCTAACATTAGCCATTACAATCTCTAATTTAATGGCATTACAATTTCTAATTCTTCCCATTACAATCTCTAACGCTAACCGTTACAATTCCTAATTTTAGATTCAAATTCATTATCTTAATCAGCAGCTTATGGAAGACGAACTTCAGAACCTTAGAACTAAATAAAAGAACACTGAACAGATTGTTCCTGTGGATAACTTTATCGCCTCGGTATATCGCGGACAAAGGGTAAGCTCCATTCCATACCAAAACCCCGTAAGGCTAAACAAAGAATTAGGCATGATTTTCCAAATCTCGCTTTACTCTCGCAATATTGTGCTATTTAAATATCCTCTAGAAACTCACAGGATCTTTCTACAATCATATTTCTTAAAAAATAGTTACTACCCTAGCCAAAAGTATTGCGATCGCACTCTAGGGAGCGTAAAATTCTTTAAAATTGATATTTATTACTGCTTACTACTCACCATGCAGTACCAATTAAAACAGTGGCAAACCTCAAGTTGGGTTAAGGACACCCGCTTTTACAGTATTCGGCTGTGCCAAAATATCTTTGGTGATTGGATCGTTCAACGCACCTGGGGACGCAATCGAACCAAAGGGGCTGGTCAATCCTTAACCACCGACTGTGAAAATTACCAACAGGGATTAGCTATCTTTCAACAGCAGCAAGACCGCCGTCTCAAGCGAGGATACATCAAGCAGCATCAACAATAGCCAAACCTGAGTAAACTTCTACTTGCATCTCCTACAGCGGTTTTCTATAGGGAATCTAAGAACACAGTAGCTAAAGTTGGTTGTACAACCAATTTCTTGGGAATTAGCAACTTGAACGACTGGTCTAACAAAACCCCAACGCAAGAACTCTGGGAAAGTTATGAAGCCGCTTTTGACTTCTTCAACCAGATGCTGTTTGATGGAGAGTTACCCCAGTGCGTATTAAACTTTTCCTGTAAAGGCAGAGCCAATGGCGCGTTCACTCCCGCCCGTTGGGAAAAACAAGTTCAGGGGGCAAAGAATAAAACCTCCCACGAAATCAGTCTCAATCCCGCCTTACTCCAACAATCGATTGACGAAATTATGAGCGTCTTAGTACGCTTAATGGTGCATTTGTGGCAATACCAACAAGGCACAGCCTCTAACCACCAAGGCTATCACAATCGCTATTGGTCGGAGAAAATGACAGAGATAGGCTTACCTGCCACCCATGACGGTACAGTAGAGGGAAGAAAGTCAGGCTATAAGATGCAGCACTGGATCGAGCCAGAAGGAAAATTCGCCCAAGCTCTAAAAGAAATGCCGCAGAATTACTTTCCTTGGCAGGGAGAAATATCTCTCAAAAAACACCATCCACCCGCCAGAATTAAGTATTTCTGTCCAGTGTGTGGCAATAGCGTGATGGCTGGTAAAAACCGTAAAATGCTCTGTATTCAAACAGAAGAATGCGAAGCCACTAGAGCGCAGTTTCAAAGCGAAGCCGAGATGCGGATGGTGGAAATGGCTTAATTCCTCACTTCTCTCTACAAATTAAACTCTTTAGCCAATTCTGATTGAGGATTAGTTCTGGGCAGAACTGGCGATAAATTAGTTTTGGTAATGGGATTTTTTATCTCTTTTTCAATAGCAGTAGTGACTTTAGCAGAGTGAGTAGCTTTAACGTTTTTTTGCGATTCGGGGGCTAATATTTCTGATGTTGGCTGGTTGTGAGGGGAGGATTCGGAATTAGCTTTTATGGGGTAGGGGAGTCCAAAAGTTTTACGGTCTGACTTACTAATAAGCTGCTGATCCAACAGATCGAGCAAATCAGATTCAGAGGCAAAACCTAGACTTTCTCCTGCTTCGAGTTGGGTCAGGATAACTTTACCAATGAGGGAATATTTCTTGTAGCGTAGTTGACGTAATTCTTGGGCGCGTTCTTTCTCAATTTGGCGAATTTGAGCGTCCAGAGATTCTTTTTGTGCCTGAAGTTTTTGCAGCTTTTTCTCTAGGGCATTTTTCATAGCTGGAAAGACAAACAAGTATATTGATGATACTAACAAAGTCGTTCTTGTCTTTGCCCAATAAATGGAGTAAGGTACTGATAAAGCAGAATTATTTTTATTCTACCTAGCCTAAATCGAGGAATAACCAAGTCTCAACATCGCTGCTTGACAATCGGCTCTGGCTAGCACAAAATCACATCGCAAAACAGGAGCAAGCTATTGCGCGGATAGCCCCTACGGGACTCTCAACGCGCAGGCTTGGCAAGGGGGACAACCCCCATTGCATCCCCCGTTCCCTCATCGCCTCAAAGACAATTCGCGGCAGAAATCACTAGAATAAAAACATCGGATGGAAGACGCTGATGGAAAAAAATAGATCTGGCAGCAATAAGCGAAAGCGACAGAATCAGTTACTAATTCGACTCACCGATGCCGAAAGAGTTCAACTAGACCGAGATGCAGACAGAGTAGGAACGACTACGGCATCCTATGCCCGTCAGGTATTAGTCGATGCACCCATACCCAAACAGTCGAAACGCCCTGCGGTAGAAACAGAATTACTCAGAAAAACTCTGGCGGAACTGAACAAAATCGGCAGTAATATCAATCAGCTTGCCCGCAGTCATAACCAGGGACTGATTCCCTATCAGCATACGGTAGAAACCGAACTGAAAATACTCAATGATGCCATTAATCAGGTATTAGTCGCTCTGGGCAAAATTCCCGCCAATGATAATTAAAGTTTCTGCTAGGGGCGAAGCTACCAGATTAGCTCGCCATCTAACCAATACCACCGACAATGAATCGGTAGAATTTTCTGCCAGTCGCTATCTTAGTGTCTGGCAAGAACAACCCGTACATCGCTCGTTGATGGTGATTGATGCTCTGGCAGCTGGGACGGGAAAAAATAAGAATTTACTTCATGTCAGTTTAAATCCCGACTGCTCTTTAAGTGACCAACAATGGCAACAATGCTGGCAAGAATTTGAACGAGAATACGATTTGGGAGAGCAAGCCTATATCGAAGTTACCCATAAAAAACAGGGTAGGCTACACAAACACCGCGTCTACAATCGCATCAGAGAAAACGGCACGGAAATTAGCATTTGGCATAACTATCTTCGCAATGAAAAACTCGCCCGAAAATTCGAGTACAGTTTTGGACATCCTCTAACCTACGGCAAACACAATCGGGCAGTAATCTCTCAACTTACCAAAGAAGGCTATAACGATATCGTGCGGTGGATGGAACAGCAGCAGGCGGCTCAAGTAGAGCGTCCCGTTGCCGATCGCTCCTGGCAAGAAACCCAACAGGAGAAACGTACCAAGGTTAATTTGGATGAGGTTAAAGCCGAGCTTAAAAGAGCCTACGCAGAATCTGCTAATGGGGTAGCCTTTCAACAGGCGATTTTAGAATTAGGGTGTCAATTAGCCAGGGGAGAGCGAAAAGGGAAAAATGGCAGAGTGAGAACCAGCTTTGTCATTGTCGATTCTACAGGCAATGTTCACGGACTGCGCCGCAGATTGGGCGTTAAAGCCAAAGAGTTAAATAGCAAACTGGCAGATGTCCCCTTGAATGACTTACCTTCAGTAGAGGCAGTTAAGGATTCTCTTGATGGTAAAGAAAGAGTCAAACAGAAAGCATTTCAGCAGCTCTCAGCCGACGAGAAGATCAGTAAACTTCAAAAACAGCGATCGCTACTCAACGCGGAAATTCAACAGATAGAAAAGGTATTAGCCAGTCATAACCAACAAGATATTACTGAAGGTATTGACGAGGCGTTACTCCAACAAGCCCAGGAGCAAATACCTCATTTCGATCTAGATGCTCTAAATCAATTAGAAGCAATCATTCGAGATTTAGAAGCCGAGAAAAAAGCCAAACAGAAAAAGGGCAGGGAAAAAATACCTCCCGAACAACTGCACTACCAACAGGAGTCGGACTCGGAACGAGGTAAGCCTCTTGGTAGAGCTATCCTGTTCGATGCCAGAGGCGAAAATTTAAAGGCTGCTAATGATAACCAAAAACCAGAGTCCGTCAGAGGAAAAGTTAGCCGCATTAGAGAGAAGATTCTCAGTTTAGATGGAAATGCCGCTCGTCGGGAAAGCGATCGCCGACTGCACTTGGCAGAAGTAGCTAGGAATAAACCAACAAAATCAGATCCTAATTATCGAAGACCAATTCGAGCTTATCTAACAGAATTGGGGCTACGTCTCAACCAACAGGGTAGGGGAGCATATCATACTGCTGATAAATGGTTGGCGGAGAGATTAGCCAGTCGGGGCTACAGCAAAGATGAGATTCGCCGCACCCTATTTAGAGCTTCCCCCGAACTCCTGGAACGACAACCCAGTCAAAGACAATCCTATGTCCGTCGGTTAGTCGATCGCGTTGAGGGAAAAATTCGGCAGATTAAGAAGGTTGAGGCACAGAAAAAACAGGAGAAACCAGACAAACAAGTTAAGAGTGCAATCGCTATCATGAAAGATAGTAGCGTTCCAGGTAGTCCTGATATGACAGGAAAAATCTTTATCGAAGCCGCCAAAGCAGTTTTCAATATTGGTGAAAAAAAAGCGACTCAGGAAGCAGTAAAACAGACGGCGAAAGAAACCGCCGAAGAAGTTACTAAAAAAAGTGCGGAACAGGCTGTTAAAAATAATGCAGCGAAGAAGGTTTCCGAGAAAGAAATACGAGAGTTGACCGATAGAACTCTCAAATCCACAATGAAAGATAAAGGAACTAAGGTTGAGACTGCGACGAAGAAAATCAGCGATAAATCTCCCGAAGCAAAACCGTCCAAAGATACTGGAAAAACTAGTAAAGAGAATAATCCCTTCCCAAAAAATACCAGAGAACATCGAGAATTTAAGGAGTTGATGGCAGAAAGAGCTAGCCGTCTCGATAAAGCTTTTGAGCAAGGCAAAAACCTAAAAGTAAAAGACCCAGACGATTTAACAAATGCCCAGCATTACAGGCAAAAATTAGCTCAGATTAAGGATAAAATCGATGAAGATTTGGCTAACAATAATATGAGTTCCATGAGTAAAAAAGACTTTGATCGCGGAATAAATAAAAAAGCCGATCTGGAAGTTGCCAAAGCCATGCGAAGTGAAAAGAGAAACGCCGAACAAATTAAAAAGGCAATAGAAGAAGCCAGTCCCGAAGCAGGAATGTTACCAAAAGATATGCGAGAGCCTTATGCAGCCGATTTAGCTAAGAAAGCGGAAGAATGGTGGGGACAAGTTCAAAATCAACGCCCAGAGAGAAGCCTTTATAAAATCGATCTTCCCCCCACGACACCGAATTTTACGCCTGATATTGAACGATGACTTTTCTGGGAAATGGTAATACTGGCATTTTCTTGTCCAAGGATAGTACTGCCTCCCTAACTGTCAGTAAAGGGGCAGGCGCAAGCGTCTCCATTTCATTCCGACCCCTTGACTGCCAATTCCATCGGCGGTTTTGGGCTGGACAAGAAGAAAAAGCCAGAATGTAAATGGTGGTGTGATTTAGTTTTAGGGGTTGGTAAATAGAGAAAATAGAGCGTGCAAACAAAGTGATCTGACTATTTTTATCCTCAAAACTAGCAGTATTCTTAGATGTAAAAAATCCTAGAATAATTCAGCGAAAAATTGAACTATTTCCTTGAGTTTTCAGGTGAAAAATGGCACAAATATAGTGTCATGAAATCATCGAAAACCATTGAAAAAATTAGAAAATACCTAGCAGAATTTAATCGACCAAAAGAACCAGAAACTCAAGACAGCAGCCTAGAAACCAAGAGAAAAAAGCTGAATCAAATTCATGATGAATTGTATAGCGTCAGTTATAAAAATATGGCTCAACTGCTTACTCCACCTGTAAATCGGGAGAGGTTAGAACGTTGGATGGACGGTAAAGAAAAGATCTCTGATAATTATTTTAAGCAAGTAATCGAACTTAGAACTTTTATCCAGACAAAGGTTTTGGATGCGATAGACACTATTCTGCAAAAAGATCGGCACAGAACCTACTTGGTTAACCACATCAATGACTGGACATTAGAAGACTACGAGCCAGAACAATACAGAATTTTCAGAAGTGCAGAGTTTCATTGTAGTTTTGTCATCAAGCTAAGAACCGCTCTCAAGAAAATCGGTAAAGAAGTTTATCTAACTCGTTTTGACTACAAAAATTACGATAGCTGGTTAAATATCACTGGTCATAAAAATAGCTCAGAGAGCATAGAGCTATGGGCTAAGAAACGATACGATGAAGGAATTAATAGTTTTGGCGAGACTCCTGAAGAAGAAGGGAAGAGGACACGGGAAACAATCGCTCCTCTTGTAGAGCAGATTATTAAGGGAAGAATCGCTAGGGGTGAAATTCCTGAAGCCTGAAAACCGATAAAACCAAGCACATCATTGAAATACAGAGTAAAATTGGATAAGCTATACCAACCCAAAAGAGTAAGATCGTGCAAGAACACACCAATATCAGGCATGAAGTAGCTGCCCATATTAGAAATCTCCCTGCCGAAGAGGTAAAAATAGCTGTGCTTAAATGGCTTGATGATGAGGGGGAATTAGAGGATTTAGAGCAACAATTAGGACAGAGCCACGATCGACTAACCTACGGCACGGTTGACGAAGATAATAATTTTAGCCCTCTAACGGAAGAGGGAATGATTGACTTGAGCCTTGAGGCTTTGGAGAAGTATAAAAAGTCAAATCGCAGTATCCCTCAAGAGTCTATGCAGCAATGGGCTAATAGTTTAGGAACGGATAGTCAGCTATCATGCCCACAGTAGTTTGGTTGCCCCAAGCCTCCAAAGACATTGAGAATCACCACAATTACCTCAAAACCTACAGCGACAGCACGGCAGAAAAAGCAGCACAAGCCATTGTCACCGCAGCCAGTAGTCTAGAGTTTAATCCTTACAAAGGAGCGGTCATTCAAGAAGAGGCAGGGTTGCGAAAATTACCTGTCTCTTTTGGTAAGTACGGCTACATCATTCACTATGCTATTTTAGGCGACGAAATTGTAATTTTGAGAGTCTATCATGGCAGACAGAATAGACCCTACTAAACTAAAAAGCACAAAAAACAAAGCCTTACGAACTTTATAATCCTTGGCATTCCTGACTATCTGCTGCTTTCAATCCTTCCTGACAATCTCTAACTAAAGTTCTCCGTAAGATCCATTGCGATCGCTCGGCGGTATCTAGGAGTATGTGTTGAGCTGAATTAATCTGCCACGTACTAAATCCTACAAGAGCTAGGGTTACAGTAGAGAGTACCAAAGATAGATTACCGCTCCAATTCCTGATCTTGGGTGGAGGCGCGAGACGGGCGTTGAGGCGTTGATTCTGCTGCTCTTGAATTTCCCTGACCTTTTTCAAATCTTTGATTATAGTTTTGTTGGAGGTCTTTAACTTTGCCAGAGAGGTCTCTGAGTTCGGGTCGGAGGTCAGCGATCGCTGCATCAGCTCTTGTGATACTTCGACTAATTTCATCAATATAATGGTTAGCTCTTTCGACACTTGACTGAGATCTTCCATTGTCTGGGCTTTGCGACTTAGACTCTCCAATAGCTTGATGTGATGTGTCGTCCATGCTTCCAATTGGGTAGTAAATTCAGTAAGGGTGCTGGGGGTATCTTCCAGAAGGACAAAAATCTGATTGAGACCGAGACAGATCAACCACATGGGGTCTTCTGGGTGGATGTCCATTTTCAAAGTCAGGTCATAAATTTTGATTTTTTTGGCTTCGGGTAAATCTTGGAGATAGCGATCTAGATGTCGAAACTTATCTCGCTCTATATCAGGCATATTGCCATTTTCGGGCATGAGATTAATTGGTGAAATGTGTTTATTGATTTATGGGAATTGGGAGAAGGGGTAATGGGAAAAGAACGTTGATTCCCTTTTCCCGATGAAATCAAAACTAGGCTTTTAAGGGCTGATGTAGATGAGTGAACACCTTGTCAAATTGAGTAGCAGAATCTCTCAGGAATCGCCGCACACGCTGTTTTTCGATGGAGGTAAAACTCTTATGGGTTAGAGCTTGGGTGAATGATAGGGAGGAACTATCGATATCATTGAGGGTTTTTCTACCAATGAAGCGAGGAAAATCGATAACCTTTACTTTCTTGTCCTTAATTAGTTGCTGGAGTTCCTTATCCTCCATGACCGTCCAATCCTCGGTGCGACCGAAGTTCTTAATAAAAACATGGGGAATGGGGAGCATTTCTAGGGATTTGCGAAATAGCTTCAAGGAATCATAGCCACCATCAGAAACCCACAGAATCAGAAACGATACGCCATCAATGGGGGCAATCTCTAACAGTTCGTTTTTGAAGAAGAAATCATAAAAAGGTTGTTCGATCTGCGCGGGAAGATTAACAAGGGTGTGAGTATTTATACTTAGGTTATAGATTTCATTGGCTGAATCCTCATGGGCTTCCTTTTCCGAGAAAATCGCAAAATGACAGTTAATTTCTGAAGCTAGAGCGCGATAGCAATCGGGATTAGAGCGATCTGCTTCGATTAGCGTAAATTCAATCTGTTTTTCTAAAAAATAGGCTGCCACAGTTCGACAAACGATTGTCTTGCCCGTGCCACCTTTAATACCAGAGGTCATGACACACATTGCCATTTTAAAAATCTCCTAAAACTAATTTATAATGAGGGCATCAAAATGCCCTCAGTGCAGTAATTACTCGCTTTCGTCGTCTTTTTCGGAAAGTTGATTCCAATCAAAGTTCTCAAAAGCCTTATCAATCTCTTGCTGGCGTAGTATTTCTGTCAGACCCAAACGATCTACGTCCTCTGCATCCCAGAAACGGAATTTCTTATGTTCGGAATCGGCAGGAACAAAATTCTCAACACTCTTATCGCTTGGCGTTAGTTTGTCCCAGAGCTTCGGTAACTTATAGGTGTAAGGGACTGAAATCATAATCGGCTCGACCTGAAATTATCGCTATTTTGAGACCACATTATTTGAAACTATATTTTGTGTCAGACCCGAATTAATTGAAAATGAAACCACATTATCTGAAATTGAGACCAAATTAAATC
>JBCDCO010000165.1:0-12608 GCA_039181635.1 Cyanobacteria bacterium P01_G01_bin.19 | reverse complement strand
CGAACCGTAGATACGGGAATTAATGTCTATACTCATGGCGAACTTTTACCCGCCCACGGTTATCCCAAACTCAAAGCCAAATACTCTCATTTTTACGGACACTTTGGCACTGCTTGGCAAAACCAAACCAAAGACTTTGGCAAATTCCCAGGTGCAGTGGTAGTAACTACTAACTGTCTAATGCCTCCCCACGAACATTATGAAGATAAATTATTTACATTAGGACCTGTCGGTTATGCTGGTTTGAACTATCTCCCTGCACGAGCAGATGGTGGCGTGGATTTTTCTCCAGTAATTGCTAAAGCTCAAGAATTGCCAGGATTTACCCAGAAAACAGAATATCGAGAAGTTACTACGGGTTTTGCTCGTAATGCCGTTTTAGGAGTCGCCGATCAGGTAGTTGATGCGGTAAAACAAGGTAAGATACGTCACTTCTTTTTAGTTGGTGGTTGCGATGGGGCAAAACCAGACCGCAATTATTATGCTGAATTTGTCGATCGCGTACCCGATGATTGCGTCGTGCTAACCCTTGCCTGTGGTAAATTCCGCTTTTTTGACAAACAAATGGGAGATATTGGCGGTATTCCCCGTTTACTAGATGTCGGACAGTGTAACGATGCCTATTCCGCTATTAAAATTGCTACTGCTTTGGCTAATGCTTTTGAAGTAGGAGTCAATGAAATCCCATTATCCATGATAATCTCTTGGTACGAACAAAAAGCTGTTGCCATACTACTGACTCTGCTACATCTTGGAATTAAAGATATCCGTCTTGGACCAACAATTCCTGCTTTCCTTTCAGCCAATGTGTTGCAACTGTTGTCAAAGAAATATAACCTACAACCGATTACGACTCCCGAAGCCGATTTAGCAGCTTGTTTGGGATAAATTGATTTATAGTCATTCCAATTAATTTCCTCATGATTAACTGGCTCTAAGTCAGAAGTCAGAAGGGTTAAAGGCTTTTATTTTAGATTTTGTTTTTCATACGGTTTTTATTTGGAATGACTATAACTTTATCAGAAGCTAAAAGCTAATGGCTAATGGCTACGAACTAGTTAATTAAAAACGGAGTCTACTCAATTGACAACGGTTGTAAAAGCAGTAATGATGCGATCGCATTATCGATCTTGATTTTTGAGTCAGGAGAATAACAATACTGCGGGCAATTTAATAGTAGAGTAATTGAATATTTGAATGGGTTAGCTCAATTAATCTGAACAATTAAGATAGGGTCATGTCTGAATTTATCGATTTTCTGAAACACAAGTATGCTTATGTGGCGATCGCAGAATTTAAACCAGGAAAATTCTCCGAAGCGCAAAAATTGTACGAACAAGCAGTTTCTACCTATACTAAGGGATTCAAAGGTGCTTACTTACTACAAAAACCAGGTACTGATGAAGGGATTGCTGTAATTATGTGGGATGAGATTGATGCGATGGAAGACAATACCTCCGAAACCTACAAAGCCATTTTAGAAGAGATGAATCATCTGTTTGCCAAACCACCAGTTGCTTCTTTCTACGAAGTCAATTGCGAAATCAGCAGCCTTGAGGGTAATTCTTGAGCGGAAACTGCTGATAAAAAGTCAGATTAGTTGCTGATTTTAGGTTTTCCCCACAAACAATCTGACTGACTAACTAAAAGTCAGCAATTCTGGCTTAAAGATCATTAATACGCCAAAAAACAACATAAATATTCCTGCGGTTAATTTGAGAATTTTCCCTTGAGCCTCGCTCAATCTCGATGATTTGAAAGAGTAAATAAAGTTAAGCAAAATTAGCATCAAAGGAATAACGTAAACGATCGCATAGATTCCCGTCCAAAATGTCGAACACAACCAACGATTGACAGTGCAATATTGCAGCAGGCTAGTCATATAAACCGCAGGTAAAATAGCCGTGCAACCTAATTCAATAATATTGACGAAAATCGCCAGTAAAACCGTTCCGCCCAAAGCAGTCAAGAAAACAGTTCTATTGCCTTCTCCTGCTGTGAGTTGGCGTGAAATCTGACTGGCTTTTTTACTGATGGTTAATTGTTGTTTTGCCGACAGGGACAAAGAAAAACCTCGTTTAAACCAAAAATAATCTTTGAAATTAATCAATCCTGCGATCGCCACCACAATTCCCAAAACTAACATGGCGATCGTGCCATACTGTTCTAAAAATAAAGAACCCACCAGTACCATGATCATAATAAACAAGAAGTACATTACTGCTGAGGTAGCAACAAAAGTAGAGCCTACTATTGCCATTTGCTGCCTACTGCGGGTGTGAGTTAATAACGATAAGAGAATTATTAAGACTGTAAAAGCACAAGGATTAAAACCATCTGCCAGGGCAATAGTGGACACGAATAAAGGAAAGGGTAAACTACGGGCGAATGTCTCGATTGCGCCATCGGGGGCTGTAGCGAAAAACCCGAACAGACTGACAGCACTAATAGTAATTAATCCTAAAGTCCACCCAGATTTGGTTGGCGAGTGGGTAAACTTTTTAGCTAGCAGAGGGTACAAAAGCAAATAGATAATTGGCAGTAGTAAAATCTTCCACTGTAAAGCAGAATCAGCTTGTTGGTTATTGGGAGATAACTGAGTATCTGACAAATTAAGCGAATGCCCCAATTCTGCTTCGATCGCTGCAATAATTTGATTGTGATAACCAATATAAGCTTGATAGACCTGACTATATTCTAATTTGCCATTACTTTCGCTATAGCCAACAAATTGGCGATTGCCAATTACAGTTCGGGGAACTGCTGAAGATTTAAGCTGATGTTGTGCTTGAAAAGCCTGCCATACTTGGGGTTGCTCGCCTACTTCATAGGCGTGAAGTTTAACTTCCTCATTCAAGCTAGCTACTTTTTCTAGCACTGGTTTTTGTTGCTGACAGTGAGGACAAGTCTTACTATGGAAAAAATAAACATCTACTGCTGCTGAGGAAGCTATGGCTGGCGTGATAAAAGTTGTCCATGCCAACAAGCAACTGATGATTACAGAGGTAATCAAAGAAAACAAAAATTTTTGAGTGCTTGGCAAATTCACAATTTTGCTCCAGGGGGAAATAAATATTAATAGATTATGACAACGTTCCCTGAAAACCAGTAATAATCCGACTACCATCTTTTTGAATATGTATCTCTATGCGATCGCTCGCCCAGTCGAGTTGATCTTTAAGTTTGGGATTTAAAACATGAACTGTTTGATTACTAGAAGAAACTAAAGAATGGGGATCGCTGACTGCTAAAGATTTTACAAAAGCACCATCAACTAAAATATCCAGTTCTTCAATTAGCTTTTGACTATGGGCAGGAGCATAATCTGCTTGCAATCTTTCTAAGGTAAAGCCAGTAAATGACATTACATTTAACCCTGATGCCTTAACTTTTTGAGCTACTTCTGTTAAAGCGGGTGCTTGCCAAAAAGGCTCTCCTCCAGAGAAAGTAACGCCACTATTTTTAGAGTTACTTAATATTTTCTCGACTAGATTATCGATAGTAATTAATTGATTTATTTCAAACGACCACGAGCTTGGATTAAAACAACCATCGCATTCTCTCTGACAACCCTGTAACCAAACTACTGCCCGATTGCCAGGTCCATTGACTTCTGATTCATCAACATATCCCATGATGTTGAGATAGCCAGGAGGAATTTCTAATAACTGGAGATAAGGATCGACTTTTGTTTTATTCATTTTATTAATTTTTAGCTAACTTATTTTGTAAGCATTGACTCAAATAGATTTAACTCTATGGTATAGACTGCAGAAAAGAATCATTACCAGAGATTATTGTATTCATACTATTACGAAAAATACTATGCAAGTAAATCTAAAATATATGATTTTCAAAACTTTTTGAAATTTTGGTAAAATTTAATACCGAATAATAAACGATGATGTTTTTCATTGATTTTGCCAACTTAATATATCAAGAAAATATTAAAAAAACGGCTGATAAAAATATTATTATTTATAATCATATAAGTTGAGTAGTTGAATAGATTTTAAGCGGCTTTAGAAAGTAAGTCCATTCGATAAATATATCGACAAGTCAGATATTGTATGGCCTGCTTGTTTTTGTAATTAGTACTTTGTGGCGCGAGATCTTTTTTGTATCTTTCAAACTACTGTCAACATACTTTATTTCGTCGACATATTTATTCCCTTTGTAATTGTGGTTGTTTGTTCGCAACCGTACGTCAAACAAACTCCGATTGATACTCATCTCGAGCATGAGTGAATACCTAAAATATTTCAGTAAATAGCAGGAGAAAACCATGTACAGTAAAATTCTTGTAGCGTTGGATGAAAGCGAATTAAGCCGAAAAGCATTTCAACAAAGCCTATCTATTGCTCAAGCATTTAATGCAGAACTCATGTTGCTCAACGTTGTTTCTCCTTTAGAAGCAAAATATCAAAATACAGTTTCACTAATCGGCGCTGGCTACCATGGTGATGGCACTAACGAAACCGCCGAGGCAGAATGGCAGATGTTGGTAGCAAATCGATTGGATTACCTCCAATCTCTAGTAAATGAGGCTGAAGATGCAGGAATTGAGACAGATTTAATTCAAGAAATTGGTCAACCTGCACAGAAAGTTTGTGAGTCTGCCAAAGAATGGCAAGCAGATTTAATTGTGATTGGCAGTCATGGCAGAAAAGGTTTGAACGAACTAATTCTCGGTAGCGTTAGTAACTATGTCTCTCATCATGTACCCTGTGCGGTATTACTGGTGCATTAGAAGTTATTTGTCTTTTGCCGATCCCCCCTGCCCCCCTTACCAAGGGGGATGCTGAAAGCGTGGGGATGACCAACAACTAACGACTAACAACTAACAACTAACGACTAACGACTAACGACTAACAACTAACAACTAACAACTAACGACTAACAACCAATGACCAACACACTAACAACACCAAAAGGCAGAATTCATTCTATTGAAACTTGCGGCACGGTTGATGGTCCTGGTATTCGTTATGTCATCTTTACTCAAGGTTGCCCTCTCAGATGTCTTTATTGCCATAATCCCGACTGTCGCCATCCCGAAGATGGTAGAGAAGTTACTGTTGATGAATTAATTACAGACATCCAAAAATATCATTCTTACATGAATTTTTCGGGAGGCGGAGTAACCGTAACTGGTGGCGAACCTCTGATGCAACCAGAGTTTATTAGTGAGATTTTTCGCCGTTGTCAAGAGTTAGGAATACATACCGCTTTAGATACTTCTGGATATGTTAATTTAACTGTAGCAAAACCTGTCTTAGATTATGTAGATTTAGTATTATTAGATATCAAATCTTTCGATCCTAATACTTACCGACAGGTCACTAAAGTTTCGCTAGAACCAACTCTTGATTTTGCTCGTTACTTAAGCGATATCGGTCAACCAGTTTGGATCAGGTTCGTACTTGTTCCCAACCTAACTGATGCTGCTAAAAACATTAATGGATTAGCTGAATTTATTTCCCAATTGAATAATATCGAGCGAGTAGAGATCCTACCCTTTCACAAAATGGGCGAATACAAATGGGAAGAGCTTGGATATGATTATCAGCTAAAAGACACCCCATCTGCTCCACTAGAATTAGTCGATCGCGCTAAAGCAATTTTCCAAGAATACGGCATAAAAGTTTATTGATTTGGTCTTTGGTCTTTTGTTCTTAGGTTCCAATGAGCCGCAATCGACAGCTAATGACTAACGACTAACGACTAACGATATGGGAAGCGGTATACCACAAGGGCACAATGTCCTTTAGGACTAACAACCAACTATAAGATATGAAAGTCAACAATATTCAAGACCTCAATGCTCTCGTACAAAAAGTAAAAGCTGCTCAAAGTCAGTATGCTAATTTTAATCAGCAACAGGTAGATAAAATTTTTAAACAAGCTGCTTTAGCTGCCAATGAAAAACGCATTGCTTTAGCCAAATTGGCAGTGAATGAAACAGGCATGGGAGTGGTAGAAGATAAGGTGATTAAAAACCACTTTGCTTCGGAATTTATCTACAACAAATATAAACACAAGCCTACGTGTGGTGTAATTGAGTCTGACTCTCATTTTGGCATTCAAAAGATTGCCGAACCAGTAGGTATTTTAGCGGGAATCGTTCCAACGACTAATCCCACTTCTACGGCAATTTTTAAGGCTTTAATCGCTCTCAAAACTCGTAATGCCATTATCTTTTCGCCCCACCCCAGAGCCAAAGAATGTACGATCGCAGCAGCTAAAGCAGTCCTCGATGCAGCAGTAGCAGCGGGTGCGCCAGAAGATATTATTGGCTGGATCGATAAGCCCTCTGTAGAACTTTCCCAAGCTTTGATGCAGCATCCCAACGTCAATTTAATTTTGGCTACGGGGGGTCCTGGAATGGTTAAAGCAGCCTATTCTTCAGGGAAACCATCTTTGGGTGTGGGTGCGGGTAATACTCCTGCGGTAATTGATGAAACTGCCGAGATTAAGCTGGCAGTAAGTTCGATTCTCTTGAGTAAAACTTTTGACAATGGCATGATCTGCGCCTCTGAACAGTCGGTAATTGTCGTTGATGAAATGTACGATCGCGTCAAGGAAGAATTTGCTTTGCGTGGTGCTTATTTCTTGAGCCCCGAAGAAAAATTTAAGGTAAGCCAAGTTTTGGTCAAAGACGGGCACATTAACGCAGCTATTGTCGGTCAATCAGTAGCAGATATTGGCAAGCTAGCAGGGATTGAAGTTCCCCCAGGTAGTAAAGTTTTGATTGGGGAAATCGATGATGTAGGAATTAATGAACCATTCTCAATTGAAAAATTATCCCCCGTACTAGCTCTGTATCGGGTAGCAGATTTTAAAACCGCGACAGCAAAAGCCGAAGAATTAATCTTACTCGGCGGGCGGGGACACACTTCTGTACTCTATACTGCCCCTAGCAATAGCGATCGCATTGATTATTTTGATACTCACGTCTCTACAGGTAGGGTATTGATCAATACTCCTTCTTCCCAAGGTGCGATCGGCGATCTATATAACTTTAAGCTAGATCCTTCTTTAACATTGGGTTGTGGTACTTGGGGTGGTAACTCTGTCAGTGAAAACGTCAGCATATGTCATCTACTAAATATCAAAACCGTATCGGAACGTCGCCAAAATATGCTCTGGTTTCGCGTCCCCCCCAAAGTGTATTTTAAATACGGTTGTCTGCCCGTGGCATTAAGAGATTTAGCAGGTAAAAAACGGGCATTCATCGTGACGGACAAGCCTTTGTATGACTTGGGAATGCTCAAAGAAGTCACTGATGCTTTAGAAGAGATAAACATCGAACATCAAATCTTTTACGATGTAAAACCAGATCCCAACCTTTCTACTATTGAAATGGGGCTAGCCAGAGTTAATACCTTTCAACCCGATGTAATTATTGCCTTTGGTGGTGGTTCGCCGATGGATGCAGCCAAAATAATCTGGTTGATGTACGAACATCCCGAAATCGAATTTGAAGGCATTGCCACGCGCTTTATGGATATTCGCAAGCGGGTATACGAACTACCACCTTTGGGTAAAAAGGCAGAAATGGTTGCCATCCCCACTACTTCGGGTACGGGTTCGGAAGTAACTCCTTTTGCGGTAGTCACTGACGATCGCGCGGGCATTAAATATCCCCTAGCCGACTATGCCCTAACTCCCAATATGGCAATTGTCGATCCCGAACTGGTGCTAAATATGCCTAAGTCTTTGACTGCTTTTGGCGGTATTGACGCTTTAACCCATGCTTTAGAAGCCTATGCCTCGGTATTAGCGACAGAATATACCGATGGTTTGGCACTACAGGCGATCGCCCTGCTGATGGAATATTTACCCCGTGCTTATAAATTAGGGGCAAAAGATCCTCTCGCCAGAGAAAAAGTCCACTACGCAGCCACCATTGCAGGAATGGCGTTTGCCAATTCTTTCTTAGGAATCTGCCATTCGATGGCACACCAACTAGGGGCAACTTTTCATATCCCACACGGTTTAGCCAATGCCTTGATGATTAATCAGGTAATTCGCTATAACTCTACCGATGCACCCTTCAAACAAACCATCTTTTCTCAATACGAATATCCCCATGCTAAAGAACGTTATGGGGAAATTGCCGATTACTTAAAGTTAGGTGGTGACACGCCCGATGAAAAAGTAGAGAAACTGATCGAAGCGATCGACAAGCTCAAAGTTGAGATTGATATTCCCTTAAGTATCAAAGAAGCAATGCCAGGCAAAGAAACTGAGTTTTATGCTCAAGTCGAAACCCTAGCCGAACAAGCTTTTGACGATCAGTGTACTGGTTCAAATCCTCGCTATCCGCTAATTAATGATTTGCAAGAGCTTTATACTCTGGCATATCAAGGCAGTGAAAGTGAAACTAAGCCCGATTTAGAAGTAGAGAAAGAAAAGGTTGTGGTGTAGAAATAACTGGAGAGCAATTAACTCATAGTAGTTATCAATTAGGTTGACTCCATTAATTAATCTAAATAGTCAACCTAACTCTCTATCAAAAATCGGCAGCATTAATAATTGGGGAGCAATCAAATGCCATTTGTCACCATTCAAATCGCTGAGGGACATTCTGTAGAGAAAAAAAGAGAACTGGTTAAGGCAGTTACCCACACTATCGTTTCTAGTTTGGGAACGAAGCCCGAATGGGTAACGGTTCATATTGATGAATTTGAGCGAGAAAATTGGGCAGTTGGAGGTGAATTACATATTGACAAACACTCAGGTAGGCATACAGAAAAAACCATTAATCATTGATAGTCAAATTAAAGGAATATCTTAGTTAAACGAGAGGATAAACCAAATAATCATGGAATTAACATCAGCCAATGCTCAACAACTAGCCTTAGATTTTTTTTTAGAAGATTGGGAAATTCCTGAAGACGATCGCGATTTTTTTATACCCCTAAGTTCCCACAGCGTTGACAATCGCTGGTACGTGGTGGAAATCGGTGTAGAAGGACTGCCCGACAAGTGGGTGATTCAAGTTTATGATGAAACCAAAGATTGCGATCCCTGCTTTACTTTTATCTCGCCGATTGAAGCCTCCGAGAGCGAGACAGGATTGGAAGAAATGCCCGAAAGTATTGCCGAAATATTGCGATCGGAACGTCAGAATTTAGTCGTTAGTCCCTAAAGGGATACCGCTCCGCAAATCGTTAGCTGTCAGGGAGCAGGAATAAAGTAAGAAAAAAAATGATCGATTCAACTGAAGCCGAAAAACTAGCATTTACATTTTTGATTCATGAGTGGAACATACCTCCTGAAGATCGAGATTGGCTGACGATAATATCCTCTCGAACTTTGGGAGAAGATGGCTATGATGTAGAAATTGGCATTGATGGTTTTCCCGATCGCTGGAACGTAGAAGTCTACGATAATGGCAAGTGTGAGCCATATTATGAGTTTTCTTCACCTATTAGAGATTCCGAAACCGACAGCGATCTCGAAGATTTGCCAAATTGGATCGCACAGGTATTAATCGCCGAAAGGAAGCATAGATAGTTTAGGAGTCAGGAGTACCACAAGGGCATAACATCAGGAGGCAGAAGGCAGAAGGCAGGAGGCAGAAGGCAGAAGGCAGGAGGCAGGAGGCAGGAGGACAAAAAAAATGAAAACCGCAGATTGGTTAGTAAAAGAAGATGGTATTTGTTGTCTATGTCAATCCGTGCGTGAGTGGGATTTATTAGCCGAAGAATATCGACTCTATCGATTCTTAACTGAGGCAGAAGATCTCACCAGGTTGGCTATTGCTGAAGGAATAAACGAAGATAGTTCTCTATCGGGACTGCGGATGTTAGTTAGGAAACTGGTTCTTAACTGCTACACTGTCAAAACCCGTCTACCCGAACCAAACCAAAAGACTGGTGTTTCTATAGTCATGCTCTACGATGAACTTGGATTTCCCATGACCATCCAAACGGAAATGAATTTACCTGGAACTACTTCAACGATTCATAATCATGGCACATGGGGTATCGTCATGGTTTTGGAGGGTAAACAGAAAAATACTTTCTGGAAACGCAATCCTACTCCCCAGTCTCCCGACAGAATCAATCGCGTTGGCGAAAGAATTATCGAGCCAGGAGATATCATTAGCTTTACCACCGAAGCAATTCATAGCACGGAAGCAGTGGGAGACGAACCAACCATAACTCTTAACTTGTATGGGGAAACTCATGCTAGTAAAAGATTTCAGTTCAATCTCAATCGCCAGACTGCCAAACATTTTTAGTTAGTTATTGGTCGTTAGTTGTTAGTTACCAAGGACAAAAAACAAATGACAAATGATATGCGCAGCGGCTTGCCCGAACATGGGGGTATCCCTTCAGGAACCAAGGACAAAAGATGCTATATCCTGGTGGCATAAATCCCTTTCTTAATCTCAATTACGAATTAGCTTTAGAGTCTTTAGGTAACGAATATTTCGATCGCATCCAACCTGCCAATTTTGCTCAACATATTTTGCGCTTTCGTAACGACAATCTTCTGCCAATCCTTGGTTTAAATTTCAATACAGTTACAGATAAACATTTCATCGATTTTAGCGGACGCTTTCTGGGCAAACAATCTTGTTTAGCACTGCGTTATCATGGTCATCAATTCGGTCAATATAATCCCTATTTAGGTGATGGACGGGGATTTCTCTACGGTCAAGCAAGAGGAATTGATGGACTTCTATACGATTTTGGCACTAAAGGATCGGGACAAACTCCCTATTCCCAGTCTAGGGATGGTCGCTTAACTTTGAAAAGCGGAGTAAAAGAGGTTTTAGTTGGGGAGGCGTTACATGATTTGGGAGTTAGAACATCTCGCTGTATCAGTTTAATTGAAACAGAAGCCTTTACTAGAGATAATGAGCTAATAAGGGGTGCGGTAATGGTGCGTCTGAGCCGTTCTCATTTGCGTTTTGGTACTCTCGAACGCTTAGAATACTACGATCGCCCCGACCTAATTAAACAGCTATTAGACCATGTAATTCAATACTATTATCCTCATTTACTCCAACAACCAGACCGTTATATTAACTTTTACGCCGAACTCGTACAACGCATCGCGCAGCTAGTAGCACAGTGGATGGCAGGAGGTTTCTGTCATGGTGTTCTCAATACCGATAATATGTCCATTACGGGAGAAAGTTTTGATTACGGTGCTTGTGCTTTTATCGATACCTACAACCCAACTTTTACCGCTGCTAATTTTGACCGCCAAGGAAGATACAGTTATCGCAATCAGCCAGGTGCCTGTCGTTGGAATTTGGAGATGTTGCAGCGTCCTCTCTCCGCAGTAATTCCTGTCCCAGAAATGGCAACAGCTTTAGATACTTTTTCTGAGTCTTACACTCATTATTATCATCAACTAATGTTGCAGAAGTTGGGATTCGATCGCCTGCCTTTTTTGGAAACTGAAGCATTAATCGACCTGACTTTACAGTTTTTGTTCCTAACTAAAGTAAATTATGGTAAGTTCTTTAGCGAATTAAGACAAAAATTCTCTCTCCAATGGTGTAAAGATCCTAACTGTATTGTGCAGGATTTAAAGTTTTTAGTATCTGGGGAAGAAGTTGATATTTTAAAACGTTGGTGCTGGCTTTATCATCAATTATTAGTAGGGCGATCGCCAAAAGAAATCGAGCTGATTGCTCAACGTTTGTCAAGAGTAAATTCTACAGTTACATTACTGGAATCTGAAATCGAGACCATATGGCAAGCCATTGAAAAAAATGATAATTGGCAGCCATTTACCGATTTCCTAAACAACTTCCCTACTCCCTTCTTGCCTTAATAGTAATTATCGGTTTGATGTTTGATTAGCTTGGAAGTACTTATATAATTTTCACTAATAAAAATAGAGCTAATGCAATTGCTACTAATAAAATGACTATAAGCCAAGTGGTGCGATCGCTTTTGGCAAGAATTTCTGAGTAAGTTAGTTCGTGTTGTTGAATTAGAACAAAAGAATGAGGACTAAACAAAAAAGGAAATATGCGATTTAACACCAGACGTAGTAAAAAATTGACACCCCACAGTCTTTTTTGTAGCGGGTTTTGATTGTACTGCCAGGGATAGCTAATCTGTACTAGGCGAATCAAAGCCTGGATATCTGCTTGGCGCAAGTTTTGATAGCGGGGTAGTGCCTGAGATAGCTTATCTTCGGTTTCTGCTAGAGTGTTGTGGAATAAATAGACATCTTCTAGCGCGGAATTAACTCCTTGTCCGATGTCGGGTGGAAAACAATGCACCGCATCGCCAAATAAAATCGCTGCAGTTCCAGCATTATCGTTTGGTTGTCCCCAGATTCGATATAGTCCCGAACAATACTGTGGCGGAGGAAAGCTACCACCATCACTCGCAATAAATCTAGTTATTTCTGAGGGAGTAATAATCTTGGCTACAGGAATTTGCGGGAAAGCTTGTTGAAAATAATCCGTCAGAGCTTTTGGAGTTTCGATTTGCCAAATCTGATGGTCGGGATAGGTGATAATGTTGGCAGTTCTTGTTTGTTGGGAATCTTTTAACGGTAGAAAACCTAAAGACAGTCTTTGATCGCGAGCTTTAAAAGCCGAGCGAATACCATAAGCCATGGTCGAT
>JBCDCO010000164.1:0-12625 GCA_039181635.1 Cyanobacteria bacterium P01_G01_bin.19 | reverse complement strand
GTTTTCAGTTATGGCGAAGTTATAATCACCACCTGTTGCAGAAGCATTACCGACACTGGCCGCGAAACTGTCAAAATAACCACCGTAGCCACCAGAAAGATTAGCTTCTTCTGTAGGGATAATTTCGGCAAATAATTGTTCGTTGTTAGACATGATTGTTCTATCCTAGAGTTTAGTTAGTTGTTAAGTCCTGAAAAAGATTATTAATTTCAGGTTTGCCTGGGTCAAATTCAAGATAATCAAAAACGCTTTCAGATATTAGTGCTTTTCCGTATTATCTGTGCTTGACTGCTGATATTTTTTGATAGGTGAGGCTTTCATTTTTTATGCAAAATGGAAGCGTATGCAAGATTATATTTAGACAATACCTTCGTCAAATAAGCAGTCAAATTCTGGTGTAAAGTACCGTATGACAGTGATTCGCACATCAGGATATTTTTGTAAACTAATATTAAGCAGTATCGATCTTGGGTTTGTTCTGTCGTCGATTATTAGTCAAACGACATAACATTAACCGAATCATCACTTCAGTGAACCACCAACTTTTAACTCACAGTGAGGCGGGATAATGAGGCTATGAAGCAATGAATACGATCTGTAAAGGGCAGATTAATAGTGTTAAATAAGGTGATATCATAAGATAAATATCTTTCACCAGTCAAATCTTTTAGATTAGCTGCCCAAATCTCTCTTTATTCTTCGATTTCGCTGTCTTAACCCAGTTTTGGCGACACTACCAAATTATTTGCGTGAGGATTGAGCTCTTGTTTCAATTTAGGATCAAAATTGGCTTCATTTTTATAGGTATTGCGATCGCAATGCTTTCAGGTCACTCTTCGTCAGCTCAAAATCTATCTAAAAATAGCCAAATTCTCTACCAAATCGAGCAGTATAGTCGGGAAAATCGACAAGAAAGTCTCAACCAAGTAATCAATGTCAAGCAGCTAAAAGATGTTTCACCCACAGATTGGTCTTATGAGGCGGTAAGAGGCTTAGTAGAACGTTATAGCTGCATTTCAGGATTGCCAGATGGCACTTTCCAAGGCGATCGCCCCATTATCCGTAATGAGTTTGCAGCAGGCTTAAATTCTTGTTTTGAGCAAATCGAACGTTCTATTGATTCTCGAAAGTAAGCACGCTTTTAACTTTCTTTTATCGGCTCTATTCCGCACTCAACCAAGCGATCGCACTTCTAATCCACTCCTCTGCATTGGGGTTTTTCAAAAGCTGTTCGTCTCTGCTTAAAGCGGTTAATACCTGCTCGATTTCCTCATTGCTATATCCCAAAGCCAACAAAGTCATCTCTAAATCATCTTTGATTTCAGATTTGGGAGCGAATACAGCTTCTGGCTGCTTAACCTGTATTCCTGATATTTTATGCCACTGAGCTAGCTTAGTTTTTAACTCTAGAGCAATTCTTTCTGCTGTCTTTTTGCCGACACCAGGGGTTTTGGTCAAAGTTGTAATGTTGCTGGTGACGATCGCTCCAACTAGTTCGGAAATACCCAAAGTATCGATTAAGGCGATCGCTAGCTGCATGCCAATGCCGCTTACTGCTGTTAGCTGCCGAAATAAATCTCTTTCGGCAACGGAAGAAAAACCGTAGAGAATTTGCTTATCTTCCTGAATTTGTAGATGGGTGAAAACTTGAAGCGGTTCTTCGCTAGATTCATCTAGCTGACGAGCAAAACGAGAAGAAATTTGCATTTCGTAACCGATATTATTTACTTCCAACACCAGAAAAAGTCGATTTTGAGTTGTTTTGGTAATATCTATTTTTTTGCCTTTGAGGTAGCTAATCATTATTGATTACCAATTTACTAATTACTGACTATAAAGTATTTCGTTGCTGATGATAGCAAAATCAGCATCTAGCCAGATTAAAGAGATTTCCTCGATGATTCCCCCCTTGAAGGAAACTAGAGAAAAACTTCGTTTTGCACCGCTGTTGGTGTTAACTACACGGGGTACGCAGGCTGCATTGAGATAGATAGTTTCTTCTTTTACTTCCACAATCGTTCTGCGTTTGCCTAGAGGATGCTTTAGCTCGTGGTGCATGTGTCCAAAGGTCACAAGAGGAATAGACTTACCCAAAGCGCGAATTTGGGCGATCGCGCTTTGCAGATCTGGATCGCCATAGTCCCCGCCATCGGGTTTCCAATCTCGACCGCAGATCGATTGGGTTAGACCTCCCAAACCAAATGGACCATTGTGTCCGATCATAATCAGGCGATCGCTAGCGGCATCCCGCGCAGATTTAACAATTTGCGCGGTAGATTCGTCAAAGTTTTTGATATTGTAGCGTTGACGATAAAATTCGCTGTTTCTCCAGGTAGAACCACCCCAGCTAAAAGGACGACTGCCCACTACTGATAAATCATAATCGAGAAAATCTAGGTGAGCAAAGCCGACATGAGACTCCCCCAACAAATCTAGCTGTTGCTGTACCCTATCCTCAGTAGAGCGATCGTAAGGGGCTTTTTGTCTTCCCCAAGCAGAAGCACTATACCAAGCGTCATGATTGCCCATAATTGCGGCTTTGGGAGTCTTTATCGATGCGATTCTGCGCACTACATCCACCGCTTCGTTCCCAAAGTCTCCTACGAACAGAACCAGATCTACTCCTAGATGTTGTAATGCGCTGTCATCTTCCCTATCCCATTGACCGTGAACATCTCCCACAACAGCGATAGAAATTTGGTCTTTCTGTTGACTCATTAAAATTATTGTTAACTCGCTATATCCTACACTGCGCCGCTGTTTTTATTGAAGATGATTAAAATTGTCTTGAATATTAGTTTGAAGTCGTAGGACAAATTCCAGTTATGCTGGTATTTGAGGTCTAACTTAATCACATCTTCGAAATTGCGAACCTGAGAGCGACCATTAACTTGCCATTCGCCTGTCATTCCAGGCTTTACGTCTAGTCTCTGCCATTCGGGAACTTGATAGCAATTAACTTCTGCTTCTGTTGGGGGACGAGTACCCACCAAACTCATATCCCCTTTCAAGACATTGAAAAACTGGGGAAATTCATCCAAGCTAGTGCGACGTAGAAAGTTGCCAATAGAGGTGACGCGGGGGTCATTATCATTTTTAAAGAAAGCACCGCTAGCCTGGTTTTCTACCTTTTGCTTCATTTCTTCAGCGTTAGCCTGCATAGAGCGAAATTTCCACATCTGAAACTTTTTTCCCATCCATCCACAGCGAGTTTGGCTAAAGAAGATCGGACCTGGACTATCTAATTTAATAGCAACGGCGATCGGGACAAAAATAATTCCTGTAATGACTAATCCCACGATAGAACCCACAATATCTATAACGCGCTTGATTGGAGAGCGAACCGAAGGGTGAGTTGAAGGAGATTGCTTAACCGACCATTTTTCTGAAGAACTGATATCAAATATATCGACTAATCCAGTCATAGATAAAGTTGCCATAACTGGTGGCTGTACTGAATCTAGAGTTAACTTGACATTTTTTTCTTTGGCAGACTTTAAGCTAACTACCAGCGCACCAATGCCGCTACTATCAATAAATATAGTTTTACCAAAATTAAGAGTTACTTGCTGAGGCGAAACGTCTGAATTTAATAGATGACTTATTGCCTGTTTGAAAGGCACTGCTTCTAATATTGTCAAGCGTTCTGGCAATTCAATAACTGCGCTATTATCGCTGGAGGATAAAGGAAATCGAATCGTCGGTGTCTCGTCAATCATTAATTTCAGATGTTAAGTTGCTATCAAAGGTTAATAATTGTTAAAAATGCCGATGGCAGTCAAGAGAATTATAGTTATTCTCTCTAAGCTAAGCTGCTTGATCAGCTTGCTAGTAACATTTTGTATTTAAAGTATCTTGCTAATCGACGAAAAACACCAGGCACAGTTACTGTTTGTGGATATTTACTTAATTTTTATTTATTTAATTTTACACTTCTAGCGAAAAAGAACAAGCAGTGCGCCTGTAGGACAAATTTTGGCAAGAACAGGAAAATCAATTTAGTCAATAATCTTCCTATTCCAGATTCAACTCAGTTCGGCAAAATTCACGGCATAGAGAAATAATGGCGTACCTATATCAAAGACGATTGTCTCTTCTGCCAATGGGTTGTCTGCCTTCCTGACCTCTTTCTTTATCTCTAGCAGCACTGCGGCGTAGTGCCTGTAAACGTTCTTCATATTTTTTTCTCTTGCGGCGACTGGGGGTCATTTCGATCAAAGTCTTCAAAGCACTACCCAGACTCTTATAAGCGTTGGGCAACGAGTAACCAAAACGAGTCGCCAAAGCGATCGCCTTTTCATCGGCTTCGATCGCTTCGGTGATCGTTTTCTCACTGCTGTTTTTTTGCCACAGGCGATAGCCAGATATACCGCAAAGAGATAGTGCCAGCAACAATAATAAACCATCTTGCACCCATAATTCTCCTACGGCACCCCCTAGCCCGATCGCCAAAGCTGCCATCTCCCATCCTTCTTTGGGGATAGTGTCATTTTGAACTCTTGCAACCTCATGCCAAAATAGTAAATTGCGCTGATCGATCGCCAAGCTGTCCCATTTGGCTAAATCGATTTGAATTTCGATTTCGTCTTTGCCAATTTCTTCACTGCGAATTAAGGGAGGGTTTACTTCCGTCGAACCTTCAACGATCACCCAACTTTGCAATTCTGGTGGAAGCAGGGTTTTTAAGCGGCGCAATTCATTGATTTCTGCCCTAGCGGAAGAGGTTGCATAACTCATACGTTTATTAGGTTAATACTCTGATTATTTCGTAATTTCTAAGTGTAGCCACTTTTATATGATATCTAAATTCATTTGTGGATTAAAATGCTTGGGTTATGTCAGTTTCCCAGATAAACTTAAGATTTAACCGCGGAATATGGTCGTAAGGAAAGTTAGGAACTAACATTTTTACTCGTCGTTCTGCGACGCGATCTCTCTGACAAATGTTTTAGATTTGGAATCAATATACTATGTTGTGGCAAAGCAGAAAATATTTTAGTCTCACGTATTGCTTGTGCTTCGGTTTCATATTAAGCATTTTATTTTCATTTATAGGTCATAATTGCGCGATCGCCAATCCTCCCGATTTTATTGCTCAAACAGCAGCCAAAACCGATGTGGCTACGGTTAACTGGTGGCAGGCGATCGCTTTAGGGTTTGTTCAAGGTGCTACCGAATTTATCCCCATCAGCAGTACAGCACACCTCAAGGCTATTCCCGTGTTTTTTGGCTGGGGCGATCCTGGAGTTTCCTTCAGTGCGGTGATTCAGCTTGGCAGTATCGCTGCGGTTTTATCCTATTTCTGGTCGGATTTGACGCAAATTCTACGGGGTATGATTAAAGCTGTTCGTAGTTCTGACTATGACTCCCAAGAATTTTGGATGGCAGTAGGTATTGCTGTGGGTTCGATTCCGATTATCTTTTTCGGTTTGCTGTTAACCGTTTATGAGCCTGCTTTTTACGAAAATACCCTCAGAAGCATGCCCTCGATCGCGATCGTATCGATCGTAATGGCAATTCTACTGGCATTAGCCGAATCAATTGGCACTCACAAGCGCAATTTTAGAGATCTGAAGGTGAAAGATGGGATCTTAATTGGTATCGCCCAAGCATTTGCGATCGTTCCTGGCACTTCTCGTTCTGGTTCGACTATGACGGCGGGGCTATTTAGCAACCTAGACCGAGAAACTGCCGCAAGATACTCTTTTTTGCTGGGTATTCCTTCAATTACCGCCGCAGGTTTGGTCGGCTTAAAAGATTTGATTAGTCCAGCAGAAGGAGAAGCGATCGCTTTGTTCCCCCTGATTGCAGGCTTAATTTCTTCTGCTGTATTTTCTTATCTGGCGATCGCCTGGCTACTGGAATTTTTAAAAAGAAGAAGTACCTGGGTATTTGTTTGGTATCGATTGATTTTTGGTGTAGGTATTTTAGTGGCGATAACTCTAGGATGGATAAGTTAGAGTTTATCATTGAACATTGAACAGTCAATTTGAAGCGAGCTTGTAGACTCAAAAAAATCAATTATCGACCACATAAAACTGTTCTAACTGTTCTAACTGCTCTAACTATCTTAACTGATGTTTTTAGTGCTTAGTTTTGAGTTAATATTTCTTTCATGAGTCAAACTACCATTAAACCAGCCAAGATAAGCCGTGTACTGCCAGATTCGATCGCCGAAGAAATTGGCTTTGAAGCTGGTGATGCGATCGTTTCCATCAACCAAACTAAACCCCGCGATCTGATTGACTATCGTTTTTTGTGTAGCGATGAATATTTAGAACTAGAAGTAGTAGACGCAGTGGGCGATCGCCACGTCATCGAAATTGAAAAAGATTACGATGATGACTTGGGTTTGGAGTTTGAAACAGCTTTATTCGATGGTTTGATGCAGTGTAGCAATCACTGTCCCTTTTGCTTTATCGATCAACAGCCGCCAGGGAAGCGAAAAAGCCTTTATTTCAAAGATGATGATTATCGCCTTAGCTTTCTTTATGGAAGTTATCTCACCCTAACTAATTTAGTCGAGTCAGAATGGCGCAGGATCGAACAGATGCGTCTTTCTCCGCTGTTTGTTTCGGTACATGCAACCGAACCAGATGTTAGAATTCGTTTGCTAAAAAATGATCGCGCTGGATTAATCATGTCCCAGTTTAAATGGTTTCAAGAGCGCAGATTACAGATACACGCCCAAGTAGTAGTCTGTCCTGGGATCAACGATAAAGAGCATTTAGAAAGAACTTTGTTAGATTTAGCATCTTTCCACCAAGGAGATATTCCTGCGGTGGCTTCGGCTGCGGTTGTTCCCGTTGGCTTAACTCGTTTTCGTCCCGCAGAAGATGAGTTGATACCTGTTTCCAGAGAAAAAGCTGTTGAAGTAATCGAACAGGTACAGAACTTACAAGCAAAGTTTAAACAAAAGTTTGGCAGTAATTTTGTTTGGCTGGCTGATGAATGGTTTTTGATCGCCCGTCAGGATGTTCCACCCGAATCTCATTATGAAGACTATCCCCAAATTGGCAATGGTGTTGGTTCGATTCGTTTGTTCTTAAAACAGTTTCAGAATACTGCCAGAGAAATGCTACCCGATGCGATCGATACGCCTCGTCGTTTTACTTGGGTAGTGGGTAACGCCGTAGAGCAAGCTTTCCAACCTTTGGTAGAGCAATTAAATGCCGTTCGAGGACTAGAAATTAACTTAGTTGCTTTAAACAGTAAGTATTGGGGGCAAGAAATTACGGTCACAGGTTTGCTAACTGGACAAGATTTACTTGGGAGTCTGCCAGGAAAGGATTTAGGGGATGGAATTTTGCTCCCCTCCCTGATGCTCAAGCATGACGATACCAAGTTCCTCGACGATCTTACCGTCGAAGATGTTAGCGATCGGCTAAATGTGCCTATCTTTCCTGTTAGTGGCGTAAAAGAATTAGTTACCCAATGCATTAAAGATTCTCAGTTGAATAATGCTGTGCCAGTTTGAGTAAAAACAATATTGAGACAAGCTTTTGATATTTCAGACATTTTAGAGCGATCGCTTTGCAGGCTTGATTAAAGTTCAGATGGGGGTGGTTCTACATAAAACGCAATACCATCGCCGCCGCCTTCTGGTACATAATCAGGAGATGAGATATAAAAGTCTCTTTCCTCGGCTGAAGGAGTATAAAAGTGGGCATCTAAACTTGCATTATAAAAACGATATAAAGGTACTGTTCCCTCTACTTGAGTATCGTAACCATAATAGGGAGTACCTTCGGCTACATAGTTATCGAGATTTTCTTCCACAAAGGCACGTTCATTTTCATCGGCAGTATAAAGATGAATTCCCGTAGATCTGTTAAAGAAACGATATACAGGACTCGTTCCTGTTATCGGATCTTCCCCGTCTTCTGGTGCTGCTGGAGCGACAAAGGAAATTCCTTCTAGCTGATACTGGGGCAAGTTTTCTAGAACGAAGTCTAACTCGACTTCGGTAGTTGTATAAAACTGAGTTTGAGTGTCAGTCCGAAAAAAGCGATAAACATCTACATCATCAAAATAGGTATCTATTTCATCGCCTAAATCTTCTGGGACACCAAAGCCAAAAAAGGTTAAGGTTTCGTAGGTTAATGATTCTCCTGGCTCGAGAACAAAAGTGTCACTCAATCCAAGAGTAACGTCATAAGGTTCGCCGTCGATAAATTGGTCATCGTCATCCCCATCACCCTGGATTGTATTGTTGAGAGGTTCTCCTAGACTAATACTAGTTCTCAAGCTATTGAACTGACTAATTTCGTAATTCGAACTAATTTCGTTTCTGTTACTATAACTACTAATTCCGACAAATGTAGTTGCATTGGTACCGCTATCACCGCTATCTGTTTCAAATAGAATTGGCTCGTCACTTTCAAAATAGAGTCCTCCAGTATCTTGAATAGTGCCATCAAAACTCAAGTCGCCGTCTAAATAACGAACTAGCTCGAACTCAACTGTTTCTTCCGTATTGTTGGTGATGGTATAGGTTTGAACTAAATCGCTCCCCACTCTTTCTTCATCAGCGATAAAGTCTGTTACTTCTTGTTCGAGGATAAAGTCAAGACCGAAAACATTAAATACACTTTCAGCCTCGGTTGTGGACGAATCGATAAACCCAGGGTTGCCCAAACTTTCTTCAGAAAGAATTAGCCTACTCGAATCTTCATCGCCATTGATGCCAATAGCCACAAAGGATTCAAAAACTGTTCCTGCCTCTTCTATCGATCCTAAGGGATCGTAAATAGCATTGGATGTTTCAGTTCCGCCAACACCAGAGCCAAATGCCCCATAAGCATCGACTCCTACCAATAAACCACCATCTCCAGATGTAGTATTTAAATTAACCATATAACAGATAGATTTAATTGCTGGTCTCTTCCCATGTTAAAGAAATGTCTGAAAGATTTAGGTAATTCCACGGATTATTTTGGCAATTTTTTAGAAAGTGCCTGATGTGAGCGATTTCCAATCTTAAAGCTTAAAGTGGAAAATTCGCCTCCAACCCGCTCATTTTGGAATGATGGAAGTTTGCAATGCCTTAGTTCTAATTACCGATCGCTATTGTTAGGTAAATATAAACTTGCGTTATCTATTTTTATTGTGGTCAGAGCTTTATATGGCTAACAAATAACTATTCTAAAGGATATTTTTAATTTGCTTTTATATGTCACTTAATAGTCGAATATACAAAGCAAATCAAGTAAATATGAAGACTGCAAAACTAAATGTTCGCTAAGTCAGTAATTGTTTTTGTTCTTATTAGGTATTTTCCTTTATATCAGATACCAAACAGATAAAGATATTATAGGAAATCACCATTATTTGCTTCAAAAAAACATCATTTTATCACCTGTTTGCTGTGCTTTTAGAACTATCCTTGAAAAAAGTAGATAAAGAAATAAATACTAAGCAACCTTTAATCTTTTTAATTAGCAAGTATTTAAACGAAAGAAAAATGAATGATACAAATATAGGAGTGGAGTTTAATTTTAGCTATGCTCCAGGAGTAACTGACGATCAGATCTTGGGATTTGAAATAGCTGGTGATATTGTGTCACAGCATTTAGCGGATTCCTTTAAAGGTAAAAATCTTGAGATCAATATTCATGTTGATAAAACCAATGAATATTTACCTGATGATGTAGTTGGGGCTTCTTTTCCTACAATCGAAACAGGAATTAAATATCAGAAAATCTATGATGCAATTCAAGATGATATCACTACAAGTCAAGACATAATTGTTGCAGACAACCTAATAGATCAAAAGAAAATTGATGTATTGGTGGGTGGTGAAGTTATCGATAAAAATCACAAGACTCATGTAACTAGTGCTAATTTAAAAGCATTAGGATTAAAAAAAGGCAATCATAAAGAGTTAGACGGCTATATCCTAATCAATGATTTTGGGGGAGATCTTTGGAGTTATGACTATCTTGGCACCCCCGAAGCAGGCAAACTAGACTTCCTGAGCATGGCGCAACACGAGATTGGTCATGTTCTCGGTTTTATTAGCGGTGCCAAACATACAGAAGATACTGTAGGTAAAAGAATTAAAGATATGACTACCATGGATTTATTCCGCTTTTCTACAGAAAGTGTGGAACTAGGAATAAATGACTTGACCTATGGTCAAACCAGTTTCTTTTCTATCAATGGTGAAGTTAGCACTCTTGAATTAACCACTGGGGTAAATCACCAAGTCGCTCATATATTAAGTCCTTTAAAATCTGAATCTAGTAACGGGCAAGAACACGCTCTGATGAGTCCGAATATTAGTTTGGGAGAACGTTGGTCTCTCACAGGTAGCGACTTGTTAGTTTTAGATGCCATTGGTTGGGACGTAGTTAACCCTGGCGCGATTGATATGGCGGCTATTTATAGCAACGCTCAAGCACAGCTAGGATTTGCGAAAATTAAAAATCGTCAAAAAGAGTTTGAAGAAGTCATTCTGACTCAAGAAGCTTACAATTGGGGCAGATCAGGTCGTAGTTCTTCTGGCAGTGGTTGGTGGCTCAAAGGCTACTTTATGCAAATTGAAACTAATGTCGATGCGGAGACTGGAGAAACTCAATATCACGTTCAAGAAAGCGGTGCAGATGAATTTTGGCAGGCAGTGGAAGTTGTAACCAGTTGGATTGCAGACAATTGGGGTGCTTGGTGGGAGAGTTCTTCGAGTAATAACTGGTGGGAAAGTTCTGCAAGTAATAACTGGTGGGAGCGCGATAGTAGCTCAACCAATAACTGGTGGGAAAGTTCTTCGAGTAATAACTGGTGGAAGGGTAATAGCGACGATGACGATGACGATTAAATTTAATCTTCTCTAATTCCCTTAAATTCTACATCATAATCTTTTATCTATGTAAGTATTCAATAGATAAGTAGTTCCACTTTATTAAACATTAAATGGCTAGGGCAGGGACTGGGGATTGGGAATTGGGGAATGGGGATTGAGAAAGATATTCCAAACGCGTTTTAATTATCCATTTTGGGTTTATTTCGGTGGAGCTACTTAGAGTTATTTCTAATTACCGAGTATCTTCAACAAAAATTACCAATTTACTTTTCAGGCGAATAGAAACAAAAGCTGGTAAATATCTGGCTTATTTGTTTTATTCGTCTGTTTTTTATTGCTGTATTTAGTAGATTTTACCAAGACAAATCGATGTCAAATCTCGCTAAATGTTATTTATAGTTATTTTTTGGGCAACCTATAACTAAATAAAATTTTGTTAGGGAAATAGGGGAGTTTTCTAGATAACAAATGTAATCTATATTACTTAATTGCTCTACTTGTATTGTAATTCAATTGTTTGTAGATGACCACAAAAGTCAGCTAAGTTCTTGGAGCAAAATTCAATTGGTATATTGCTATGGCACAGTTATTATTTTTGGCAAGAAATTATTATAAATCACTACAAACTTCAAAAAATGGCTTGACTATTATACAAACATTAATTTTTTGTTATTTTTTAATTTACTGTGGAACAGAAGTATCGGCACAGATAGTTCCTGACAATACTCTTCCTAATAATTCTGCGATCGCACCCGATGGCAATGTTACCCAAATAAGAGAGGGAACTACTGCAGGAAATAATTTATTTCATAGCTTTTCCGAGTTTTCTTTGCCCGAAGGAAATGTAGCCTGGTTTGATAATGCTATGGCGATCGAGAATATTATCGGTCGAGTTACGGGCGGTTCGGTTTCGACTATTGATGGTTTGATTCGAGCTAATGGTACGGCTAATCTCTTTTTAATCAATCCCAACGGAATTATCTTTGGGGAAAACTCTGCACTAGATCTGGGCGGATCTTTTATTGGCAGTACTGCCGACAGTCTCAAGTTTGCCGACGATAGCCAGTTTAGCGTGATCGCTCCTCAAGCATCGCCCCTGCTTACTGTCAGTATTCCCGTTGGCTTGCAATATGGCAGTAATAATGGAGATATCGTCGTTACGGGTAGCGGCAACCAACTTCAGTTCAATCCCAACTTTAGCGTAAATCGTAGTTCTCGACCGAGGGGATTGGAAGTAAAACCAGGAGAAACCTTGGGTTTGATTGGCGGAAATATTATCTTAGACGGCGGAAATTTAACTGCGTCATCGGGAAGTATTCAACTCGGTAGCGTTGGCAATAATAATTTAGTTGAACTCGATCTAACGGAGTCTGACTTAAATTTTGATTATTCCAATGTCACCAATTTCCAAGATATCAATCTGGTCAATGCTTCTTCCCTAGAAACCAGTGGTAGAGGAGGAGGCAAGGTAACGTTACAAGGAAAAGAAGTAATTATCGCCGATGGTTCGGCAATTTTAGCTGATACAGGAGGAGATATTGCTGGCGAAAATTTACAAATTAATGCTTCAGAATTGTTAGTAGTAGCTGGCACTGCGGTAGATTTACCTTTTATTAGCCGTCTGTCTACAGATGTTGCTCCCAGTGCCACAGCAAAGGGAGGAGATATCGAATTAAACTCCGCCAACATAATTATTACCGACGGCGCGCAGGTAATTAGTAGTTCCTATGGAGAGGGAAACACGGGCAATATTAAAGTCAATGCCGACTATCTGGAATTATTTAGCGGTTCGCCCATCCTCAATTCTAGCGGTTTGTTTACCTT
>JBCDCO010000163.1:0-12752 GCA_039181635.1 Cyanobacteria bacterium P01_G01_bin.19 | reverse complement strand
TTGCACTGTAGCATCCAGCATACTTACAGGTTCATCGCAAATGACCAACTTGGGTTCGGTAATTAGAGCCCTGGCGATCGCTACTCTTTGCTGTTGCCCTCCCGACAGTTCTTTGGGATAACGCTGATAGTAGTCGTTAACGGGAGTCAACCCGACTTTTTCTAGCATAGCTGCCACTTTTTGCTTTGCTTCAGCAGGAGTAGCTAATTTATGGATTAATAGAGGATCGGCAATACTATCTCCCACTGTCATCAGAGGATTGAGACAGGCATGAGGATCTTGAAAGACCATCTGTAGCTGTCGTCTTTGAGTGCGCATTTTCTCAGAGGAAAGAATGGTCAAATCTTGTCCCAAAAATTTGACTTTGCCAGAGGTGGGTTCGAGCAACTGCAAAATAGTCCGCGACAGCGTGCTTTTGCCACAGCCAGATTCTCCAACTAACCCCAAAATCTCGCCTGGATACAAATCGAAGCTGATATTATCTACGGCTTTAATTATTTCAGGCTTTTGGCGCGAAAACCACTGTTGAATTAAACTGCCTTCGATAGTGAAATGCTGTTGCAGGTTTTCTACCTGTAAAATAGGTGCTGCTGTATTTTTGGCTTCAACTTGACTTTCTTCTACCTGCTGCAAAAGCAAAGCTGCGCTTAATAAAGACTTAGTATACTCGTGTTGTGGATGATAAAGAATCGCTTGAGTATCTCCCTGTTCTACCATTTTGCCGCGATACATGACAGCAATGCGATCGCAATATTCTCCCACCATGGCTAAATCGTGAGAGATCAACAATAAACCCATTTCTCTTTCACTACACAAACGGGTTAACTCATCGAGGATTTCTGCCGAAACCGTGACATCCAAACTAGTAGTAGGCTCATCTGCCACAATAATTTGGGGATCGAGTAATAGTGCCAGGGCGATCGCAACTCTTTGGCGCATGCCACCGCTAAACTCATGGGGATACTGTTCCCAACGATTAGGGGATATTTTAACTGTTTCTAATGTGGCGATCGCTAACTGTTTTGCCTCGGATTTACTCAACTCTGGCTGATGTGCCTTTAGAGTTTCCAAGCAGTGATCGCCAATAGTCATTAGAGGGTCTAATCTAGTCATGGGATCTTGAAAAACCAACGCCACAACTTCTCCCCGAAACTGTCTTAATTCCGTTTTACCCAATTCAAAGACCGATTTATTTTGAAAAACCGCCTGTCCTTCTACTTGGCTACCTTCGGGTAATAAACGCATGATGGCTCTGCCTAAAGTAGACTTACCACAGCCAGATTCTCCCACCAAGCCCATTTTCTCACCTTTTTTGAGTACAAAAGAAACATCATCTACCGCCCAAAGGGTTGCTGACTGAGATCGGTTAGGATAGGCAACTTTAAGATTGTTGACTGACAGTAGGGCAGAAGTCATAGTCTGGGTCATGGAAGATAGAGAGAAAAATAAGTTAACCGATCGCATTGTAATCAGCTAATTATAAAATTGGCTACGGTTGACGGACGATTGGGGCTTGCCAACAGCTCGCTATGATGTAATAGATAACGAATTTTAAATCGAGCGAGTCGAGCTGGAATTAATTAATAAGATGAATTTTTATTTGGGTTGTGCGGTTTGGTCACATAAAGAATGGGTTGGTAATTTGTATCCCCCCAAAAGCAAACCCTCTGACTTTTTAAATTTATACAGTCGGCGATTTACGACAGTAGAGGGAAACACCACCTTTTACGCTGTTCCCTCTGCAGAAACGGTTCGTAAATGGGCAGCTCAAACACCTGCAGGATTTAAATTTTGTCCTAAAACAAATCGTCAGATTACCCATCAAGGCTTATTATCACCTCAAACATCACAGATGATGAGCTTTTTGACCAGAATGTCTGATTTGGGCGATCGCTTGGGAACGACATTTATCCAGCTACCCCCTAGCTATAGTCCCCAATATTTTGACGACCTAGCTCAATTTTTAAATGCCTGTAGTCAGTCTAATCTGTCTTTGGCTTTAGAGGTCAGACACCTAGATTGGTTCGAGCCAAAGCATAGCGAGCGTTTAAACGACCTTCTCTCAAAATTAAATTTAGCTAGGGTTTTACTAGACACCAGACCCATATACAACTGTGCTGACGATCCCCAGGTCAACTCGCAGCGAAAAAAGCCCAAACTGCCGCTACAAAAAACTGTCATAGGAGATGTAGCCTTTGTCAGATTTATCAGTCATCCCAACCGCGATCGCAATCAGTTTTATCTACATAACTGGGCAAACACTGTCAAAGATTGGCTGTCTCAAGCAAAAATCGTATACTTTTTTGTTCATTGTCCCGCAGAAATTTATTCTCCCGATACTGCTAAATTTTTCCAATCTCTATTGGTCGAGCTTGGCTGCAAAGTTACTCCACTACCTTGGAACAGTATCGATCCCCAGCCCCAACAATTAAGCCTATTTTAAACCAAAGTTTATGAATAAATGTAAAGCTAATTGCCCTAAAGCAAATATAAATATTTTGTGAAGCTTATAATTGTAGATAAGGGAAAAGCAAGTAGAAATCAATTAAGATTTTTCAATTAAGCGTCCCAAATTTCACGACTCAATCAAGATATTGCTTAACAGTTATATAAAAACGGCTTAGAGGCGTTGTTTGGCTGACAACACCTCTATATTTTTGTCTATTTTTCTGAATTTAGTATCTCATCTTTGCCAATTTATCTTTACAAAGATTAATAAAACCTCTAGCTGCTACTGCAAAAAGGTTTAAACAATCTAGATAATAAACCGAGCAAAGAAAGTGCTTTGCCAGTTCGCTAGACTGACTTAAAATAGACTAATGGCAAGAGCAGAAAACTACTAGGCTCTAAACTAGACATTTTTTGCTACTTCAGATTACGACTCGATTTACGATATTGCTTAACGGTTCTATATGGTTGGTCTTGGGAGTGTTGTTTGGCTGACAATACTCCTAATTTTTCTTGCGTTTTTTCAACTAAAATTTTCAACTAATATAAGTTAATTGGAAACACATAGTAATGTCTTCTGTAAATATACTAGTTTTTGAGATAATTTTAACCGCTTTTATTAAAGTTTTGATATTTTTTAAGGTTACTAAAACTAACTTTTTCGCTCTAATCTTTACCAAAGTGTCGAGAAAGTTTTTCAATGCCGATCTTTTCGTACTTTTCAAAGGGCTGCTTTATCCAGGGATTGTCGGGTAAATAGTCAACAAAATAATTGGGTATTGTTACGGAAGCAGCTTTATACCAAATCACGGCACTACGTATATCTTTAATTTGTTCGCCATAGTTATTTTGCAGCCAATTTAAAGATTCGACCAAACTGACTCCAGAATCGACCAAATCGTCTACCAACAAAACGCGACCCCTCAAAGGCGTAATAGAAGAAAGGTGAGATGAAAATTGAATCTTTCCTCGCTCGCGATTTCCTTCCTCCCGATAAGAAGCAGTAGATAAAATAGCCAGGGGTACATCATAAAGACGACAGAGAATATCTCCGACTCGCAAGCCACCTTTTGCCAAACAGACAATTTGGTCGAACTGCCAATTCGACTGGTAGATCTTGACAGCAAGAGTTTCAATTTTATGATGATATTCTGACCAAGTTACATTTAAATCTGTCATAACAAATAGGAACTTTAAAAAATTGGATACCAGCGAGAAGTCAGTAGATCGAGAAAAGCTCAACTTTTCAACTAAACTAGCCTACGGTTCGGGGGATATGGGACCTGCAATCACGGCTAATATTTTAGTATTTTTCTTGTTATATTTCTTTACTAATGTCGCTGGCTTACCAGCAGGGTTAGCGGGAAGTATTTTAGCCATTGGCAAGATTGGCGATGCGATTAACGATCCGATCGCAGGAATTTTAAGCGATCGCACTCGCACTCGTTGGGGTAGGAGGATTCCTTGGATGTTGTTTGGGGCAATTCCTTTTGGAGTATTCTTCTTTTTGCAGTGGATAGTACCGAGCTTCAGCGCAGACCCCGAGGTAAATAAATGGTGTTTGTTTGCGTACTATATTGTAATTGCCACACTGTTTAATTTAGCCTATACCGCAGTCAATCTACCCTACACAGCATTAACACCAGAATTAACTCAAGACTATAACGAACGTACTGGTCTGAATAGTTTTCGCTTTGCCTTTTCTATTGGTGGCAGTATTTTGTCTTTAGTGCTGTCGGGTTTTATTACCGCAGCCTATCCCATTAATTTAGAACAAAGATATGTAGTATATGCCTTGATTTCAGCAGCATTATCCGTGATTGCCATACTTTGGTGTACTTTTCGAATTCAAGAAAAAGGTGCTGCACCTCTATTGCACAAACAGGGAAAAAAAGTTCTGGGTTTTATCTTGACTGCTATGGGTGTCTTTGGCATGGTCTATGGCATAAATTCTATCTTTCAGTCTACTGATGCAGCCTTAGCCGATCAAGCAGCACAATATTCATTAAAAGGCATCGTTGGTGTTTTGTTTGGCTTACAGCTAATTGCTTTTGGCTTAACTCAAATCTTTGCCAAAGTTGAAGCTCATCTTAATAGTACAGAGGCGATCGCCGCTAAAAATGAAACGGATAATGCCGTTAGTATTCCCATTAGAGAACAGCTAAAAATTGCTTTTTCTAACCGAGCCTTTCTATACGTTATGGGTATTTATATGTGTTCCTGGCTGGGAGTACAAATGACGGCTTCTATTTTGATTTACTACGTAGTTAGCTGGATGAACATGAGTGAAGATGCCTTTCCCACAGTAGCGATCGCCGTTCAGGGAACGGCTTTAGTTATGTTGTTTTTCTGGAAAATGGTTAGCGACAGACTGGGAAAAAAAGCTGTTTACTATATGGGTACGGCTATCTGGATTTTTGCCCAAGCCGCTCTATTTTTAATTCAACCAGGACAAACAGGTTTGCTGTACTTGGGTGCAATTCTTGCGGGTTTTGGCGTTTCTGTCGCTTATCTAATTCCTTGGTCGATGATTCCCGATGTGGTGGATTTGGACGAACTAAATACAGGACGTAGAAGGGAGGGAATATTTTATAGCTTTATGGTATTCATGCAGAAGTTAGGACTAGCTCTAGCTTTATTTTTAATCGGCATTGCTTTAGAATGGTCTGGATTTGTCGAGCGAGTCCCAGGAGAAGCAATTCCCGTACAGCCTGAAAGCGCTTTATTCGCCATCAGAGTAGCGATCGCCCCTCTACCCACGCTGTTTTTAATTATTGGCTTGATTTTGACCTATTTTTATCCCATCACTAGAGAAGTCCATGCCGATATTCTGCAGCAGTTGAAAGCTAGAAAAAGCGATCTATAAAAGACGTTGTATCGATTGAGGTCGTATTTAGTTCTCAAATTAGATTTGGTTTAACAACCACCTTCACAAGTTCCTCAAATTATTAACGTACAAAAGAACTATCAACCCCAAAGCACTGTCGATTGAATGCCGCAAGGCAACAGAAGTAAAGGAAACAGAACTGGCGATCTCAAGTAGCCCATATTCAATGCTAAACTCAGCGAGAGCGAAAACGAGTTATTGTTCTCTTATCACTTCAGCAATTTACGAACTATAGTAAATTCTCGCTTTTGCAAAGCACTTCAGACAGGAGATATTAATCATGATTAATAAAATTTTGGTTGCTGTAGATCGTTCTCAAAATAATCAAGCTGTTTTCGATACAGCACTATCTTTAGCCAAGAGTACGGGTGCGAACTTGATGCTGCTACACATTCTATCCAATCAAGAATTAAGACACTCGATGGTATCTACCTATACCTATTATCCAGCATTAGAAGAAGCTAGTAACGAAATATATCAAAAAGAATACGCAAAATACGAACAGCATGGAATTGAATTTCTCAAAAATCTGACCAAAGAAGCAACAGTAGCGGGCATTTCGACTGAATTTACTCAACTAGCTGGTAATCCTGGACGTAAGATCTGCGAATTAGCCTATAACTGGTCGGCAGACTTGATCGTAGTCGGCAGTCGCGGACTCAAAGGTTTGAAAGAAATGTTCCTTGGTAGCGTGAGCAATTACGTAACCCATCACGCACCCTGTTCGGTTTTAATCGTTCGCCATCCAGTCGATTTTCAATCAGACCGAGCATCTTCTGAAGATTCAGTGGTAGACCGAGAACCTTCGACAGCCAATAGTTAACCAGATATGGCTGGCTCACCGCAAAAGACTGTCTCCTCAGAGGAGAATAACAAGAGTGCATCAATCGCATTGATGACTTCATAGAGAGGTAATTATGACAATCGACAAAATATTGGCAGCTATAGACAGCTCGGATCGAAGTCAATTGGTTTTTGAGATGGCAGTGTCTTTAGCTCGGTCTACGGGGGCGAGCTTGATGCTGCTGCACGTTTTATCGGAAGAAGATACTGGCTATCCAATTCTGCCTACTTATGCCTATTATTCAGTTCTACAAAGCAACAATGACGGCGTACTGTATCAAAAATTTAACGAATATAAACAGCGGAAAGTAGAGTTTTTGCAGAATTTGACTCAAAAAGCGATCGCTTTGGGAGTAGACGCTGAATATGACCAGTCGAGCGGTATTCCTGGTTGGGAAATATGCGAACAAGCAAACAACTGGTCGGCAGACCTGATTGTAGTGGGCAGTCGCGGACTAAAAGGGATGAAAGAAATGTTTGTTGGCAGCGTAAGTAATTATGTCACTCACCACGCCCCCTGTTCAGTCTTGCTCGTTCGTACCGATACGGATTTTGTACCCTACTCAGTCGATAGCGAACAGGCGATCGTTACAGAAGCGCCGACAGAACTGATTCAAGAATATTAAAACTGTAGTTCGCGTCCGAGCTTAATTTTAACAGTGGAGAAGGAAAGATTATGCCTGTCACACTCATAGCTCATAAACCAGACCGCATAATTGGCTTGGCAATTGATGGCTGGATTGATGGAGAAGATATTGATCGCGTAGTCAAACAAATCGAACCGAGGCTAGATACAGGAGAAAAATTGAGTGTTTATGCCGAAGTCAACAGTTGGTCGGGAATGTCTTTAGAGGCATTTATTAAAGACCTTAAATTTAGCTTGAAACACGTTAAAGATTTTGAGCGGGAAGCTATTGTTAGCGATCGCCAATGGCTCAAAGCTTTGGCAGCTCTGGGTAATACTCTATTCTCGGCTATTGAAGTCAAGCATTTTACTCCAGATGAAAAAGACAAGGCTTTGGAATGGTTGGGAGTCAAAAGATTAATTAACAGCTAGCTTGCTATTAGCTCAAAAAACCAAGGTCAAAAAAATAATTAGGTTTGTTAGGTTGTCCTCACAAATTCTTCAAAGTTTATGACTAATCTATAACCATACGAATAACTATGTAAGCGTTTACTTTAGTTTTTGACGAAAAAACACATCGACCGAGTCTTGACTGTAACCATATCTAAAGCAAACGTAGCTAGTGCTGTACCAGTCTAAATCGTCAGGACTGTAAAGCCAGAAAGTCGAGATTAAAACCATGAAAGCACAAAACAGAACCCCAGTTGCAACACCAGTCTTGATTGGAATTCTGTTGTTGCTAATCGGCGCAGCTCAAATTAGTGCAATCTGGGCTTTGACCAGAGTAATCTTGCCCACTTTTATCAATATACCTGCTACGGAGGAAGTACAGCCCGCAAAGTTTAGTCCGCAGGTTTATCAGTTGGAAATAGTCAACAATCGGATTCTATTGGTACCAAGAACTGTTTATACGACTGCAACTTCTCCCGAAATAGCTCTTACAGAAGCCCTAGAAAAATTACTAGCCCAATCTCCCGCTTTTGACCCGACAACGACGATTCCCGCTCAGACTCGGCTGTTAAATTTAGAAATCGATCAAGATGGCATCTACATCGATTTATCTAGAGAATTTACCCAGGGTGGTGGTAGCAGTTCGATGATTTATCGCGTAGGGCAAATTATTTATACAGTCACTAGTATCGATCCACAAGCACTAGTTTTCTTATCCATCGAAGGCAGACCTCTAGGCGATCGCTATCCTTTGGGAGGAGAGGGCTTGACTTTAAACTATCCCATCACAAGACAGCAATTTGATCGAGAATTTTTAGCAGAATAATTAAATTTAGGAGTTAATAAACATGAAACTTTTTACATGGATGCAAAATACAGCTCAATATTTACTTGATGGAGTATCGAGACTGTTCAAAGCTACAGATGACGACTATCCCAAAACAGGAGTTCAGCCCTTTAGTGGCGACCCCTGCGGCGATTCTAAAAAATATTCTTAAACATATAAATTAGATTCGATCATAGTCAATCAACTATCAATTTTTATTTCTAAGCTCAGGCGTGCTGCTGTTTTTACCATACGTCACTACAATAATACTGACTTGATAGGTTAACGGGACTGCCAACAAATATGAATTACGAGACCAGATCCGGTTCTTTTGATGCGCCAACAAATACTAAAAATTGGCATACCCTTACCCCAAGACAGGTCATTACAAAATTCAAAAGTCACGCAGATAGAGGCTTGACTGAGGATGAAGTTGTTCGGCAACAAAAGTATTTTGGCAAGAATGAACTAAAGCAGACTGGGGGCAGAAGTAGACTGATTATTCTTTGGGATCAGTTTACAGACGTGATGTTGGTAATGCTGATTGCGATCGCCATAATTTCTGCGATCTTGGACTTGCGTCATAATAACTTTCCCAAGGATTCGATTGCCATTTTTACGATTGTTATTTTGAACGGCATTCTGGGCTATCTCCAAGAAAGTCGCGCAGAAAAAGCATTGGCTGCCCTCAAACGTCTCTCTTCTGCTTATGTTAAGGTTATTCGCGATGGTATACCCCAGCAGATAGATGCAACAGAACTAGTGCCAGGAGATGTGATGTTGCTGGAAACTGGAGTGCAAATTGCTGCGGATGGATATTTACTCGAAGAGCAAAATTTACAGGTCGCTGAGTCTACCCTCACTGGAGAAGCAACTGCCGTTAACAAGGATAGCGGGGCGATTTTAGCTGAAGATACGCCGCTAGGCGATCGCCTGAACTTAGTTTTTAAAGGTACGCAGGTAGTTAGAGGTAGGGCGAAAGCGATCGTTATCAAAACGGGAATGGATACGGAAATTGGTCGCATTGCCACCATGCTGCAAGGAGTGGAAACGGAACCAACACCATTACAGCAAAGGATGACGCAATTAGGTCGAGTATTAGTAAGCGGTTCGCTGACTTTGGTAGTGCTAATTACTGTTGGTGGATTGCTCAAATCGGGCTGGCAAATTTTTGAAGAGATATTGGAAACCTCATTGAGTATGGCGGTAGCGGTTGTTCCCGAAGGTTTGCCCGCAGTAGTAACGGTTACGTTGGCGATCGGAACGCAAAAAATGATTCGTCGTCAAGCGTTGATTCGCAAGCTTCCTGCAGTAGAAACTTTAGGTTCGGTGACTACTATTTGTTCGGATAAAACAGGTACCCTAACTCAAAACAAAATGACCGTGCAGCGAGTGCAGACCAGCTCGTTTGATTTTGAAGTGACAGGAACGGGATATCAACCATTAGGAGAATTTATCGCAGCTGACTGTGGAGATTTAGAAAAAGAGTTGGAAGTGGTCAAATTACTACAAGCTTGCGTACTGTGTAATGACGCCCTGCTGCAATGTTCCAGAAAGCCCAACCAAAAAACAACTACCTGGTCTATTCTGGGCGACCCCACAGAAGGAGCACTACTGGCTTTGGCAGGGAAAGCAGGATATTTTAAAGAAGATTTAGCCAGAGATTTCTCGCGTTTGGGAGAGTTTCCTTTTTCTTCCGAACGCAAGCGAATGTCAGTTACGGTAAACAATCCCCAGTCAGAGTCGTCCTATTTGATGTTTACCAAAGGCTCGACAGAATCGATTCTAGAGCGATGCGATCGCTTTTTAGTCAACAACAGTACCCAACCCATTGCCAAAACACAAAAGCAGCAAATTCTCGAATCTAATACTTATTTAGCAAGTTTGGGTCTAAGAGTATTGGGTTTTGCTTACAAACCTCTAAATGAAATTCCTTTAGAAAATACAGAAGAAAAAAACGAACGGGAACTTATATGGCTTGGCTTAGTAGGAATGTTGGATGCTCCTAGAGAAGAAGTCCAACAAGCCGTTAGCAACTGTCGAGCATCGGGTATTAGACCGATTATGATTACAGGTGATCATCCCTTAACGGCAATGGCGATCGCAACTAAGCTCAATATTGCCCATGAAAAAGATCGGGCAATTACAGGGCAAGAACTAGCCAAAATGTCCCCAGTCGATTTAGAACAGTCTGTTAGACAAGTCAGCGTTTACGCTCGTGTTGCTCCCGAACACAAGCTCAGAATCGTTCAGGCATTACAAAAACAGGGAAAATTCGTCGCCATGACGGGAGATGGAGTTAACGATGCTCCTGCTTTAAAACAGGCTAACATTGGTATTGCCATGGGCATTACTGGGACTGATGTGAGTAAAGAAGCCAGCGACATGGTGCTGCTGGATGATAACTTTGCCACCATTGTGGCTGCAATTGAAGAGGGCAGAGTAGTCTACGATAATATCCGACGCTTTATTAAATACATTCTCGGTAGCAATATCGGCGAGGTATTAACGATCGCGGCTGCACCATTATTGGGCTTGCCTAGCGTTCCTCTATCCCCCCTACAAATCCTCTGGATGAATCTCGTTACCGATGGTTTACCTGCTTTGGCTCTAGCCCTAGAACCAGCCGAGCCCAATGTCATGAGCCGCCCACCTTACGATCCTAAAGAAAATATCTTTGCTCGTGGTTTGGGACTATATATGATGCGAATTGGAATTATCTTTGCCTTGTTAACTATCTGTATGATGGTGTGGTCGTATAACTACAATCTAGACAGCGTCAATCCCGATCGCTGGAAAACAATGGTCTTTACTACCCTTTGTTTGGCGCAAATGGGTCATGCTCTGGCAGTTCGCTCTAATACTAAGCTAACTATCGAAATGAACTTTTTTTCTAATCCTTACTTATTAGCTGCGATCGCCCTAACCACTATTCTACAAATCTTACTTATCTACGTGGCACCACTCCGAAACTTCTTCGATACGAATATTCTCAGCGTGACAGATTTATTAGTTTGTCTTGGCTTTAGTTTGCTGGTGTTTGTTTGGGTAGAAATGGAAAAGCTATGTCAGCGTTATTTTTATACTCGCTACGAAAAATAAATAAATACAAATTATTTGTCTTAACTAAATCTTTATCAAAAGCGCGCTGGTATCTTATCTTACAATAATAAAAATTATTCTCAGCAAGTAATATTAAAATTTATATGCTAAATAAGTCTGATGGAACTTTGCTCACGGATGCGGATTTTGCCGAACTGGAAGCAGAAGCGGAACAGCAGGGAGAGTTGCTAGAACGAGAGTTGGAGTTTGGTGCTGATGTATATTATCCCAGGGTATTAGGTCAATTGTGCGATCGCTATCTTGATTTAAGAAAAGGGTTGGCGATTAGGATTCGTAACGGTGGTTTATCGCAGCCCTTGGTTCTCAAAAAGGAGCATGAAGAGACGGAACCTGTAGTTGCTAAGTTTTATCTGTCGGGGGGTTCGAGAGTAGTAACGCCCACCGTATCAGAAGTTAATCCCGACTATGAAGAAATAACAGGATACAACTATCTCTATCATCTGCCAAAAATGACGGAATTTGAAATCTGGCAGTCTGATTCACCAGCTTTAGTATTGTATGTAATGGCTGACCAAGATTATTTTCGTACTTTTGATACTGATGATGGTACGTTACCCCGTTGCCTAGAGTACTTGATGCAGGAATCCGAGCGTTTTCATCAACCTCTGGGAAAAATTTCTCCTGAGATGATTCGGGTAATACAGCAAATTCTGCACTGTCCTTATGAAGATTCGGCACAGCCACTATACCTAGAAAGTAAGGCGATCGAGTTATTGGCACTACAGTTTGCCTGCTTAGAAACCGATCTGTTTGCGCCTCAGCAAACTTTCTTAAAAAAGAGCGATCGCGATCGCATTTATCAAGCTCAACAGATTCTAATTGACAATTTAAACAATCCGCCGAGTCTTAAGGATTTGGCGCAACAGGTAGGTTTGAATGATTTTAAGCTAAAGTGTGGTTTCCGCGAAGTTTTCGGACAGTCGGCATTTAAATATTTGCGGGACTATCGCCTCGAACAAGCACGACAACTGTTAACGGAAGGAGAAATGAACGTTACCGAAGTGGCATTGCGGGTAGGTTTTGCCAATCGTAGCTATTTCGCGGTTGCTTTTCGGAATAAGTTCGGGGTCAATCCTAAACAATATATTAAGAATCACCGATAATCCCTCTAGCGTTCAAAAAAATCCCTCTAGTGTTCCAATTTAAAATTTGAATCCTCTACGATACCCACACTATGAGTTTAGTTAAGAATATTTCTTATTAACTCAATTTGATTGTTAGTCATTCGAGCAAGAGATGACTGAGGGATTTTAGGGTAAGTACATATATGAAATTGAATAGATTATCGATCGGTTTGATGCTGTCTGGGGCAGTTGTTTTTGCTTGGGTTACTGCTGTTAAAGCGGAAACGGGTACGAGAGAGGCAGTAAGAGCAGAGGAGGTAGAGGCGCAGGAAAACCCCCCTTATTCCCCCCTTCGCAAGGTAGGGCTGTTTCATTCTCAAGATAAGTTAGATAAATTAAACTAAAAGCTTAATTTAAACGCGAAATGACTTCAAAACACATAGATAAGAGCTTGATTGATTATCTCAAACAAATACCTGATGAGCG
>JBCDCO010000162.1:0-12833 GCA_039181635.1 Cyanobacteria bacterium P01_G01_bin.19 | reverse complement strand
GTTTTTGAGTCAATTGGGGAAATTTCCTTGCACATAACAACATATACAACCTAATTTTTTAAAAGCTAAGAGCTGAAAGCTAAGAGCTAGGAGCTTTTAAGCAGATACATTATCAAATCTAAGTTTTTCAGCAAACCCTAACTATGAAGGTCTATCTATACAATTATGCAGCAACTGTTATCCAGCTTTCCTGCCAAATCCACAGGCAATTGCTCTTACACTGAGAAAAATTTTTCCTCTATTTTACTTTACCGTTTAGATCGTGTACTCAATAGCGATAGTATTTTGCACATCATCCAAAGTAGTCTTTATCCATAATTTCTTCTATTTTGACAAAGCTATTTTCAGGAATATCAAAATCAAAAGACATAGTTGCGATCGCATCTTGATAGATATCTATATATTCAGCCTTGAGATAATTACGGAGACTAGGATTTTTCTTGAGTATTCTTTTGATACGGTTGCGAAAATTAGTAACTTCCTGCATCCAACCCTTGGCACATCTTTCTCTTTCTACATCCCAGTACTTTAATTTAAGAATATGCTCGATTAATCGCTGCATATAGCTATCGAGAGATCTCTTTTCTGACTTTCCCATGTCATCAATCTCATCAAGCAAATTATCCCAGTCCATATTCTCAAAGTCTCTGTTTTGAATAGCTTCTTTTATTCCTTCAACCCAAAGATTAAAATCTCTTTCATGTAATTGTTTCAGACTGCTATCCATCGTCCTGTCTTGTTTCACTTAAGTGCAACAGTAAACTGTTTTATTTTACTTAACCATCAAACTTGATCGCAATCAAAGAACCATTCTTCTCGTCAGTCAAAACATAAAGCATTCCATCTGCACCTTGTCGCACGTCTCTAACCCTTTGACCGATCGGAATTGATTCTTCCCCTAGAATATTTCCTGCTTCGTCTAGGTCAATGCGACGAACATCTTGCGACACCAAACCCCCCGCAAATAAATCCCCCTGCCATTGAGGAAAGCGATCGCTCGTATAAATTGCCAATCCTGAAGGTGCGATCGCCGAACTCCAAACTAGTTTAGGATCTACCATTCCCTCTCGCGATCGCTCTGAAGTTATTTCTCCCCCACTATATTCTCTACTATAGGTAACTTCTGGCCAACCATAGTTTTGAGTGACTTTCAACAGGTTTAGTTCGTCTCCACCCCTAGCACCATGTTCTGTAGACCAAATTCGATTGTCAGTTTCATTGAGAGTCATACCTTGAATATTGCGATGTCCGTAGCTCCAGACAAGGGAATCAGGGAAGGGATTATCGTCAGGGATAGAACCATCATCGTTTAAACGCAATACTTTACCAAGATTAGAGTTGAGATTTTGAGCTTGTTTGCGAATCAATTCTCCATCTAGTTGAAGTGGTGGATTGCCACCATCGCCGATTGCCAATAACATCGTATTATCAGGCAGCCAGACAATACGCGAGCCAAAATGTTGCGTTCCTGTTTTAGTTCGATTGACTTCAAAAATAACTGACAAATTTTCTAAGGCTGCCCCGTTGAATGTTGCCCTAGCCAGTCTGGTGCGGTTGCCAGACTCATCACCATGAGCATAGGTAAGGTAGACCCAAGAGTTTTCGGCAAAATTAGGATGTATCGCCACATCCATCAAACCCCCTTGACCCTCTGCAAAAACTTCGGGCACTCCCAAAATAGCTTGAGGTTCTAGAACTCCATTACGAACGAGGCGCAATCTTCCAGGTCTTTCGGTAATCAAGATATTACCATCGGGCAACCATGCCATAGCCCAAGGACGTTCTAGACCCTGTAGAACCGTAGTAGTACGAAAATTATCAGCAACTGGCACTTTCCCATCAGACAAAATCGGGCTATTTGGGGATGAGTCACCAGTATTTTGAGCAGAAGTTTCTTCTGAGACCCTACAGCCTGCAAGAGTTAGTATTGCTAATGAAAGAAGGGCTATGTTAATTGGCTTATTAACGATGAATATTGACTTTACGTGTTGCCAAAGAGGGAGAAGCAAGATTTTGTTTTGGTTATAAGAGTAGTTGTAAAATATCGTAGCTCGTTTTTAAGTTGCTTAGAGACTGCTCTAATTTTTTTGGCTCGATCTAAACTTTAGAGAGAATGCGTAATCTCAATTAAATAAAAAATCCCTCATATTTGAGGGACATGAAAATATGGCAGGTAGTAATTACTATTTGGCAACAACGAAGTTTACCAGCTTGTTCGGTACGACAATTACCTTTCTAATTTCTTTCCCTTCAATATACTTTTGGGCAATTTCCGACTCGGTAGCAAACTTCTCCAAAGCAGTCTTATCGGAGCCTGCAGGCACCTGAATCGTGCCGCGAGTTTTCCCCATAATCTGCACCACCAAAGTGATTTCATCGACTACTAAAGCCGACTCATCTACTTCTCGCCATTGCTGCTGGTGAACTGACTCTGTATGTCCCAAACTGCTCCATAATTCTTCGGCAATGTGAGGGGCAAAGGGAGCAAGCAATACGACTAAAGTTTCAATTCCTTCTCGATATACGGGAGAAGTTTCACACTTGGCATCTTTAAGAGCATTACTCAATTTCATCAACTCCGAAACCGCAGTATTAAACTGATAGTCTCCTGTTAAATCTTCGGTGATTTCTTTGATTGCAGTATGAATGGCTCGACGCAAGCTTTTCTCGTCTTTACTTAAATCTCCTGAAGTGTCTTTCACTTTTGCAGAATCGAAACTAGTTACTAAAGTCCAGACACGATTTAAAAAGCGATATTGTCCTTCTACGTCCGCATCATCCCATTCAAGATCTTTCTCTGGGGGTGCTTTGAACATAGCAAACATGCGAGCAGTATCCACACCATAATCGTCAATTACGTCTTCAGGGGCAACGCCATTATATTTGGACTTAGACATTTTTTCATAGAAAACGTCTAGCTTGTCGCCAGTTTCGGGATCTAGAGGATTATCGCGATCGACATCTGCCGAAGGAATATACTTGTTAGTTTCGGGGTTTTTATAGGTCAATCCCTGTACCATTCCCTGAGTTAACAAGCGTTTGAAAGGTTCGTCAAAATTTAGCAAACCGCGATCGCGCAACACCTTAGTAAAGAAGCGAGAATATAATAAGTGTAAAATTGCATGTTCGATGCCGCCGACATACTGATCTACTGGCATCCAGTCGTTGACTTTATCTTGAGTAAAGGGGATTTCTGTATTGCTGGCATCGCTATAGCGGAGATAATACCAAGAAGAATCGATAAAAGTATCCATCGTATCTGTCTCTCGTTTTGCAGGCTTACCACAGTTAGGACAATCTACATTAATCCAGTCCTCTAGCTGTGCTAAAGGAGAACCACCACGCCCAGAAAATTCAACATCTTCGGGCAATTCTACGGGCAGATCTTGAGCGGGTACGGGCACTGTACCGCAGTCTTCACAGTGAATTACGGGGATGGGGCAACCCCAGTATCTCTGGCGGGAGATTAACCAGTCTCGCAAGCGATATTGCACTCTAGCTTTACCGTAACCCTGCTGTTCGGCATATTCGATAATTTTAGTTTTACCTTCGACCGAATTTGTACCGTCAAACTGGGCTGAATTAACTATCGTTCCTGGTTCGGTGTATGCTTCACTGGGCGAATTGCCATTCTCCCCTACAGAATCGGGAACAATCACGGTTTTAATTGGTAAACCTTTTTCTGTGGCAAATTTGAAGTCCCTAGTATCGTGAGCGGGTACGCCCATTACCGCGCCCGTACCGTATTCATACAATACGTAGTCGGCAATCAAGATTGGTACTTCTTCACCGTTGAAAGGATTAATGGCTTTTCCTCCCGTAAGTACGCCCTGCTTGGGTTTATCTTCAGCAGTACGTTCGATTTCGCTTTGCCCCTTAATTTTGTCCATAAACTCATCTACCGCAGTTTGTTGTTCTGGGGTAGTTACCTTGGGGGTCAAAGGATGTTCGGGAGCCAATACTACGTAGGTTACGCCGTAAACGGTATCGGGGCGAGTGGTAAAGACAGCAATTTTGTCATCTCTGCCCACGATAGGAAATTCCAAATAAGCACCAACAGATTTACCAATCCAGTTAGCCTGCATGGTTTTGACTCTTTCTGGCCAACCTTCGAGCTGATCTAAATCTTGCAAGAGTTTTTCGGCATAGTCGGTAATTTTAAAAAACCACTGCTTTAATAGCTTCCGTTCGACAACCGCACCACTGCGCCAGCTTTTTCCTTCGCTGTCTACCTGTTCGTTTGCCAACACAGTTTGGTCGATTGGGTCCCAGTTAACCGCAGCTTCTTTTTGGTATGCCAACCCAGCATCTAAAAACTGCAAAAACAGCCATTGAGTCCATTTGTAGTAGTCGGGAGAACAAGTGGCAACTTCTCTTTCCCAGTCGATGGAAAGTCCCAACTGTTGCAGCTGCGATCGCATTTGTTCGATGTTTTTATACGTCCATTTAGCAGGAGGAATACCGCGATCGATCGCCGCATTTTCCGCTGGTAAACCAAACGCATCCCAACCCATTGGATGTAACACTCGATAACCTTGCATTCTTTTGAGGCGGGCGATTACATCGGTAATGACATAATTGCGGACGTGACCCATGTGTAGGTTTCCTGAAGGATAGGGAAACATGGAAAGGGCATAGAATTTTGGCTTATCGCTTGTTTCGGGAGTTTTATCGATTCCCGATGTTTGCCACTGCTGTTGCCATTTGCGTTCTATTTCTGCTGCGTTGTATCGCGACTCCACGACTGGGTTTACTCCTAAACTAGATTATTATATTTGAAATTGGAAAACTCTTTAATAATATACGCCTGATGTGTATTAGCTTTGCTCTATTTTACTGGTTTTTCCTAAAGGACATTGTGCCCTTGTCCACAGCACTTATGTGCCATCGTCCGCTCTGCGGACTAGAACGCATTCGCGTTCGTGGATACCGCTTCGCGCAAAGGCGCTTAGTTCGCCGCATGCTGGTATACCGCTTCGCATATAGCTCTCAGCTTTAAGCCTTAAGCTTTAAGGATTAATCATGCGCTTTTAGTTTCAAAGCAAAATCCTCTGGGGCATTATGCTCTTGTCCCAAAGAAAAGTAGACTAATTTATTTTTTGAGAGTCGATCAATAGGCTACATCTATAAACACTACATTATATAAACAAATATGAGCCAATCTTTCAAAAGCTAATAGCTAAAAGCTAAAACCTCGAAGCTACTAGCCTTTAAGCAGATACATTATCAAATCTAAGTTTTTCAGCAAACCCTATTTAGTACTCAGCTTGTGTCCTTCGATCTTAACCTCGTGTTCTCTCAGGCAACGCAACCAACCATGCAAACGGCGAATCGCATCTCTATTTTCAAGTAAACCAGAACGCTGCTCTTTTTTGGTCAAGCGTACAAACTGTTTATAGCTTGGATAATCTGGAGCAACCAAGGCATCTTTCTGATGGAGAATCAGAGGATTGGTTTCATCAGAAATGTCGTGATAGGTTACTGATAAATTATGCAAATCTACTTCCATAGTCGCCTGTAACGTTGGATGAGCCAGAGTATCAAACTCTGGGTAGACAAGGTAAGTAATCTTAGGCTTATTGTAGTAAAGCTTGATAATGTTGGCGTTCTCTAAACGGTAGAAATTACGGCTGGCACAGCCTTCATATAGTCTTAGAAGAGGAGGTAGTTTTTCTAGTGCGCTAACATGAACTGCGATCGCATTGTTTAAATGCTTGCCAATTTTACTTTCTCGGCAAAGATTGGCAATCTTGTCCATATCTCCTACATGAAGCAACAGTAAGTCGGCTACGTTACAGGCTTGTTTGTAGCTGCCGAATAAAGCTTTGACGTCTGCTTTTACTTCAGGTGCCAGTTTTCTAATAGTCGGACGACCGCTAAATTTGCCCAAAGCCAAATATACTAGAAGGTCTTCGCGTCGTCTATCGGTAATTGCATCCCATTCATCGCGATCTGTAGCCTGCACGATTAGTTTAAATGCTCGTTGAAAGCTGCGAAACTCGGCTTTGATATCTGCTTCTTCTGGTATTTCTCCTTTGACAGGCAAACGTCCTCTTTTGGTGTAAAAATTCATCAAAGGAGTGAGTAATTCCTTGTAGTCCTCAAAATTTCTGACTTTTGCTTGAATGCGTGGCGTACTCAAGCTGGAATACAAACGAGACGCTCGGAAAGATTCTGCTTCAGCTTCGTGGCGAAAAATAACATACATCCCCAAGCCTGCTGGAATAGAATCAACTTCTAATACCTGATCGATGTATAGCTTTAACTCTTCTTGCTCGTAGTATTTCTGAAACGTATTGCGATTGGTAACGATTCCATCACCATAAGCAATCAAACCACGACGGCGATCATCTACCAATACTTGAGCCGAAACAATTAATACTTTTTCGGTTAATTTCCAGGCATCGATTAAAGTCTGTCGTCTTTCGGCGATGTCTTCAATCACGTTAATAATATAGCCAAGATTAACCACATCCGCAGACTGTATTTCTCCTTCAGGACGATAAAAGGGGTCCCAACCCGAACTTTGGTATCCCAATTCAGCAATGCATCTGACGTCTTCCCCATGACCACAGCCATAGTCAAAAAAGCTGTATCCTTCTCTAAAGATTCCTGCTTCAATCGCAGTACGAACGGGACGAGATAGTTCCGAACGTTTCAAAGCTGCTTTGTGTCTTTCAATTAAAACTGTTTGCTTTTTAGCCAGAGGAGAGTTAATCGGACAGACTACGCGATGATCCTCAAAGGTAATTCCTTGTTGCAGCAACAGGCGCGTCCATTCTTGCAGCGTACCGATATGGCGAGAATTATCTAGCAAGCCCAAAGCTACTTCCTGCTGGGTTAATTCCTTAAAGGTTTCGTACAGGGGATAATCAGCAGCGACAAATGTTTCTTTGCGATGAAGAATGGGAGGATTGTGAGAATTGTGATATTGCCTAACTGAAACTTGCTCTTCGGCTAGGTCTACTACGATACTTTGATGCAGCTGAGGGTGAGGATCGCGATCAAACTCAGGATAGTACAGATAAGAAATCTTAGGTCGATCAATTCCCAATTTAATGATAGTCGCGTTACTACTATCTGCTACTAATCTTCTTCCTTGACGCTCGTAATCTTTGAGTATAGGGTCAAGGTGTGATAGAGCATTGGCATGAACGTACAAAGCAGTGGGTAGATGTTTGCCTACCTTGCTATTCTTACAACTAGAGACAATTTCAGAGAATTTTTCAAGAGTTAGCATCGTAGTATAGTGTTAGTCAATAGTAGTTTAAGATCGATGGAAATGAGTGTTAGCCTGACACTTACCTAATTTTTGATTTCTAATAATTTTCAACTTATAACCAGATTCTAAAGATGCAGCTTTATCATATTGGTTTTAGTAAGTCAGATCTTGGCAGTCAAGCACCTGAAACAGTTTTGTTGTCGGGAGAGCCAGAGCGATCGCAATATATTGCTCGGACGTATTTACAAAATGTGAAACTGCTCTCACAATATAGAGGTCTTCATAGTTACTTAGGTAATTTGCCCGATGGAAAGCCAGTGTTGGTTGCCACTAGTGGCATGGGTGCTAGTTCTTTAAGCATTGTGGTCAATGAGCTGGTGCAGGTAGGAATCAAACGGTTTATTCGGATCGGAACTTGCGGTTCAATTCAGCCTTTTGTGCCTGTCGGCAGCGTGGTCATTTCCCAAGCAGCTTTATGTCGTCAAGGCGCGGCATTAGACATTGCTCCAGCAGAATATCCTGCTGTCAGCGATCCCTATTTAACTGTAGCTTTGGTAGAAACTGCTCGTAAATTAAACATTCCTTTTCATTTGGGAATAACTGCATCGGTAGATACATTTTATGAAGGACAAGAGAGAACTGAATCTTCTGCTAACGCCTATCTTCAACCTTGGTTACAAGGATTAACTGCTACCTATCGCCATCTCAATATTTTGAATTATGAAATGGAAGTCGGTACTCTATTTAAGATGGCGGGGGTTTATGGCTTCGCTGCTGCTGGCATTTGTGCTGTTGTGGCACAAAGAACAGTCGAGGAAACCATAATCGTTTCCGACAAAGATAGCACAGTTAAAAAAGCAATTGAGGTGGCAATTCAAAGTTTATTGTAAAGACGAACAGGTGTTTCTCCATATATCTACGCAACTATCTATTCACACTTGAAGACTGGGGGCTAGGTTTTTCAATCGTAGTTTGAGTCGATAGCTTTTTGACTTCCGAGTTTCTACCTAAAGAACGTTTGGCAACTACTTCTACTTCTACTTTTAAGCCAGGTTTGAGATATTCGGGGGGAATGGGTAATTGACCTAGCTGTAGGGTAAACAGATTACCTTGTCGGTTGATCGCTTCGGGAGGAATCGAGCCTTCAAACTTAGTTTTATAGATTGTTCTGCTGCCACCAAAAAAACTTTTGTTTTCTGACTTTTCGCCTACTTTATACTTAATTAAAAAGTCCGTGGCAATCAGATCGGATTTTTCTGCTTCGTCATAAACGTCCAGCTCTAAACCCGTTCCTTGACCGAACAGACCATCAATTGTCAGATCGTCAACATCTTTTTTACGTACGGCATTAAAAACAAATAATTCCGTTAAATTATCTCGTTTTACGGCTTTGGTTTCCAGCCATAAGTCTTTAGGTAAAAAGATATTCGCTTCATCTTCACCTTTGAGACTGAGAGTGATGCGCTGGTCGTCAAATTCTTCTAAAGGTTGGGGTGCATCCCAAACCAACAGCACAGAATGTTCGTGGCGAGCAACTAATTCTTTGTATTTGCTAGCGATAATCGATCCAGGAGCAAATAAAGAGGCGGCATTGTCTTTATTTTCCCAAATATTTCTCGACAAGGTAAATCCTCGGCTTTTTAGCTCGCTAATAGGTGCGGTAACTTCAGGATAATCGGGAGATAGAGACTTATCTAAATTGATTAAAGTCAAAGTTCCATTTTTGCCGTCTCTGCCCTTTCTGCCATCTCTACCTTGTCTACCTGAATAACCGTCAGTACATTGAAATTCGTGAGTCGTACAGCTATAGTTAGAGCTTCCAGGATCGCCAAAACAGGTTTCTTCATTCCAGTAAGGGCGATCGCATTCGCAACCTTCTCCCCCTGCTCCTGCCTTTCCTGGAGCACCTCCCTCTCCTCCTGCGGCAATGACATAAATCTGCTTGAGATGTTCTTTATTGGTGGTATATACCGTCAGCGAACCCCCGTCACCGCCGATTCCACCATCGCCACCATCGCCACCATTACCACCGTCTGCACCTTGTAAATTTTTGCCGATATCTTTACGAGCTTGACGTTCGCACAGGGCATCATAGCCTTGAACTCCGTCTTCTCCTGCAGCACCGTTGCCACCGCTAAGATCTAGCGTCATGGGCGAACCGTCAGCAAAAACCGTCAGACTATCACTGTCTCGTCCGCTTTTTCCTTTCGTGCCAGCTTCCCCAGCATCTCCAGCGTCTCCCAAAGATTGGCGATCTGCGGCGAGTACTGAAGAACAGAGGAGCGATTGTGAGATAGAGCCAGAGGGAATAAATTGCGGTAAGGTCAAAATTGCGACAAACAAAGATACCTTACTCATAAAACGTACTTGCATAAGTTTATAAAAACTAGGTAGTTCGCATTTTAGTTGTGTGTGTTGTTTGTGTATCGCATATTTTCAACTAAATGTCATTATTTTTTTAGATTTTATTGATAAAAATTAATATTGTGATTGGTTAATATTTTGATAGGGGTTTATTTAAGGATTTATCAAGATATTATTTTCTACAACTGCGCTCTCTTTCAAGAGGAGAAATAGAAAATCAGACTATTGCAGATAAAATAGAAGTAATATTATATGTTCTAAAGTCTGAATTTAGTAACTCTTAAGACATCATCTCAACCCAATTCAGACTAATTTCAAATATATTCTTTAAATTAATTTAGGAAAATCTATGACAACAACATTTTGCGAATACAAACCAGGATTGGAAGGCATTCCTGCTACAAAATCTAGTGTTAGTTTTGTTGATGGTCGAAAAGGTATATTAGAATATCGAGGAATTGCGATTGAAGAGCTGACCAAAAGAGGTAGCTTTCTAGAAACCGCGTATTTATTAATTTGGGGGAAATTACCCAGCGAACAACAGCTAAAAGAATTTCAAGACGATATTTTGCACCATCGTCGAATTAAATACCGTATTCGAGACATGATGAAATGTTGTCCCGAAACAGGTCATCCCATGGATGCACTACAAACATCAGCAGCGGCTTTGGGTTTGTTTTACGCTCGCAGGGCATTAGACGATCCAGAGTATATTAGAAGAGCAGTAGTGCGTATATTGGCTAAAATTCCCACGATGGTAGCTGCATTTCATCAAATGCGTCGCGGAAATGATGCTATTAGGCCTAACGATCATCTCGATTATGCAGCTAATTTTTTATACATGCTGACGGAAAGAGAACCCCACCCTTTGGAAGCTCAAATATTTGATGTTTGCCTTACTCTGCATGCAGAACATACGATTAATGCTTCTACTTTTTCGGCAATGGTTACAGCTTCTACCCTCACCGATCCCTATGCAGTAGTAGCTTCTGCGGTAGGAACCCTAGCAGGACCACTCCACGGGGGAGCAAATGAGGAAGTGCTATTAATGTTGGAAGAAATTGGTTCTGTCGATAAGGTAAAACCTTATGTCGAAGACCTAATTGCCAACAAGCAAAAAATTATGGGTTTTGGTCATCGGGTTTACAAAGTAAAAGATCCTCGCGCCAAAATATTGCAAGAATTGGCAGAAGAGCTTTTTAATGCAACTGGACACGATCGCTATTATGATATGGCTCTGGAGTTAGAAAAAGTAATCGAAGGCAAACTAGGACAAAAGGGTATTTATCCTAACGTAGATTTTTATTCTGGCTTGGTGTATCGCAAGCTGGGCATTCCCAATGACTTGTTTACGCCTATTTTTGCGATCGCTCGCGTTGCAGGTTGGCTGGCTCATTGGAAAGAACAGCTAGCAGTTAACCGAATTTTCCGCCCGACTCAAATCTATACGGGAGAACACAATGCTCCCTATATTCCCATGGAAGAAAGATAAATAGCTTCTAGTTTAAAACCTCTTTTAGCTGATGCTGTTGCCACAAACTTTGATAAAGTCCTGCTTGCTCTACCAAAGTTTGGTGAGTTCCATTCTGAACAATTTTGCCTTCGTCCATAACTAAAATGCGATCGCAGATAGCGGCGGCTGATAGTTGATGGGAAATAAAAATCACGGTTTTCTTGGCTCTGGTAGGAGACAAGCTGTTAAGAATTTTAGTTGCAGTTTCGTTATCTACGCTAGAAAGAGCATCATCGAGAATCAATATCTTGGCATCGGTTAGCAAAGCTCTAGCCAGGGAAGTTCGCTGCCTCTGACCGCCCGAAAGAGTAATTCCCCTCTCTCCCACTAATGTTTCGTATTCTTGAGGAAAAGTAAGAATTTCTGGGTGAATTTGGGCTTGCTGTGCCGACTGGATTACTTCATCTGTTTCTGCTAGTGGCTCGCCATAACGAATATTATTTTTAATGGTGGTGCTAAACAAAAAACTATCTTGGGGTACGTAGGCGATCGCTTTTCTTAGAGTTCCCAGATCTAACTTGGTAATATCGTGACCGTCTAAAAACAGCTCTCCAGAATCGATGTCGAGCAGTCGGGGTATGGCATTAGCCAAAGTAGATTTGCCTGAGCCAATCGAGCCAACAATGGCTAACGTTTCTCCTGGGTTGATGGTAAAGCTGAGATCGTACAATGCAGACGTGGTCGCATCTGGATAGGTATAGGTAAGGTTGCGAGCCGTTATTTCGCCTCTGATTTCGTCAGCCGATAATACGATTGGTTGAGGGGCATTTTTAATTTTGGGTTTGGCTTGGGTGATTGCCTCAACCCGATCTATACTTACTTCCCCTTGTTGATAAGCACTAATGGTAAATCCCAGTAAGGCAGTAGGAAAAACCAACCCTTCGACAAACAAGACCAAAGCCACAAAATCACCTACCGTAATTACTCCTCTAGCTATCTCACTAGTACCCAACCACAGCAAAATTAACAGGCTGATATATGATATGCCTTCGATGATGGGGAACAGGAAGTTCCTTGTTCTAGCTAGCTTGAGGTTAGCTGCTAATAACTCTTTATTTTTGACTTTAAAAGCCTCTCTTTCTTGATTTTCTTGAGCATATATTCTGATTAGAGCCATCCCGCTCATATCTTCCTGAATCAGCTCACTTAAATCTGAAAGTTTTACCTGTATTTCCTCCTGATACTTTCTCAGCTTACCGCTAAACAACTGTACCGTAATTAGCATTAAGGGATATACAGTCAAAGCCAGCAAACTCAGCTTGACATTAATTTCCAACATCGCTGGCAGGGTGAAAGCGTAAGCAAAAATGATATTAATAAAGCTCAAAACCGCAAAACCAACCAGGCGGCGAATATTATCTACATCACTAGTAGCGCGGTTGATCAGATCTCCCGATCTATTTTCAGAAAAGTATCCAGGTTCGATAGTTAGTAAGTGCTGAAAAATGCCCTGCTTGAGAGAAAATTCAACTTGTCTTCCCGCACCAAAAATCAGCACTCGTGACAGCATTCTAAATCCCCACATCACTGCAGAAAGAAGTAGCAGCCACAATGCAGAACGAGATAGCTGATTAAAACTAAATTCTCCCTCTAATCGGTCTATACTGCCGCTAATTAATAAAGGAATATAGACTTTTAAAGCATTAGAGGGAGAATTTAGTTTTAATCAGCTATCTCGTTCTGCATTGTGGCTGCTACTTCTTTCTGCAGTGATGTGGGGATTTAGAATGCTGT
>JBCDCO010000161.1:0-12846 GCA_039181635.1 Cyanobacteria bacterium P01_G01_bin.19 | reverse complement strand
GCCATAACGCAGCATAATGGGCAGAGAAATCAAGCCCATCGCTACCACTGTCGCGGCTACCACTCCCGTAGATGCTGCCAACAAAGCCCCAACTACAACTACTGCTAAAGCCAAACCACCTCGCACCCTACCAAAGAGGATACCCATTGTCTCCAACAGCTTTTCGGCGATACCAGTCTTTTCTAGCATCGAACCCAAAAAAATAAAGTAGGGAATTGCCAAAAGGGTATAGTTAGCCATGATGCCAAAAATACGGCTTGGCATAGCATTAAAGAAGCTAAAGCTAAACTCGCCTAGTACTGCACCAATTAAGGCAAATAGAATTGCCACCCCTCCCAGGGAAAAGGCTACGGGAAAACCAAGGGAAAGCAAGGCTAATGCCCCGACAAACATGGCTATACCCAACCAGTCATAGCTCATCTAGCTATCCTCCTGCTGGGTATTACTTTCTCGATAAATATTCCAGTTTTTAATTGCTTCGGATATTCCCTGCAAAATTAATAAAATAAATGCAAAAATAATAGCAGATTTAATGGGATAGCGAGGTAATCCACCTGGATCGGGGGATATTTCGCGTATTCTCCAGGAATTTGCCACCGAACCCCAAGAATAGTAAATTATCAAACTGCTAAAGGGAATTAAAAATAAGATATTGCCCAAAAAATTGGCTAGAGCTTTTCGACGACGATTCCAACCTTTATAAAAAATGTCTACCCTAACGTGTTCGTTATACTTTAGGGCATAAGCTGCACCAAAAAGAAACACCACATCAAATAGATACCATTGGATTTCGATTAGAGCATTGGACGTAAGATTTATGCCAACGATTCGCCCAAGATATCTGCCCAATACATTCCAAGCACCTACTGTCACCATCAACAATACCAACCAATAGGTGAGGCGACCAACCCATTCATTAATCAGATCTATCCCACGGGATATTTGCAATAGCTTATTCAAACCTTATCCTCGATCGCAATTAAACAATTATCAATAATAAGCGATCGATAATCAACGAATAACTATTATTTTTCAGTCATAGAATTTACTTTTTGTCGTATTTCTGGGTTATACAAGCGTAAATAGTTCCAATAATTACCAAATACCCCTTCGACATAATCTTTAGTTTCGGGAAAGGGAATCTGTTCGACAAATCGATCCGAGTCTTGAGTGTCGAATCTGTTGAGCCATGAGTTGACGTTACCCGTTCCTGCGTTGTAGCTAGCTACGGCATATAAAGAACTATCTTCATAGCGATGGTGATTGTGCTGTAAATACCAAGTACCAATTCTGATATTATCTTCAGGATCGGTCAGAGAATATTCTGGTAGTTCTATTTGCCCTGCTACCCATTCAGCGGTAGGTGGCACGATTTGCATTAACCCTACTGCACCTACTATGGAATCAATTTCGGGGTTAAAGGTAGATTCTTTGCGCATCACCGAAATGGTCAGTAAAGGATTGATATCTTCTTGTCGAGCATAGTTGAGAATTTTGTCTTGATAGGGAAAAGGAAATAGGTTATGCCAATAGGCAGGAGTTTGACGCAGAGACTTCCATTCTTCTATTTCTTGGGGAGTTTCTCTCCTGGTTAGATCCCAAATTTCCTGCATCCCTTCGCTATATTCTCCTAAAGCAATTTTTAGGACACCTTCGCTAAACTGCTCGCTCACGGTAAGTTTTTGCGGCTGTTCGATCTGAGCCTGTAGCATCAGATTAGCGTCGTAATATTGCCCCAATAGATATAGCTCTTGCAGGGCAGGAGAACCCTTAGGCAAAGGACTATAAGAAGTATTTAAATCTAGTTCGGGAGTCAAGGGGCGCAGGCGATCAAAGTCCCCTACGTCCCAACCCAACATTACCGCCGATCGCCATGCCCAGTAGGATTGGGGATATTGACGGATAATCTGCTCGAAAGCCATCTTGGCTTTGGTTGGCTGACCGAGATCCGTTGCCCATTTACCAGCCCAGTAAAGGGCTTTGGGCGCAAAAGATACTTGCTGAATAGTTTGGGAGTCGATTAATGGCTGCATCCATTGCCAAGCATCTTGCTTATTGCCACTAGCCGCTAGTTTTTGGGCGGTTTCCCAACTATACTTCCAAGCTGCTTCAGAACTACCGTGCTTGTCTAACAAATTTTGACGCGAGCGATTGGCTGGGATATGTTTGTCAAACCGTTCGTGAACGATCGCCTTGGCGCGATAGGCTTCTGGCGCACTATCGGGAAATTTAGCGATCGCCTTTTCTAAATAGACTACCGCTTCATCACCGCTGGAAATTCTAGCGAGATATACCAGTGCTTCCCCTGCTTCTCTGGCGTCGTGATATTCCCTCAATAGTCTGTGGTAGGCGCGTTTGGCAGTATCCCAGTTACCATTGCGGTGAAAACCTCTAGCAGCCCGATATAGGTTCTGGGGTGTAGAAGCGGCATATAGATAAGCATCAGCCGCTTTACGATGTTCTTCTTCGCGCCAATAGCCATCGGCGATCGCTTCCCAGTCTTCGGGGGTTAATTTGCCAGGAAATTTCAAAACCAGGCGATCGCGAATCGAATTTAAATCTGGATCGCGACTGTATTTTGCCAGCAACAACAGCAATTCGAACTGGTGGGGATTTTTACTCAATCGTTGACGAGCTAGTTTTTGGGTAAGGGGATGATAGGGAAACTCTTCGATTAATCTTGCTTCATTTTCAGCCTGATTATCTTTCAATAGCGAAAGAGCATTCGCTGTCATCGGAGAATTAGGATAAGTACGGATTAGGTATTTTAAAGTTCTTTGCGCTGCTTTTTCGTCTTGGTTTTGTTGGTGTGCCTGAGCGATTTTAAACAAAATTTGGGGACGCAACAGAGGATAGTCTTTTCCCAAGTCTTGTAGATAGGTTAGAGCTAATTTTCCCTTTTGTTGTTGAACCAAATCCGAGCCTAACAAGTATTTAGCGCGGAGGCGATCACGCTTGGTTGACTCCCTATTTTGTCTGGACTCAGCTTGAGCGATCGTTTTTAAAGAGGCAACTCTACTAGCAGGCTCTGCACTACGTAGTCGAACTAAAGCAGAGGCTTCTAGGGGTTGTCTGTCTTGGATTCTCGACTGAGAAGATAGACGATAGTTGTGCCAAATTAAACAGCTAAAGCCAGTTAAAAAAGCCACCGCAATCATTTTTTTGTGTTGGGCTAGCAAAACTTTTACTCTAGCTCGATGCTGCTTATTATGAGATTTTTGGTCGCGCACGCGGGATTCTAACATAGGTAATTCTGCTCTGTCTTACCAAAAAATAAAGGGACTAAAAAAGATCGAACTCACATAGCAATATCTACGAGCGTCAGAAAAATCCTAAAATTTGTGACTTAACTACTAGTACTCATTACTTTTAAACTGATGATTTTATTGGTCATGTCATAACTCTGTACGATTACATGTCGGAACTCTCTTAAAAAATTTGGCGTCAGTTGGTCATATCCAAAACATTTGTTTGAGAAAACTTTTGCCTAATTATGTTTAACGCAAAATACTCTAAAGTAACCACTTCTATTTCTCTAATTGTGACTGCCACGGTAGCAACGATTTCCTCATTCGCCAATATAACTCCTGTCAAAGCCCAGCTTTTTCCTAGTCAGCCCAATAGAGAAAGAACCTATTATCCTCCCAGACAACCGAGTCGCACTCGCCAGCTTTCACCCAATACTATTCCACAAGGTTTTATTATTCCAGTAGAATCCGACGAGGAAAAAATTCTAGTTACTCCTGAAGAAACCGTACCTCTAACTTTATATGTAGCAGCAAATTTAAACGACAACCGTCGTAACACTCTAGTTCCTTACGGTAGCGAGATAATTGGCGAAATCAGACCAGATACAAATCGATATGGTTCTGTTTTTGTGGCTGAAGAACTAGTTTTACCTGATGGCACAACTCAACCAGTTAATGCTGTTTCGCAAGTTGTGACTCGCACAGAAACAATCAAAAAAGGAGCAGATGCAGGAGATATTTTACAGGGAGCAGCTATTGGTGCAGCGGCGGCTACGGTTCTATCGGAAATCTTTGGCGATATTGATTTCTTGGAAGTTTTGGGTGGTGCTGGTGCTGGTGCGATCGCAGGATTGCTGTTGGGGGGAAACGAAGTAGAATTAGTTTCCATCGATCCCAACAACGATCTGCATTTAACCTTACAAACGAGCTTGGCTTTACGTTAAGCCTGTACCACGTGAGTTCGACGAAGCGATAAAAACTTAAAAATTGTGTAACTCTTTAATTTTTTAAGGTCTGAATTCCTTATTCTTTCATTATGAATAACATAATTTCTAATTCCGAACTCCGAACTCACGTTGTGCCATCTCAAGGGTGACTAAAATTTAAGCAATTTTTAGTCTTTTGGCGGCATTTTTCTAGCCAAGCTGGAAGATGAAAGATACTAAATCGCCTTTGCCTAAAGCAATGCGATCGCCCGAACGAAGTCGATGACGATTGCCTTTGATTAAAGGAGAGTGGTTGACATAAGTTCCGTTGGAACTGCCCACATCTTCCAAATAATAAGCATCTCCCTCGATTCTAATATCGGCGTGAATTCGCGAAACAATCTCAGAATCAGGGAATCCTGCCACGTCAATATCGGGAGGAATTTGACCATTGGGTTTGCCAATATGAACTACATCTAAGTTGTCTGCGATCTCGATCTTAGTATTACTTTGTAGGTGCAAAAGACTTGCTGCCTGTACCTGCAATTGAGTTGCAACATTACTAGCTTTTCCAGTTTCTGCTAAATCTGGTCGCAGAATTGCCTCTAAACTGCTGGTAAATGTTTCTTCTGATTCTTGTGGTTCCTCTGGCTCTTCTGATTCTTGTGGTTCCTCTGGCTCTTCTGGTTCTTCTGGCTCTTCTGGCTCTTCTAAAATTTCCAATTCAGGCTCAACTGTTTCTTCTACTTCCGTAGAATCCAAACTACTATCTGTGTCTAAGTTAAAGGCATCAGTATCAAATTCAATATCCAAATCTGGAGATTCTGCTTCCCAAGGCATACTATTTTCCGCAATTGGCTCTGCTATTTCTGTTTCTTCAATCGAGCTTGAGTCTGGAACAGAAGTTTCGGGGTCAACCGCTACTGTTGGGTCTAAATCTGATGAATCTAAATCTGATAAGGGCTTTGATTGCGCAATGGTCAAGTCCTCTTCTTCTTCATCCCAAGGACTGATTAGGGGCGATGACATGGCTGTTTCGGGCAGGATATCTGATTCTGATTCTGACAGGGGCATTTCAGGAATTACGCCAGTTGGAGATAGTTCTTCCAGAGAGATATCGGGCAATGAGCCTATTGCTGTTTCGTCAATTGTTGCCTCAATAGAAGTTTCAGGAAGGGGATTTTCTGCCTGTAAATTAAAACCACACTGACCGCAAAAAGTAGCATCAGCCTGAACTGACGATCCACAATTAGGACAGCTCTCTGTAGCTGGCAAAGGAGTGTAACAATTCTCACATTGCAAAGATCCTTCTGGATTTTGATGGTTGCAACTGGGGCAAGTAATCATAGGTATTTTGAAACTTAACTAATAATCTGAACTAATGCACTGCTATGAAATCGAGCCAAGATAGTTTTTTTGACTACTATAATACTCAGCTAAAGTTTTTTGAATAAACTGAATGGCTGGTGAGCGTTAGCAATCTATAAAATACGACATTGATAATAGTATGGTTTGGAGCTAATGGCTATCGATCGACTGATAGCTCCCTCGAGATCTTTACCGAATCAAAACTTTTTATATTTTAGGCTGCGATTTGGCAATGCTGGCTATGGGTATATTTCTGCTGCTGCACTCTGATCTAGCAACCACAAAAGTTCTCCTTGAGGTTGAATCAAGCGAGAAGGGTAGTTTTGAGCATCGCACTCTTCAGCAAATATTGCTTTTAGGGCGGGGCGTTTGTTTTCTCCTGCGACCAAGAACAAAACACAACGGGCTTGGTTGATTAGGGGGACGGTAAAGGTAAGTCTAGGCTGACCGTCTTTATTGCCTACAGTTATCAAGCGATCGCTCACAGATAGAGCTTCGGTATGAGGGAAAAGGGATGCAGTATGTCCGTCATCTCCCATCCCCAATAAAATTAGGTCAAATTTGGGGAACTCTCCTGGCGGGGTTTGAAAAAACTCTCTTAACTCTTGCTCGTGTTCCTCGGCATTTTGAGCCGCATTTTCCGCATTGGTATTCATTGGATGGATGTTGCCTGCAGGAAAATCTACTCGATCCAGCCAGGCTGTACGCGCCATTAGCTGATTGCTATCTTGATGGTCGGTAGGAACGTAACGCTCGTCGCCCCAAAAAACATGAATTTTTGACCAGGGTAAAGATTCTCGGCTCAAAGCTTCGTATAAAGGCTTGGGGGTGCTGCCTCCTGATAAAGCGATCGTAAATTTATCTCTAGACTTTATGGCTTGGTTTAAACGCTCTATGATGATTTCGGTTGATCGCTCGATTAAAGCAGGCTTATCAGACAAAACTTCAATGATTTTGTTCATGGTGGTGCAGACTACCGTATTTAGCTCTCGGGGAGGATTGTTTGTAGGTAGATTGTAAGACTTACTTTTATAAGCTGCTAAAAACTTAAGTATATTTATTTTTTTCCTATTTCTTGCTACCGCTATTTGAATCGATCTTGAATAACTATTGAGCTTGGAGAGGTAGAATAGACGATTAATACGATCCCCAAAAATCTTACAATCCACAAAAATATCATGAAGTCAATACTTGCAACAATTCTTTATAAGCTTTAAAACTATTATTAGAGCGTGCGATCAAAAATGAAGTTCGTCTTAATAAACAAAATAATACAATTAGTTGTAAGGAGAGTAATAGCTCTGTGCTGCAACGTTTAAAACAAGATTTAAAAAACGATTTAATTGCTGGACTGTTGGTGGTCATTCCGTTGGCAACAACTATCTGGCTATCGGTGTCGATCGCCAGATGGGCAATCGATTTATTTACCCGTATCCCCAAACAGATAAATCCTTTTGATGGATTAGACCCTGTTTTAACCAATGTACTAAACTTTACCGTCGGGCTTGCCGTTCCCCTACTAAGCATTTTGGTTATTGGCTTAATGGCGCGTAACATTGTCGGTCGTTGGCTGTTAGATTTCGGCGAGCAGTTTTTGCAGGCTATTCCCCTAGCTGGCTCGGTTTACAAAACTCTCAAGCAGATTTTAGAAACTCTATTGGGAGATTCCAAAACTAAATTTAGTCGGGTAATTATGTTGGAATACCCGCGTAAAGGAATCTGGACGATGGGTTTTGTGACGGGAAAAGTCAGCCCTACTTTACAAGGTCATTTTCCTCAAGAAATGATCAACGTGTTTATTCCCACTACTCCTAACCCTACCTCTGGATGGTATGCCGTAATTCCTCAAGGAGAAGCGATCGATATTGATATATCTATTGAAGACGCTTTTAAAGTTCTGATCTCTGGTGGCATAGTTAGTCCCGAAACACCTGCGATCAAGCCACCTCTAACTATACCCAGACCTCGGAAGAAAGTAACGGTAGATGCCGCTTTAACTACCCAGAAATCTGGATTGGTTTCGATGGAAGAGGAAAGTTGGGAAAACTAAGCTGTATAATTGTTTGGCTGGAAAATTATCCTTGAGTATCGGTTATTCCTTTAAATAAAAAATGGCTAGACACAATCAACCTCGTAGTATTGCTCGCGAACTAGCACTCTTAAGCATCAGTCAAATTAAAACTAAGAAAAATCAGCTTGACTCAAGTGATTTAGATAGTCTGATACTTTCAGCTATTCGTACCTTAACTATCGAAGTTCAGGATAATTTAGAAACAGCTTCAGCCGAGATCAAGCGTGGAGAAGAGCGTCTTTTAAACAGCGAAACCAGAGCCAGCGATATTAACAGTGCCAAAGCAATGCTACAAGAAGCATTGGAGGTATCGCGGACGGCTGTGAATCGCTTGGGTATGGCGATTGAATTTCCCGAGTTTTTGCAGCTTACCAGCAAAGAGCAAGTCAGAAAGTATGCAGCCGAGATAATTTTGACGGTGAATGATTATCATCGCGAAATAGAGCAGTCAATTGAGAATGTACTAGTGGCATGGCAACTGAGCCGTTTGCCCAACGTTGATCGCGATATTCTCAGGATTGCCGTGGCAGAAATCCTATATTTAAATGTGCCAGAAAGGGTGGCAATTAATGAATCGGTAGAACTAGCCAAAAGATATTCCGATGAGGATGGTTTTAGGTTTATCAATGGAGTCTTACGACGTTTGAGCGATCGCATCAAAGAACATGGCATAGAAGCTCTCTCTGTTCCTCAACAGACTTCCAATCCAGAAGAAACCGAGCCAGTGGAAGACAATTCAGAAGTTTTATCACCTTCCGTAGCAGTAGAATCAGAATCACCCGCATCAGCAGTTTCAGAGGCTGAAGAGAGCACTCATAAAAAGCCCTTACCAATTATTTTGAAACAAACTCCCACAGAATAAGATTTTGATCGATAAAATGGCTATTATTGTTATGCAGAGATTTTCTGAACTGAATTATTAACCAACCTGCCGTCTTCCATATGAACGATGCGATCGGCAATATCGAGGATGCGATCGTCGTGAGTAACTAGCAAAATTGTACTGCCCTGTTCTCTGGCTAGCTTTTGCATGATATTGACCACATCCCTACCAGATTTACTATCTAAAGCTGCGGTTGGTTCGTCGGCTAAAACGATCGCAGGATGAGCAACCAACGCTCGTGCGATCGCCACCCGTTGTTTTTGTCCTCCAGATAATTTATCGGGATAATAATCAACCCGATCTGCCAAACCTACCTCCTCCAGCATTGCCACAGCGCGATCGCGCATTTCTATTTGGGAGTATTTACCGTGTACTTCCAAACCCATCTGCACGTTTTGGGCAGCAGTTAAACTGTGGTGTAAATTATGCGCTTGAAAGATATAGCCGTTGTTGCGTCGAGCTTGAACTAATTCCGCCGAACTCGCCCCACATAGCTCTTTACCTAATATTTTACAGCTTCCCGACTGGGGCGATCGCAATCCACTAACCAGAGTCAACAGGGTAGTTTTTCCCGAACCCGAAGGTCCTGTCATCAAAACTATTTCCCCCCGATCTATTTCTAAATTAATGTCAAATAGCAACTGTTTGCGGAGTTCGTCTTTACCAAAAGAATGGTCGAGATTTTTAATATTGATTACTGGTTGATTTGTTGATTGTTGATGGTTCATGGTTGATAGTTGATTGCTGATTGTTGACGGTTGATTGGGAATTATAAATGTTGATGGTTCATGGTTGATGGTTGATTGGGTCATGGGTAGACCAGATTTTGAGAATTTGCGAGTTTATCAATTGGCGGAACAACTAGCTAATGAGATATGGAAGATCGTGGCAACTTGGAACTATTTTGCTAAGGATACGTTGGGCAAACAAATAGTGCGTTCGGCTGACAGTGTAGGCGCGAACATAGCGGAGGGAAATGGTCGCTATAACAGCAAAGATAATCAACGTTTCGTCGCGACTCGTGCATTCCCTTGCGTCTTTCGCCGACGCGGGGTCACTCGTCAAAATTGCTAGAGGTTCTTTATACGAAACGATACATTGGCTGAGATTAGCCTGTCATAGAAAATTAGTCTCTACAGAACAGGTAAATAAGATAAAACCAATTATTGATAAGCTTTCACCAAAACTAAATGCTTATTTAAACTCTCTACGTAAGAAAGAAAGATGAACAACACTCGATCGCCGTTTGCAATTAACAATTAACAATCAACAATCAACTAAAATATGTCGGCTGGATCGGCTGACTGTAGCTTCCGAGTTGCGATCGCCCCTGAAGCCCCACACATGACGATGGTCAAAACCAGCACTGTTATTGCCCTTGATGCAGGCATGACAATGGGTAAAGCGGTGGCTGCTGCGGTCAATTGATATAATCCTAAAGCCAAAAATGTACTGGGAATGAAACCCGCTAGAGATAAAATCAAAGCTTCTTCAAACACCACAAATAGTAGATAAGAATTTTTATACCCCATCGCTTTAAAGGTGGCGTATTCTGCCATATGGTCGTTTACGTCGGTAGAAAGAACCTGGTAGACAATGATAATTCCCACCACAAAGCCCATCGTCGTACCCAGAGTGAAGACAAAACCAATTGGCGAACGATTTTGAATATAGGCTAGTTCTTTTTCGACATATTCCTCGTGGGTAAACGCCTCCACATCTTCGGGAAGATAAGTATTCAATGCCTGTCTGACTGCTACGGGATCTTGTTCTGGTTCAAGGTCGATAATACCCAGGCTTACCGTACCCTGTTCTCTTCTAGGAAACAAACGCAAAAAGTTATAATCGCTGGTAATTAATGCCCCATCGTCGGCAAAGGAAGCCCCCACTTCAAATAAGCCATCAACAGTTATGGTAGTGCGATCGCTTTCGGTGGTTACGTTTTTACCTGCTTCAACTCGAGCAATCATTTCATCGTATCTTCCCCTGGAGGCGCGATCGAATAAGACAGTATCGGGGATTTTAACCTTATCCAACTGACGATTGACTTCAGGTAAATTAAAAGCGGGACGTTCTGGATCGAATCCCATCACCATCATGGAAGTTTTCTCCCTAGTTTGGGGATTGCGCCACCTGAGAGAACCAATATAAACAGGTTCTGCCGCTTCTACACCAGGAACATCCATCGACTGAAAAAGTCGCCGACGGGGAAAAGTAGATAATTCGTTAAAGTTAGTCGCTTGGGTACTGAGTAAAATTACATCTCCGTCAATTAGCCTGGGATACTGGGTATTGCTAGTAAATAAAGCATCTTTAAACCCCAACTGCATAAACATTAAGATGTCTGCAAAGGCGATTCCTGCTAATGCGGTCAGCATTTTCATCCTGTCGTGTTTGAGTTGCAGCCAACCCAAAGGGGTGCGGTTTTTGAGTGATTGGAACATTTGGATTAATTAATAATTGATAGTTAATAATGAATAATTAGTTGTTGGTTGTTAGTCTTTTTTAACTTCCTACTTTCTACTTTCTACTTCCTATTTCAATCCTGGCGTTCACTTGCAAGTTAGTTAGCCCCGATACTCTCTGGCTTGATAGATCATCTAGCTCGATCTCAACCTCCACCACTCTGGCATCGATGTTGCTGGTGGGATCGGTGTTGACTACGTTTTGCCGTTCTACTTCTAAACCAATCTTGGCCACTGTTCCCTGGAGTTTTGAGTCGATCGCGCTACTGGTGACGGTTACTGGTTGTCCGACTTTTACTTTGCCGATATCGCTTTCATAGACTTCTGCCACGACATACATTTGGTCTATTTGTCCGATTCTGACAATGCCTTCGTCGCTAGAAACTATTTCTCCTGGGCGAACTAAAGTTTTGATTACCGTTCCTGCTTGGGGTGATCTTATATAGGCGCGATCTAATTCGGATTGAGAGACTCTGACTGCTGCTTGTGATTGTCTGACTTGGGCTTCTGCTACTGCTACATCTACGGGACGAACTTCAGCAATGCGATCTAAGGTAGCTTTGGCTTCGGCAATTTGTTTTTCTTGGGCGGTTTTAATTCTGTTGAGATTGGCTTGTGCCTCGGCTAGCTGTTCTCTTGCGGTAGCTAGGGTTAGGTATCTACTGTCTCTTTCGGAAGCGGAAATTGCTCCATCTTTATACAAGCGATCATAACGTTGATATTCTACTTGAGCGTTATTTACTTCGGCTTTGATTCTAGAGATGGTGGCATTTTGGGCAATGATGTCATTGTCTCGTTCGGCTTCGATGCGAGCGATCGCCGCTTCCTGCGCCCTAATTTCTCCTGTTTTTGCCCCTGCTTTAACTAAATCTAGATTTGCCTGCGCTACTCTAACTTGTTCTTGAGCTTGATTTAAGGCTGCCTCTAAGCGATCGCGACTATCTAAAATGGCGATCGTTTGACCAGGTTCTACTTTATCTCCTTCACTAACTAGCAGATCGTCAATACGATTTCCCTCGGCAGCAGAAGAAACCGATACAGTAACTATTTCTCCATTTGGTTCTAGTCTGCCTAATGCTGTAACGGTTTTGATTTCGGGCATTGTTTGTACTGGTAAATCTGACTCAGAAGTGTCTGTCTGAGTCAGGCGATAAACCGTTATACCGCCAAGTAATAATGCCAAGCCAATTGCTAATGCGGGTATTCTTTTGATTAGAGGCTTACTGGATTTTGTTTTGTTGTCTACTGTATATTCCATAGCTGCTGAAGCTTATTCAAAATGTCTACTAAACTGTTTAGTTTAGTGTTGTTATCACTATGCTAAACTAAACGCACTAGTTTAGCAATAAACTTCTATAAAACACGATCAAATCCAACTACCAAGGTTGGTTATTAGATCTATAATTCAATTCGATCCTAGTTGATAGCAAAAGTGTCCAAGTTTCTTGTCAGACAAACAATCAGAGTAGCGTATTTATTGGCGATCGCTCTAGCTTTATTTATCGCTGTTAGTTTGTTGATGGTTGCGCCAGAAAGTACACCCCAACAATCTGATTCAATTAAAGGTATCTGGTTTGGTCATGTCGGCAATGCTTTTTTGACCTATACCAACCTGACGGACAACATTTTTCATCAACTATCTGGCTTAAACTACAATCGGGTTTATGTAGACGTATACAACAATGGAACGAGCTACTCTAGTAAATACGCTCCCAGAAATTATATCGTCGCTTTACCTTCCCCAATCTTGATGGTATTCAGCTTGACGATCATTGGGGCATTCCAATTCAATTTGGCGATAAGGCGGCTGCAATGACAGAGTTAACTAACAAAGTAGTCAAAGCCATCAGAACAAACAACCCCGATTTGATTATTTCTCTTTCTC
>JBCDCO010000160.1:0-12849 GCA_039181635.1 Cyanobacteria bacterium P01_G01_bin.19 | reverse complement strand
GTCCAAAAAGTCGGATTTCCTGTCGAGCCAGAAGAAACAGCAATAAAGTCGCAACTTTCTAGTGTTCCCTGACGACATAAATCTGGTAAGGGATATTTGTGAATATAATTTTTTTTGGTTAATAAGGGAAGAGATTGAAAATCTTGAAGAGTTTTAATAGATTCGGGATTAATATTATTTTCAGCTAAAAAAGCTCCATAAGCAGGAACATTGTTAATGACATTACGATACAGATTTAAAACTTTAGTTTCTAAATTAGTCTCGCAAGCTTGCCATAATTTAGTTTCTAAAGAAGTATTAATAAAATTTTGTAAGGCTTCTATAGATTGTGTTTGTTTGTTCTCGCTCTCCATAAGTTGCCGATTGTGAATGATTATTACCCATCCCTTTTGGGCAAAAAACAGTTTCTCTACAAGGAGAAGCTCTCACAAGAGAGAGTGTATAATAATTTTAAGGAAGATCTAAGATTCATCTAGGATTTTACTCCAAAATAACATACTATCTTGATTTTCGTAAAGAAATATGAACTGCCAACTGGATTATCGGCGCAGATACGATCAATGGTATGCAGGGATTTAATCATAAGTGCTTTCAGGGAATCTACTTCTTGAGGATTAATCCCATGCTGTAATTGGCTTTTAACTCGCTCTGCTGTTTTAACCGAGGCTTCCGCCTCGAAGGCAGAAGGCAGAGGGCAGAGGGCAGAAGGTAATAAATTCCTTCGTACTTCATCTCTTAGGGAACGGCGCTCACGCGCCATCGCCTGCGGTAGCAGGCGCTGAGGCGGTAGCCTCTGTAGCCCCGTCTTTGAGGACGGAAGGGGTTTGGTGGAGGTGCAAGCCTCTTCCAAACCAGTAAACTTCTGCCTTCTGCCCTTATAGCGCAGCGTCTTCTGCCTTATTTTGACAATTCCACCAATACGAACCATTTGAAAGATAATTTTCTAGCAATCAATCTGTTATTGATGCGATTTTATAACAAATACAAATAAGCTATTAACCCAATTAGCAATCAGTCTGTTAGATATTGCCAATTGTCTGTAAGGACTTTCACAAAACTCGAAGTTGACTCTACTGGAAGTACGTTACGTCCCTCTATGTTACTTACTCGCGCTTTGGTCAGATGTTTGACATAAGAATTTGCTCTTTCAGGGAGCGTTTCAGTGAAACTTTCTCTACTGATACTGGATGTTTGTTTTCCTAATACTATTAATGTAGGTAGTTCTATACTGACAATATCCGATGTATAGTCTTCTCGCCAAAAACCAGCTAGAAAGGAAAATACTGCATAGCGACTTTGAAGGTCTTTTGCTCCTTCGATTAATGAATCCAACCATTGTGAATCAACCTGAAGAGCATCGGCAAACAATTGGCGTTTCGAGAATGATTCGAGGAATTGACGGCGACGGGCATAAAGATAAAATAACTGTCCCAAACCAACTGGAGAATCAAACAAAAGATTCCAAAGCGATTTTTGTGTTAGCGGGTTGGCTGCTTCGGTCATGGTACGCCATGCTGGAGGAGTAGATAAAACCAGTCCTTTAATCGAGTTGGTACCGCTCGTTATTTGTATTAACTTAATAGCAATGGGAAATGAAGCTCCTTGAACTATCAAAACAACGGGTTGTTTGACTATATTTTCAATGAAATACTTGAGTTGTTCTGCCCAATCAATTGGATAATAAGCCACAGAAGGCATATCGCCATCACCACAACCGATCAAATCGGGATTATAGATTGAGGAATTGGGGTTTTGCTCTAACCAGTCTTTGATAAAAGGTTGCCAAAATACTTTTGATAATCCTACACCAATGGGATGAATTGTAACTATTGCTGATGTTCGGTCAGCTCGTTCCCTGGCTTTAAAAGCCAGGGCTTGCGAGCTGACGCCTTCCGCGTCAAAAGAATTACTAGAACCACGAACGGTATAGGCACAATTCAAACCTTTCCACGTATAGTATCGAGGTGAATCTGTCATGAGAAATTTTACTCTTTGATAATCTCGATTGCTTTGGCTATCTAAATACAATGATATCTGAAAGATTAAACATTAAAAATAATAGGCAGTTCTTAGGGTAACTTTCTGCAAAGATGATACTCAAACATCTACAACTGTAAATCCTTTAAAATTAGCAATTTTTAGGGACTAATTTTAGCCTTGTAAATAGTACAATATAATGGTACTAAATGCAGCTAAATATTACTAATGCCACAAATAAAAATTAGTTTGGATGAAGAACATATTGATTTTGTCTCCCAGTATCGAGAACATGGATTTAATAGTAAATCTGCCATAGTGGAAGCTGCCATAGCCCAATTCAAAAATTCCATGGAAGAACAAAGGTTACTTGAATCGGCAGAACTCTATCAAGAGGTTTATGAGAAAGATTCCGATTTGCAAGAATTAACCGATGATGCGGCAGGTCTATGTCTGGATTAGAAAGTTTTCAACCGCAACGAGGTGCGATCGCAGATTTCAATCTTAATCCCGTTAAAGGTTCTGAAACTGGTAAGATCCGACCTTTTCTTGTAGTGACTAATAACGTTTACAATTCAAAGTTAAAAGTCATTCAAGTAGTGCCAATTACCGAATGGTCGGAGAAGAAAAGTCGCATTATTACCAATGTGACCCTAACTAAGACTGGTAAAAACGGTCTGAGCAAAAAATCCATCGCCGATTGTTTGCAAACTAGACCCCTCGATTACACTAAAAGATTCATCAAATATAGAGGTGAAGTTAATTCCTTAATCATGCAGAAAATTGATAGGGCTTTAGCTGTAGTTTTTGGCATTAATTAACAGATATTATTTGAATTCTTCTAACATCTCATCTGTTTTCCAGAGACAGGTTACATCTAACTTTGTAGAGATAAGACAGGCGGCTGGCAGTGTTTTGAGATGGTAATTATTTTCGCGAGCATTCTGGACAATCCTCCACATTTAACCAATAGATCAGACTAAAACAATCGATGCCATATTCTGCTTCTAAATGAGACAAAAGTTTTTGAATATAGGCTTCGAGTTCGGGCTGTCTCAATCCCTGAGTGTGCTGGGGCAACATTTGATGGGTAAGTTTATTGCCCTGATAGATCTTGAGAGCGATCGCATGAACAAATTGATTTTCTTTGCCATAAAGTTCCAGTTCAGCCCGATAAGCTTCGGGTAATATTGGCTCTATTGTAGTTGTACCTTTATTTCTGGCATTATTCTGCCTACGCTTAGCATTAACCTTTCCCGATTTTCTCAAGCGATAGCGTTTGACTCGACAGTTATGTTCGACATAACATTCTGGATGTTTGTCTTTTGCCTCGTCTTCTGTGCGGTAATTCTTGGCACAGTAGAGACATACTGGATTAGCTTTCCTGCCCATTATCCGAATCAATAAGATCTTTTAGTGAAAGTGGGAATTGCCCTTTTTTAACCATCTTGGCAAAAACGCGATAGCAGTCTTTCTTATCTCCCTCCTTCCTATGAAAACCCAGCCAAAGAACGATAATTACCTTTTGCTGGGGAAATACTTTGAAGAAAAGACGATAGCGACTAGGCAGACCCATTTTCTTAAGACGACTATATTTATCCAATGGCTTCCTTAAAGCAAAGTATGAAGCTAAGGGATCGTTCGGGATCTTTTCTTCAATACCAACAGTAAGAGCCTTAAACAATTTGACTTGGGGATGCTGACTAAAGTCTTCTTGGGATAGACGCGACCTTAAAGATTTAACCAAATTAAGTAATTGCTGCCACTGGTCGTTGAACAATGGATGAAACAAGATTGTCCACCCATTAATCTTCATCGATTTCTACCCCAGCTAACAATTCATTTGCCTCCTGACTCATTTGATTCGTATAGGTAATAAGAGATTCAGGTTCTTCAACGGCAGACTTCATTAGAAAGTCTAGAAATAAACTCATCATCACATCGTCTTCATCTTCTTTGACCTTTTCAACAGGATCTAAACGAACTAACAACGTATTTTCATCTAAAACTTCAAGATGACCGCTAGCACCAACTAGTTCGGGATGATCTTTGGAGAAAGCGCGAGGTAAGCGATATCCATCCTGATTGCCAATCTTGGCTGGAGAAACTGGGTAATTATTGTTTGAGTTGTTAGGCATCAGATCGAAGTGACTTTAGCAATGAATGTTATTACAATTTATTATAACGTTTCGGAAGAAGGCAGGAGGCAAAAGGCAGAGGGCAGAAGGAGAAGCGGTTTATTTGTTTTTTAGCTTATTGATGGAAGAAACCATCAATCTCTGCATCTCCTCGCAGTCTTTTATAACAGACTCGATATATTTGACTTGAGCTAATTCAACTTTCAAAGAAATAATTAGTTGAGTATCTAATTCTCGCAGAGAACCTAACGCTATATGTAAAAACTGGATATACTCACCTTTTCCTTTCCGACCATAGCCCTCCGCGATATTTGAAGCTACTGATACGCTACAACGTCTAATCTGACTGACCATTCCATAAGTCTCTGATTTGGGAAAGTATTCCGTCAGCTTGTAACATCTAACAGATAAATCTACTGCTTTTTGCCAGATAAACTGCTCTCGATAACTCATATGTCTAGAAGGGAAAAAGTCTCGAACTAATTGTATTCCCTTCTGCCCTCTGCCATCTTCCTTCTGCCTTAAATGAATTTTAGCGTATTTTTTGCGTATCAAATATTGATTGTTAAATTTTTAGACGCTTGAAAAACTTAGCATAAGATAGTTTTATCTATAAATTGCAAATTTCTACATCTTATTAGGACACTAATAAGATGTTAAACTATATTTCATAGTTGCTACCTAAAACAAAACTATATCTCTTAGATAAGCTACAATAAAGCCATGTAATTTGGTAATCAGACATGAAAAATACCGTTATTCACCAAATAGAGGTTCCCCAAGACAGGGATGAAATAGCAAAAACCCTTTTACATCATGTAGCAGCTTCCTTGACTGAAGCGAGTACGGAACATCTCAAGCAAATAGCCGAATCTCTCAAACCCAAAGTAATCGACCCTGAGAAAAAGGCTTTGGCAAAAAAAATCGCAGGTGATGACTACAGCGAAGGTAAATTAGCCGTACTGGAGTTGGCTAATTTAGAACGATACTATCAACGTCGTCGCGAATTATTAGCTCGCAGCATTACTACACCAGAAGTAGCAAAACTAATCGGCTGTCAGGCAATTACCACCGTACACGATCGCCGTAAGGCAAGTACGCTATTAGGATTAAAGGATAATGGTGTCTATAAATTTCCATTGTGGCAGTTCGACCCAGAAGGAGATGATGGAGTAATCGATTGCTTGCCCGAACTCCTTAAGACCTTACAAATATCAAATTTTGCCAAACTTAACTGGTTGACTAAACCATTGAGAGCTTTTGAAGGTCGAACTCCTGTTGAAGTATTAAAAAGTGGCGATGAACGGGATATTAAAGACTTAATAGTTGAAGCTAGAGGAGTGGGTGTAGCTCAGTAATGGTAGAGATTCGCTATCCACCGCCAACTCGTAATATTAGTCCTCAATGGTTTGAGTTAAAAGCTGGAACGAAGATTCAAAGGATATTTGACCCAACCAATTATGGTAGTACGGCGACAGGATTTAGATATTACGGTCCGTTAAGTAGGTTCGACCATCAAAACAACAAAAAACCCAAGATAGATAAAGAACGGGGAATTATTTATGCAGGATTGAGTCTGTCTTGCTGCTTGATTGAAGTGTTTGGCGATGATGAAACAATTAAAATTCAAAAACAACAGATTGCCTACATCACTCTCAAACAAAGCTTAAAGTTACTCGATTTGAGAGATTCTGGAGCTTGGAATGCTGGTTCAGTTGCAGCAATGGCAGTTGATGGCAGGCGGAGGCTAACTCAAGCCTGGAGTCGCTATTTCTATGAGAATCCCAATTTATATAGCAATATTGAGGGACTGATTTTTAACAATGCTCATGACGGTGAGCCCGCGATAGCTTTATACGAACGAGCAGCTTCTAAATTATTATCTGCCGATGTCTCTGTCTTAGATCTTAATGAGCCAACAATTAGGGAAACTGTACTCGCGATCGCTAATAGATTAAATTTGTTAGTTGAGATTGAATTATGAAAATTGAAATTGTTTCTGTAGAAGAAAGCAAAACGACAAATACAGTAGAAACAGAGGTAGAATCGATAAAAAGCGCAATAGTCGTCCCTGAAACGGAAACCACTAATCTAGAAGATATTTTTGCCCGATTCCTCCAGATGGAAGTAGGAGATGGTGCAGCTTCAGCCGATACGATACGTAACTATCTATCCCAAACCAAGCAGTATTTGGAGTGGTGCCGAGATAATTTACTCTCGCCCACCGAGGCAGAACCAGAAGACATCAAGCTATACCGACAACATTTAGTTAACTCTGGATACGCTAACTCGACGATCGCCACTAAACTCAACATTGTTAGAATATTCTACAAAGCAGCGCAAGCTCATGGACTGATTAGCAATAATCCCGTAGCTAAAGTTAAAGCTCCCAAAGATAGAAAAGATCCTGCCGCTCGGATTACCTTTATGGAGGCAGAAGAACTAAAATATCTTCTCGGCTATTTACAGTCTCAGTTAGAGAAAGCCAAAACCAATAAAGTCCGACTGAGCCTGCTGCGCGATCGCGCGTTAGTTGGCATCATGAGCTTGGAAGGATGCAGAACGGTTGAAATGCACCAACTCAAAGTCGAAGATATCGTCAGGCAGGGAATCAAAACTGGTCTACAGGTATCGGCAAAACGAGCTAGTAGAATCGTCCCTCTGACTGAGAATCTGACAACTCAGCTAGATGATTATCTTCAGTTGAGGCGTAAGGTTTTAAGGCGAAAAATCAAACCGACAGATTTTGTATTTGTCTCTCTTAGTAACAACAATAAGGGTGGGCAATTATCCAGACGCAGTATTCGAGAGATATGCGATCGCGCCCTGGTTGAATGCAATCTCAAACATACGTCTGGTAGAACCTTTACAGCACACAGCCTCAGACATACTGCTGGTACGCTGGCATTGAGAACTGGTTCGGATTTAAGACAGGTACAAGACTTACTAGGTCATGCAGATCCGCGCACTACGTCGATTTACGCTCATGTCGGCGATCGCTGGGAGCATAATCCTGGTGCTAGTATTGAAGAAAAGCTAAATTTGTAACTGTTATGCTAAGGAAATTGCAGGTTTTGGCGAAATATTTCGGATGATTTCTTATCAAGAAATCAAAACCTCTACCATTCAGTCTCGGACTTTGGCTGAGCTGGCTAATGCTACTTATATCTTTTGTCTACCTGGTTCTAGCGGTGCTTGTCAAACGGGATGGATATTGTCAGAGACCAACTTGATTCACGCAACCAGTTGCATCTAAGTTCTATCTAACAATTATGTAACTTCAGTTAGTTAAAACAGATCGCGGTTTTTAGTCTTAACTCGCTGATAGAGTTCTTCCATAGTGGCAATAAAAGAACTATTCCGATGCCAAAATTCAGGCATATCTCCCGCTTTCTTAACTAAGATTGCTGAAATATTAGTTTCTCTGGGTTCGTCAATAGTTGGTGGCTTGATCGCTTTACCTTGCCAAAATTCTTTGAGAGTAGTTTCTCCATTCACTGGCTGTGTTTGGGGTTTGGTGTAATAAGAAGTAATGGGTTCGGGAGCTAATTCTTCAGTTTTTAAACCTCCAACTAAAGCTCTACCAAGGGGAGTTTTAGCTAATTCTTGGTGTAACTGTTCTTTCGTCAAACCCCGCAACTCAAAGATTAAAAAAGGGTCTTCATCTAATTCTGAAGCAAAACGATAGCATAATCCAGCAATATGCTTGCAGGGATTTGAGTAATCGGGACAGGAACATGAGGTTTGAAAATCGCTCTCGCTACGGGGAAGCAAGTTTTTATTCACCTCTCGAAAACTAGATTCGATATTTTCGGGAACTTCCTTTAACAGTAACTTAGAGACAAAACTGGCATTGGTCGCCATACTTTGAATAATCTTCGACCAATCCTTGGGAGGAATGGGTTTAATCTCGACTACCGTATGGTATCTGGGTTCTTTATAAACTCCAAAGTAAGGATTGACCGAACCTCTAACAGTAGCTTCAATCTTTCCTTTATTAACTGCAAAATCGAGAATTTTACCGCCTCTAGCATAAGAACGACCCCTTCCCAATCTGGCAGAATCGGTAAACGATTCGATCGCCCTAATAAATTTTTGTCCCCACCAAGTTCGACTAAATTCACCCATAACCTTTTCTCTACAAGATCTAATTCAAAACAGCATTACGATTCAAAGCAATTAGTTCGCGGAATTTATCATTATCCAATTCCGTCAACCAAGATTCATCCGAACCCACTACAGATTCAGACAGTCGTTTTTTATCTTCAATCATCACATCGATTTTTTCCTCCAAAGAACCCAAGGTGACAAACTTGTGAACGAAGACATTCTTTTTCTGTCCGATGCGAAAAGCGCGATCGCTTGCTTGGTCTTCTACGGCGGGATTCCACCAGCGATCGAAGTGAAATACATGATTGGCTTTGGTTAGGGTAATGCCTACCCCACCAGCTTTGAGGGATAGGATGAACACCGCAGGAGGCGTATCGTGTTCTTGAAATTCCGCGATCGCTTTATCTCTATTTTTACGACTCGTACCGCCATGAATATAGTAGGTGGGATAGCGATAAGAGGAGCGAAAATGCTGTTGCAGTGCGTCCCCAATTTCGCGAAATTGAGTAAAGATCAGCAAGCTTTCTCCTTCTGCTTGGACTTCTTCAATCATTTCTTGGAGGCGAGATAGTTTGTGGGAACGAGTGGGGGTAAATTCGCTCTCATCTTGAAGGAATTGTCGGGGATGGTTACAAATTTGTTTGAGTTTCATCAGGGTAGATAAAATTAGACCTTTGCGTTCGATACCTTCTTTCTCTTCAATTTGTTGTGCCACATCCTGCACTACTGCTTCGTAGAGGGAAGCTTGTTCGGGAGTGAGGTTACAATAAACTTTTTGTTCGACTTTATCAGGTAAATCTTTAATAATGCTCTTATCGGTTTTAACTCGACGCAGAATGAACGGTTCGACTAATTTCTTGAGGGTTAAGACTTTAATGGGATCACTATCTCTTTGGATGGGGATTTCAAAGGCTTGGCGAAATTGAGCTTGTTTGCCTAAATAACCAGGATTGAGAAAGTTAAAGATCGACCATAAATCTAAGAGACGGTTTTCTACGGGAGTACCAGTTAAAGCCAAACGGTGAATTGCATTTAGTTTGATAATTGCTTTGGTTTGTGCTGCTTTGGGGTTTTTAATATTTTGCGCTTCGTCTAAAACAACCCGCTGCCATTCCACTCCCTGGAATAGTTGGGCATCTTTGCGAACTAGAGCATAGGAAGTAATGACTACATCTTGTTGGGCGATCGCCTGGTTAAATTCTTCGAGCTTTTTAGGGCGCTCGCTACCGTGATGAATCGCAGTACGAAAATGAGGGGCAAATTTACCAATTTCTTTTTGCCAGTTACCAATTACAGAAGTAGGAACGATTAGTAAGGTAGCTGCAATCTGAGTATTGTTATTTTTTTCCTGAATCAACCGTGCAATGACCTCGATCGTTTTACCTAAACCCATATCATCGGCTAGACAGCCATTAAGTCCTAGATTTTCTAGATAACTGAGCCAAGAAACTCCTCTTTGCTGATATTCCCGCAATTTACCTTGAAAGTTGGGCAAATTGGTCAGAGATTCTAATTTACTCTTATCGTTGAGCTTGAGTAACATCTCGGCTAAAGTGTCGTCGCGCTCGAATTCTAATTCTTCCCCTGCTTCTGCTTCCCTTTGTAATAATTCCAGCAGAGACATATTTTGGTCTTCTGAGTCCTGTTTCTGCCAGAACTCCAGCATCTGCTGCATTTTCGCCAAATCCAATTCCACCCATTCCCCGCGAAACTTAACCAGAGGAACTTTAGCATTAACCAATTGCTGCCATTCTTCAGGAGTTACAGTGTGATCGCCGATAGATAGTTGATATTGATATTTAACGAGATTGTCTAAACCAAAATAGCTTTTCGTTTCCGACTTTGAGGCAGATTTACTGTTAGTAGAGACTTTGAGGCGTAATTTTGCTCTTTTTCTGCCTTTAGGAGTCCACCAAGCAGGAATTATGACTTTATATCCTGCATTTTCTAATACCCAGGCGGTTTCTTTGAGGAATTCAAAAGCTTCGTCTAGATCCAACAGTACATTCTTTGGTTCGTTGGTTTCTAAACCAGTCCAGAGTAAGGGATATATTCGCGCTGCATAACCGAGATTGAGGAGTAAATTAGATTCAAATTCTTTGCCAAATTGTTTATAGAAAGTATTTCTTCCTTTACTTCCCAGTCGCCAGTAATCTTGTAGGGATATCTGGAGAGAAGGATCGTTTTTCGGTGCTACCTGAAATTGTAATTGCCAGGGTTCTTCTGCCTTTTTTGGCGTTTGTAATTGAAAATAAAGATAAAAGGGAATATTATCTTGAGTCTGAGTTAGTTTGTATCGCCATCTTTGCCATTGCTGGTATTCTTCTAAAGCTAAATCGTTAGTTCCAGGACGAGATATTAAACTACTATCGCTACATTTTTCTAAAATTGTCCCCGATAATTGCTTGCTGAATTTAGCAGTACTAGGAGTATGGGTCACAATATCTGTTAATAAGCATTCGGAAAAATGACTAAGTAAGGTTGCTTCGTCATAGAAATTAGGAGTCTCAGGCAAAGATGCAAAACCCGCTACAGCTAGTTTGGGCATCGATTCGGCATACTTTTGTAGGTTTTCTTCGTAACTGGGACAGATTATTTCCCAACCTGGATAAATTTCTAACTTAGATTGTCTTTTACGACCTTTACTTTTTTTCGGTTGATAGTATTTAAGAGCGGGAATATAGCGATCGCCCAGAATAATTTGTTTAAAACTTTGAGTGTAGTAATACCAAAATAGTAAATCTGCCCCTAATTGCAGTTCGTCAGCACTATTTAGAGCAATAAAGTGCAGGTCGTTGAGCAGTTTAATAACATTATTTACTGGCTCGTAACTATAACCACTAACTTTGACATTAGCAGTAGTTTGATAACAATCGATTTGCCAATATTGCCAGGTAAATTCTTCAGGGATTTCTGTTTCTAGGTAACGAGATAATTCTAGAGAAGGTAAGGCTTGTTCGTTGGCAGTGGGGAGTAACCAATATTTTAGCGTAATAGCATCAGACTGGAGATTTTTAATACTTAAATCTTGTTCTAAAAAGACTGCTAAATCTTTAGCTGCAAGGTGATCGGGAGAAGTATTGGTAGATTTTTTGGTTTCCTTGACTTTTGTGGTTTCTACCCAGAGATAAAAGCCTCCAGATTGAATGAATTCTTTTGTTTCTTCTGGTATCCAAGTGCCGTGTAGAATTTTCATACAAATTCCCAGATCTTCCTTAGAAAAATATTACCAAAGAAAATCCTTAACAAATTTCATTCAATTTAAGTATCTATCAACGGAAGTCCATACACCCCAACACTCAGAGCATCTACTAGAGCAGATGAAACGTTGAGATTTCTACAGTGGTAGAACTTGGTCTTACAGCAGATAGCCCGATCAAAGTTGGTATTTTTGAGATTCGCTCCCGATAGATTAGCTAAGGTCAAATTAGCTCCCACGAGACTCGCTCCCGATAGGTTGACTGCTTGTAAATTAGCACCTGCAAGATTTGCCCCCGATAGATCAGTATTCTCCAACGATGCTAGATATAGATTGACTCCCTCTAGATTGGCACGGACTAAATTTGCCCCGTCAAGCTTGGCTTTAGAAAGATTCGCACCCCAAAAATTAACCTTTTGCAGCTGCGCCTGCCTCAGATTTGAGTAGGGCATATAGGCTTGTTCGAGGTTGCTCCCTTGTAATTCTATTCGTGGGAGATGTACATCGAAAAGTTCGGCTCGGCTGAGGTCTAAAGGCGGAAAGCTCAATGTTCCATCAGCGTAGAGAGCCAAAACTCTGCTCGCCTCAACTTTATTCATCTGGCGCCCTGATTCTGGAATCTTAGAATTGATATCTCGACTCCATCTTAGAATGAGCGTAATTTTGTTACAGAGAATACCAGACTTTTTTAACTATTGCGTTTTAACGAATCAAAGGAGAATATCCCATGCACCAGTAAGCAAAAGTAAGAGGGAGCGTAACAAAATTGCATGCACTACATAAATAATGCAGATTTCAGAATTATGCACTGAAAGGAATAGAGGGATTTTAAAGCTTTTTTCTTATATTTGGTTATTCTAAAGCTTAATAGCTATACACATTACAACACAGAGTTTTGTAATGCATTAGTAAGCCCCTAATAATCTGTTACGCTTCCGTTTGTGTTTCTTTCTACTATTACTAGCGTTAAGTTTCGCTAGTTTAAGGCTCAGATCTGACAATTAAGTGTTTTTGACAAAATTCAAGTTCTTCTAGTTTACTAGAATTTTTAGCCAGATAATACCTCAATTTACCACATCCTTTCTGAGGTAAATTTTCAAAATTCCAATTCCACAATTTAATTGTTCCATCATGTGATGCAGAAGCAATCATGTTTCCATCAGGGCTAAACTTTACTTCATAAACGCTATCTTGATGACCTTCTAGGGTGTGGAGTAAATGACCATCCTTGGTATTCCACAATTTAATTGTTCCATCATGTGATGCAGAAGCAATCGTGTTCCCATCAGGACTGAATTCTATAGAAACCAAACTTTGATGACCTTTTAGAATGTGGAGTAAATGACCATCCTTGGTATTCCACAATTGGACTGTTCCATCATGTGATGCAGAAGCAATCGTGTTCCCATCAGGGCTGAACTCCAG
>JBCDCO010000159.1:0-12924 GCA_039181635.1 Cyanobacteria bacterium P01_G01_bin.19 | reverse complement strand
GCAAAGTGGCGCATTGCCGACCAAACCAAGACTAATTTTTGCTGATGATATGGTCGTTGTCTAACATAATTACTAGACTCGATCGTAATAACTGGAGTCTGTTCCTGATTATTTTGATTGTTGGCTAAACTTAGCTGTTTCTGGTTTAAGCGATCGCCTAAAATCCAAATTCCAATTTTCATATTTGACTATTAACTATCGATAAATACGCAATAAAGAACATACATAATGAATATAGTAGAAAGTTTTAAAATGGCGACAGCTACTTTAGTAGCCAATAAAATGCGTAGTAGTCTTACTATGTTGGGAATTGTAATTGGCAACGCCTCTGTGATTGCCATGGTGGGAGTAGGACAAGGAACCAAAAATCTTGCTGCCGAGCAATTTGAATCCCTTGGTCCCAATACAATTTTTGTCGTACCTGGAACTCAAGAAGAAAGACAGACAGCTTTTAATGCGCCCCAAACTTTAGTCTGGGCAGATGCGATCGCGATCGAGGAGCAAGTTCCTACTGTAAAGGGAGTCGCGCCACAGATTACCAGCAATCAGCTAATTTCTTATCGCAATCGCAATGCTAACGAACAGGTTATCGGCACTACTCCAGAGTATTTAGCTGTAAGAAATTTTGAAGTAGATCGAGGCAGATTTTTTAACGATATCGATATCAAGCGCAACCGTAGGGTAGTAGTTTTAGGTTCGGAAATAGCGGATAAATTTTTTCCTCAACAAAATCCTCTCGGTCAAAAAATCCGCGTCAAAAATATTAACTTAGAAGTGATTGGCGTATTAGAAGCTAAAGGGGCTTTTCTGGGGCAAAATCAAGATCTTGTAGCTTATACTCCTCTAACTACTATGGCAAACCAGATTGTAGGAAATACCTCTCCCTACGGTACTCAGGTAACAGTTATTTCAATCTCGGCTAGAGATGAAGAAAGTATCCGCGCTGCCAAGTTGCAAATCGAAAACCTCTTGCGTCTGCGCCACAAAATTACAGGAGAGGACGATTTTAGCGTTAGGACTCAAAAAGATGTCTTAGAGATCGTTGGCACGATTACTAGCGGTTTGACTGCCTTACTCGCGGCGATCGCGGGCATATCACTTCTAGTAGGTGGCATTGGAGTGATGAATATTATGCTGGTAGCTGTTACCGAACGAACCAAAGAAATAGGCTTACGCAAGGCTATTGGAGCAAAGGAAGGGGATATCCTATGGCAATTTCTGATTGAAGCGACTATCTTATCCGCAGCAGGTGGCGCGGTTGGTACTGTGGTTGGCGTAACTGGGATTTTAATCGTCGGTGCGCTGTCTCCTCTATCTCCTGCAATTTCACCGATCGCAATTGTGGTTGCCGTGGGAGTTTCTGGCGCGATCGGACTGTCTTTTGGCGTATTTCCTGCTAAAGCCGCAGCCAAGCTAGATCCAATTGTGGCATTAAGAAGTATTTAATTAAATCTCCCACTTCTCTAATCTATAGGCACTATCCCAAAACATCCATTCAAATTGTGATGCGCGATAGAAGACTTGATTCATCAATGCTAATTCTTTAGCGGAAGCTTGCTCTGCCGATTCATCTGCCACTTTGATTACGTAGTTAACCGATGCCTCAAAATCTGCATCAATATAGGTATCGATCCATTTTTGATAGGGGTTGACCTGATTATCTGCTTCCTGATAAATATCTTTGCCGACTGCCAAATAAATCCAGAAGCAGGGCAAAACTGCCGCCACTGCGATCGCAAAGCTGTGTTGATATGCCGTAGCCAGCAGAAAATTGGTGTAGTTCAAACAAGTGGGAGATGGTTCGGTTGCCAAGGCAGTCTCTACCTCAATACCAAAATCAGCAAAAAAATTCTCGTGCAAACCACGTTCGACGGCGATCGCCTCCCGTACGCTTCCCGCAAATTCTAACTGCATATCTGGAGTTGGTGCTTTAGCGGAAATAATCGCCAAAACGCGAGCAAATTCACCTAGATAAATTCCATCCTGAATCATATATTGCTGAAAGATTTGTTTGTCTAAAGAACCCGATTTTAGTTCTCGGACAAAAGACATGGTTAAGATATTTTGATAAATACCTTCAATATTTTTCCAGGCTTGAAGAGAAAATTGCGTCATAATTCCAATAGCTAATTAATAATTTGAAAATGATAGAAACGACTATATCTTTTTCTATCATTTCTTTAGATTTGTAAAAGCTAAAAGCTAAAAGCTGAGAGCTAAGAGCTTGTAACCAGACAAATTATCAAATCTAAGTTTTTCAGCAAACCCTATTTATAATAGCTTCAGGATCATTCAATCTGTCGTCTGTAAAGGAACTATAGATTAATACTTATGCAGTCGGTAAAATGAAATAAATCACATTCGCGAATAATCATGGTTGCTCTAACTCGGAAAAAATTTACCCTTGCTGAATATCATCAGCTTGTAGATTTGGGTTTTTTTACCGAAAACGACAAAATAGAGCTTATTAGAGGAGAAATTATCGAGATGGCACCAAAAAGAACTCCTCACTCGGTATGCAACTCAACATTATTTGGCGAATTGTATAGACTACTATACGATCGCGCTAACGTCAGAGGTCAAGAACCAATTACGCTTCTAAACGATAGCGAACCCGAACCCGATGTGGTAATTGCCAACAAGAAAGAAGATAACTATCTTTCTGCTCATCCTACGGCTGAAGACATTATTTTGATTATCGAAATATCAGATTCTACTCTCAAATACGACAGAGAAATTAAATTGCCTCTTTATGCTGAAGCGGGGATTAATAATTACTGGATCGTTAATTTAGTCGAACGCCACTTAGAAGTTTATACCAATTCTTTTTCTAACGATAAAGGTGAATTTGCCTATCGAAATAAAAGCCTTATTCTACCTAATGAAACAATAAATGTTCCAGGTTTTGATGATGTAAGTTTAGAGTTAAGCACGGTTTTCCCTGGATGAATTATTGGCTATGGGAAAGATTAGATATTTTGATAGACGAGAACATGGAGATGATATTGTACTGCCAAAAAATAACGACCCAATACTAGCAGTATGTCCCCAATGTAACTCTAAAGCTTTAGTACTCCCTAATACTGAAGATACGGTAAAATGCGTTTGCACAAAATGCTCTTTTAATAAGACAAAATCAAATAGAAGTCGTTTCTTGGGATGGCGCAAGGATATTCCTCACGATGGATATTTTGGATTCGATCTTTGGTTACAAACTTATTGCTGTGGTCATTCTTTATATGCTTTTACCATTAGACATTTAGACTTACTTGAAGATTATGTAAAAGCAGATTTGCGAGAAAGAAAACCAGATGAAAGCGGTTGGCGCAACTCTTCAGTATCTAGCAGGCTGCCTAAATGGATTAAATCCCACAAGAATAGAGAACAACTAATCAAAGCAATTCAAAAACTCAGAGCAAAGATATAATTATTTTTTCAAGGTATTAACGTCGAACTAACTAACTGTTGCGTATAAGGATGCTGGGGATCGTTTAATACCAAATCCTATTTAGACAAAGCACTTAAAAATTCTGTGAAGGCGCAAAGGCATACATGCGGGCGCAGCCCTTTGTTTTTGCCGCATGCAGGCAGAAGGCAGAAGGCGTTAACCTCGTTTTATGATTCTAATTTAAAAGTGGGTTTTCAGAATCGAATTTAGTCTAATACCCGATCCGTTAAACCAGATTCGACAATTTGCCCATTTTTCATCACTAATAAACGATATGCTAACAATCTCACGACGCCAATATCGTGGGTAACTAATAATAACGCTCAAGTTAAGGTTACGAACGAGCGATCGCACTTGAACCAAGAAAATTCATCAGTAGTGATATCTACACTGTAAAAACTCGATCAAAACATCAGTTACACGGTAAACTAATCGATGTTCTTGAGTAATTCTTCGCGACCAAACAGAAGATTTGAAATGTTTGAGGGGTTCGGGTTTTCCCAATCCTTTGAAGGGATCTTCCGTTACCGATTCAATCAGGTTTAAGATTTTTTCTGCTTTGGCTTTGTCTTTTTTATACCACCAGCGTAAATCCTCCCGAAATTTTTGGTTAAAGATTATCTTGCGACTCTTCAATTAAATTCTCCAAAGTTTCGCTTTCAATATTTTTATCATCTCTTGCCTCTGATTCGGCAATTGCTGCAAATAGCCTTTCGGCATTCTTCGGGGAACGTAGTAAGTGTAACGTCTCTAAAATAGAACTCAACTCATCTGCTGGTAATAAAGCAATATCTTTGTGACCTTTTCGGGTAATAACCGCGATCGCATTATCAGTCTCTACCTTATCTAGCAAACTTGCTAGATTTTGCCTTGCGTGAGTATAGCTGGTAGTTATTTCGTGCATGATAACTGTACATATTATATGTACAAAATTATAACAACAGATTAACGATGATGCGATCGCTAAAACGAAATTGTTAATTATTAATTAATACAGAGCTAACTAACTGTTGCGTATAAGGATGCTGGGGATTGTTTAATACCAAATCCTGTTTAGACAAAGCACTTAAAAATTCTGTGAAGGCGCAAAGGCATACATGCGGGCGCAGCCCTTTGTTTTTGCCATATGCAGGCAGAAGGCAGAAGGCAGAAGGCAGAAGGCAGAAGGCAGAAGGCGTTAACCTCGTTTTATGATTCTAATTTAAAAGTGGGTTTTCAGAATCGAATTTAGTCTAATATCCGATCCGTTAAACCAGATTCGACAATTTGCCCATTTTTCATCACTAATAAACTATTTGCTCTAAATCAATTTTGTCATTGTAATGCAGGATTATTATTCATTTTAGGATTATCAAACCGAGGAATAGGACTTGGTTTCATCAGATATCTTTGGTTAACCATTGCTGGATAATCGTAAGCGGTTGCTATATGCTCAAAGTTAGTAATATCCTCATACAATTTGACATACATCGAGCCATATTCTTCTAAGCCATGCATTTTTACAGCTTCAGTTCTCGATGGTTCGATAATAAATAAAGGTTTGGGCATGGGAACTTGATAAACTATAGTTTGTTGAATCCAGGTTCGGTTTTAGTCATTGGTTGATGAAATAGACCATAATTGACTTATCGATCTCAATATGAGAACTTGATATCAAAAGAACGAATTTAAATGTCTTGTTAATAAAATGAGGTTAATTGCGATTGCGAAGCTAGCCGAAGGCATCGCAAAACTGCGAGAAGCAGCATCTCGCCATCCAGATGTTGGTAATCAGATTGAGGATTTTTATCGAACTATTAAGACAGTTCATTGGCATAATCTAATTGATGTTCAGAAAATTTTTTCGACGGCTGAATCAGTAGGGAATTTTACTGTGATTAATATCAAAGGAAATAAATATCGTTTGATATTAGATATTAACTATAAAAAGCAATTGATATTTTTTAAATATTTTCTAACTCATGCAGAATATAGCAAGGACAAGTGGAAAAATGACTCTCACTATAAATCCTGAAACCTACGGAAAACTTTTAACGCAATATCTACCTAAAGTAATTACCAATGAAGCAGAAAATGAACGGGCGTTAAACATTGCTGAAACATTATCTAATAAAAGTAATTTGACTCCCGAAGAAGAACAGCTTTTAGATCTTTTAGTGACATTAATCGAAAATTTTGAAAGCCAGCAATATACTTTTGATAATAATTCAACTCCATTATCTAGATTAATATTTCTAGTTGAAGCTAACAATTTAAAACAAGTAGATTTATTAGATATTTTTGGTTCTAAAGGTATTGCTTCTGAGGTGTTCAATGGCAAGCGTCAAATTAGTAAAACTCATGCTATTAAATTAGGAAAAAGATTTAACGTCGATCCTGCTTTGTTTCTTATTTAGAAAAAATCATATCCTCATAAGGTTTTTCTTAGATTGCCTTCAGCCGAGTTTGCCAGTCGCCAACATGTAATTCTAGCCTATGATCATCTGGATCGAGAATGTATAAAGAATCCCCTTCGCTAGTGTTTTCTTGCCACAGCTTAAGATTTAATTTTTCGATGTTTTGGCGATAATAATTTAAATCTGCTTGAGAAACGCTAAAGGCATAATGGGTATAATCTGAACTTACTTTAGGAGAACGATCTTGATTAAAAGATAAAATGAACCAGAAATCTCCTACCAGAAAATATGCACCTCTTTTCCATTTTGCCAATGGTTTAAAGTTCAGTTTTTGAGTATAGAAGTTAAAAGAAACTTCTAAATTGCTGACTGCTAAATTTAGATGATTTAATCCTGCGATCGCCTTCATTTCTTGAACCAAAATTCAATAATAAATGACTAAGATAAAAACAGTCATTCCTCCTAAGTTTAAAAGTCATTAAGAAGTTTGAGCAACATCGATCGCATTAATCTGAGGATTGCGATCAAATAAAACCCTTGGTCGTAATAAAATTTTAATTAGCAGCCACAATGAATAAAACTCTCCTGGGGTATTTTTACGTTTCCATTGTCCAGGGCGACAAAATAGCATCGCCACTAGCTTTCTTTCTTGTTCTAAGTTCGCAGCCTTGAATTTTACGCGAACGGAGTAAAAATCTTTGTTTATATTTACCGCAGTTATTTGCCCTGACAAGGATATGTCTTCTTCTAAAATCGATATGTTGGCAGGAATGGTTTCACCTTGAGAGAGCCGATTTATTTTTTGAGTTAGGCTGATATCAGCACCCGTTTCCGAGATGCGAGTAGTAACACCCCAATAAGTTTTGGTTCCAGTCTCGTTGCTTAGATTCAACTTTACTAATCTGCGGAGATCGAACCATTCGTTGAGATCTGGTTTGGGAACATCTAACAAGATGAGCAGTGCCGTGCCAATGGTAATTAAATTATAGGTACTCCAAATCCAACCCAGATTTAACCCCCGCATTTTCTCTGCCATTTCGGGAGAATCGTGCATAGCTGCTAAAGCACAAGCACAAAGATTAGACCATAGGCTGACTGCGGTAAAAATAAAGAGAATTAATAAAGGAAATGCCAGTTTCCAGTTAAAAGAAAAGCGATCGCTTTTTGTGCCTTTGGGAGTGACTTTAAAACCTGTAGAAAAGGGGTTGAGCATTACCTGAATTACGGTTGCTGCTAGGGGGAATGCTAGAACCAAACCATAGATACCAGATAAGATTGCCGATCGCGATCGATAATTGAGCCAAGAAAAGACGGTAAGCTGGGTGATATAGTAGGGCAAGAAGAAAAAGAGAAATTCATCGGTAGTTGCTCGTACGGGAATAATTCTTAGAAAGGCATACGCCAGGGGCATTAATAAAAAGAACACGCTAGCCAAACTGGTGAACCAATGGAGCAAACCTTCCAAGTGAGCTAATCTTTGGAGAGGATTTAAGCCAGGAATGGTTAGAGGATTTGATTCGATAAAGAATGCTTGCAATGTTCCTCGCGCCCAACGCAGTCTTTGGGTGGCATGGGCGGCAATATTTTCCGCTGCCAAACCCGCACTCAGTTTTTCATCAATATAGGCTAATTTGTAACCTTGTGCTGAAAGACGAATACCCGTGAAATAATCTTCACTTAAAGAGTCGGTAACAAACCCGCCAATCGATTCTAGAGCCTTTCTTCTTACAACAAAGGAAGTTCCAGAACATACTACGCTTCCCGCACCATCTTTGATCGGCTGTAGTTGCCGATAAAACACTTCTTCTTCGGGAGTCAAAACATTTTCTAAGCCCAAATTACGAGCAATAGGATCGGTATTGTAAAAGCTTTGAGGAGTCTGGACTAGAGCTAGATTTTCATCTTGAAAGAAGCCCAAGGTTCTGGCTAGAAAGTTTTTGGTGGGGATGAAATCAGCATCAAAAATAACGATAAATTCGCCGTTAGTTAGAGGGATAGCATGGTTAACATTGCCCGCTTTAGCATGAGCGTTATCGAGGCGGGTTAAATATTCGCAGCCTAATTCCCGAGCTAAATTGGCAATTTCAGGACGTCTGGTATCGTCAAGAATATATACGGTTTTATTATCGTAGTCGATCGCCTGGCAGCCAATAACGGTGCGGCGCAAAATAAATTCTGGTTCGTTATACGTAGGGATATAAATATCTACGGTGGGTTTAAAAGTTCCCTCTGTTACAGCTACCGATAAGGCATCAGTTTCTTTTTGCCGATCTTTAACCTTAAGCATCAAAAAAAGCTGTAGGCTGCTGCTAAAAAGAACGAACATTTCTAGCGCGAATAAGGCAATACTAAAAGTTCCATTTAAGGGATCGCTCAGATTTAGGGTAGAAAGCGATCGCCATTCTATATAGCGGATGGTTAAAAATAATAAGATAGCTACAATAATAAACCGCGACCAAGGGCGAGGCGCGGGGGAAATTTTGGTAATAATAAATACTAAAAGAAACACCAAAATTGAAGGTAAAAGCAAGAATTGGCTCATCAACATAGGAGCTTCTACCCACATCGGCGGTTGCTCTTGCAGCAAGTTTAAATAAGCAAAAACATCTCCCACAACTCCAATACCAGCCGCCCACAGAATTGTAATTCCTGCTGCTAACAATACAATGCCGATTAAAAATAAGGTAGCCAACTGAGGTTTAATCGTTTTGGTTTCGATCTTATTAGTAGTCATTTATTTTAGTATCGGTCGATTTTAATATTTATAACGATGCAGCAACAATGGTTCGGACAAAATTGAACTAGTAACGAGAGAATAGTGGTTTGATACCAAAATCAATCAGTCATCAGTCTCTTAAAACTGCTCTAACTGCTCTAATTGCTCTAACTGTCCTAACTGCTCTAACTGCTCTAACTGTTAAGCAAGATTCAAGCAAAATTAGCAAGAAGAAGGTAGAAAATATGTAGCTTGCTTTTCTAATATTGCTTATAAATACAGAAATTAGTCTAGACAATAGGTTTTTATTAATATATTGCTTAAAAATGAGAACTGGATTAATAATCTTTAAGTATTCACCAAATCTGGACTAAGGTCGATTTGTTTTTCAAATCGTTCGTTAAATCGAATTATGAGATCGGTAGAATTTAGATGTTAAATAGTAAAACTCAAGCTGCATTGAGTCAGAATGCTCGACGTCCTGTTTTCAAGCTTTTGCTAGTTGTGCGTCCGAGTAAGTGGATTGATTTAATGAAGCTAGAATTATCTCACGAAGGATACGACCTAGACGTAGTTCATGATGGCATATCGGGACTGCTTAAGTATAGGGAAATTCAGCCTCATCTGATTATTTTGGACTGGCATATTTCTATCTTTTCCGCCGTCGATTTGTGCTACCGTTTGCGCGATCACCACAATTCAATTTTGGTTTTGGACACGGAACAACGAACTAGCGATCGCGTTGCTGCGCTAAACGCTGGTGCAGATGACTGTATATCCATTCCTTTTGCTATGGATGAATTTGTTGCCAAAATCAAAGTTCAGCTACGCAAACATACTTTTAATGAGCAATCCAGCCTAGTATTTGAAGATCTCAGATTAAATACTCTGACTAGAGAAGTTTATCGTGGCGATCGCTATATATACTTAACCACCAAAGAGTTTGCTCTTTTAGAGTACTTACTTACCTACCCGCGACAGGTACTAACCCGCACTCAAATTCTCGATAGTGTTTGGGGTTATGAATACACCAAAGATTCTAATATTATTGAGGTCTATATTCGCTATCTACGACTCAAGCTAGAGGAAAATAATAGTAAAAGACTGATTTATACAGTTCGCAGCGTGGGTTATGTGCTGCGAGAATCTAGCTTTTACTAACTCTAATAACAATTCTCTAAATTATCGCTACAAATAGATAGCTTATTTCTCCTAATCCCTAATCCCTAATCCCCATCGGTGACAAGTTAAGGGACTACGTTGTTTGTCAAATTGTTCGTAGCTCTAAGCTATAAGCTTTAAGCTATAAGCTTTAGAAATATTTCAAGGTCAATCTCTTTTTAAATAAGCGATCGCGTCCAGAGTTGAACTTAATCAATAGATAGCGTTGTTAAATCATTACAACACTATCTATAGTGCTTGACTTTTTCATTTTTCTCTTAACTTGTCACGATTGCCTAATCCCTAATCCCCAATCCCTAGCCTTGAAGTTATCTATAGTCGTATTAAAGAGAAATGGTATAACTCATGGCAATTACAGACAAAACACGCTGGTTTTTAATTACCTTTTCAGGGAAAGCTCAGTATGAGAGATCACCATTAATTATGTAAATTACTCGGTGATAATATAGCCAATGAAATTAGGCATAGTCGATCGCTTACCAGAAGAAATTAGAAATAGATCTATTGCTTTAAATATTAGTAAGGGGCAAAGACTATTTCGACGCGGCGATCGCTCGGATTCTACTTACTTAATTAGGCAAGGTAGATTTCAGGAAATAAGCTATCCAGAAGAGGGCAAAATAGCCGTACTCCAGACGCTAGGAGAAGGAGAGGCATTAGGAGAATCGAGTCTCTACTATCGGGTATATCATTCTACGGTAATAGCACAGACTGACGCCCAGGTAATTGCCTATCCTAACTACATCTTGTTGGAAGCTTTGCAGGAGTATCCTTCTACAATCGATTTGACCATAGAAATGCTCGCTCAAAAAATTTACGAGCAGCAAGCGAGATTGGAATGGCGCAATATTTCTCTCGCTCATAGGCGAGTCTTAAAGTATCTGCAGCACAAACTAGAGAAACTATCAAACGGTGAGGAAGATTCTCAAACTCTCACTTTGGATGCTCCTCTTCAAGAAATTGCTGCCGAGCTAGGCTTTGTACCAGGCACTTTGTCCAGAGCGTTAGCCAAGCTGGAAACCGATCGCCAAATTACCCGCGATAATAATACAATTACCGTACATGGAGTAGATGCAGCTTAGCTTGAAGAAGTAATGAGTAATATATAATCGAGCTTGATTTTATTTGTGTATGAGATTTAACAATCTCTAGGCTGCGCTGATAAATAAATGTCAGAAAATAAGGAACAAAAGCATAAAGAATATCTTTCTGCTCGGGCGATCGCACCTGGAGTAAGATTAATTATTAAAATTGGGCAACGAGTTAGAAACTCGATTTTAGACTACGCTTTAGGTGCGGCTATTTTAGGGATAGTTCCTGTTTATGGTCGTTGGATTCCCGAAATTAGATTGACTTTATTACTGATATTAAACATCAAAATGATAGTCAACATTGGTCGTTTTTGGGGTTATCATCGAGAACAAGACAAATTCTCCATTTTTAGCTGTGTTTTGGGCATTTTAGCTGCTTTTGTTTTAGGAATAATTGCTTGGATAACTGTGTTTGCAATTGGCTTGTTTGTTCCTTTACTAGACGGTTTAGCCAGAGCTTTAGCTTATGGTGTGCTGACTTGGAATATTGGCTTTGCTGTCTCAAAATATTACTATAGTCCTCGAAGGTTGAATACTGAGGCATTGCAAAAAGCAATTCAGTTTCAGCGATCGCAACGCCAGCGCAGATAGCAAACTCGCGATCAATAAGCTTAACCGCATTTACTTGTTGATATTTATAGGGATACGTTCGACTGTTGAAAAGATTTTTTAGCCGCCGAAAATTATTATTAACTGGTTTGACTGCAGGAATTGCTGCCAGGTTGATGAGTGAGTATAGGCGCGATCGCAATTTTAATCGGCAACAAGAAGCTTTTAGTGATAGTCTCAATAGCGATCCCGAAAATATTATCGATACTGCTTATAATCTAGAGGCAGACTGGGAAATCGAGATCGCTCAACGCCAAGAAATACTGTCGGCAACCGAACTCCGCTCTCCCATAGTTGAATATAATCGCGAAATGTCTAAATGGGCGATTCAATCCTGTAAGTTAGCGGTTCAACAGTACAAAACAGGTAGGAGCAATCTTAAGTACAATGGCGCGCTCGATCTTCTGCCCGACTACAATACCAACTTTCACGATTACGAGCAGCTAGCATCTTTTCAAATTGAAGAAGAGATTGTCGAAAACTACTGGCAGCTACAAGAATTAGTCTTTTCCAATGACGATTCTAGCCCCATGCAAAAAACTCTCCACGATGCAGAAAGCAAAATTAGAGAGATTGCTCAAAGAATCGTACAGCGCAGACATCGTCTTCCTGTATTTATTGGTTTTGCGATCGCTTCAAAAACAGCTAACATTATCGCTTTTAGAGGAACTCAAACTCAAATAGAATGGTGGCGTAATCTTCAGGCAACTCAGCAAAAATATTTGCATCCCATCACGAAAGAACAGTACGGCAAAGTACATCAAGGTTATTTAAAGATTGTTCGCGACAAAATTAGCTCTAAATTGATTGATGTCGTACGGCAGCTAGATCCAACTATTCCTTGCTACATCACAGGACATAGTTTGGGTGGTGCGGTTGCCACCCTGTCGGCAATGGAAATTGCGCTCAATGTACCAGAGATTCGGCAGCAAATTCGGCTTTATACCTATGCTGCTCCCAGGATTGGCGATCGCATTTTTGCCCAGGCACATAGCCAGTTAATCCCCAATAGCTATCGTATCGTCAATCTTAGCGACTCTGTTCCCCTTGTCCCTCCGATTCGAATCGCCAATAAGTTTACTACAGCCAACTACGCTCATGTGGGTCAAAAGTGGTCTTTTACCAACCAGTTTGGCGATGTTTTGCTCAATCACGTGGTAGATACCTATCGTGCTGCGATCGAGCTGAACCAAGAAATTATTCAAGAGGAAGATATCCAGAGAATGATGTAAACAAGATTTTGTTGGTTGTTAGTTGTTAGTTGTTAGTTGTCCCTAAAGGGTAACTTGTCACCAATGTCTAATACCTACTACCGTTACAGTCGAGCGGGAAGTCACCTTCCCACCCTCTGCTTCAAAACCGAGCATGAAGTAGGATAGGCTGCCAGCGAGTTATCTTAGTCGATACTTTTCCAACAACCCTCCTCCAAACGAAGCATGACCGTTTCCGTATCACTTCGCTTTCCAGTAACCTTTACTTTTT
>JBCDCO010000158.1:0-13027 GCA_039181635.1 Cyanobacteria bacterium P01_G01_bin.19 | reverse complement strand
GGGGATAGATATTGGTTTTGAAGATCGTTATAGAATCTCCAAAGCCGCAGTTGCAGTCTTAAGCTATCCTCAATTGGAACTAGTAGAAACGGCGATCGCTCGTATTCCCACGGCATTTCCTTACGTACCTGGCTATCTCTCCTTTAGAGAAATTCCCGCTATTTTGGCGGCTTTGCCTCAGATAAAACAGACTCCCGATCTGATATTATGCGACGGTCAAGGCTATGCCCATCCGCGTCGCTTTGGACTGGCTTGTCATTTAGGAGTGCTGTTAGATATTCCTATTATTGGCGTGGCAAAGTCTCGTTTTATCGGCGAACACGAAGAAATTCCTTTAGAAAAAGGCAGTTGGCAACCGTTAAAAGATGGAGATGAAACCATTGGCGTAGTTTTGCGATCGCGTACCAATGTTAAGCCAATTTACGTATCGATTGGGCATAAAATTAGTTTGCCCACGGGGATCGACTACGTTATGGGGTGTATTACTAAATATCGTTTGCCAGAAACCACTCGCTGGGCTGACAAGCTAGCTAGCAGTAAATCAAAGTGATACTCCTCGTCTTAAACAACAAGGATTCTGGTCATTAGTTATTGGTTATTAGTTATTGGTTATTAGTACGAAACTAACTACCAAAAACTATATGCGAAGCGGTATCCCTTCAGGGACGAGCCAAGTCTTCCTGAAGGAAAAGGTCTTGAACCCATAGCGACGGTAAATTTAAAAGTAAATTTATCCATTGAACTTGTCAACGATCTCGATCGCATGACAAAATTTTTACTTAGCGTAAAATAGTGGTAACGGACGATACAGTTATTATTTTTTTACAAAGATGCCGTATCTTCTGTTACAATTCTTATTTAAGTCGAGAGAATTTGCGGTTGCTTCGTTTAAAAACTCCAGGACAATTCCTATGGTCGCGTGCAGCTAGAGATCTTCCAGACTTAAACAACAACAACAACATTTTCTTCAGCCAGCGATCGCAATTGCTGGTGTTTTTTTTGCCGTTCTCTATTTTTGACATCATCTACACTTGTTGCTTAATGCCCCAGACAGTCATAATTACTCTAGCACTCTCAATCTAAAATCTTCTCATGAGTCCAGAAAATCAAGTAGATCCACTATCAAAATTAGCTCTTGCAGAAAAAGAAGAGGATTTATTTGACTATTCTTACGAGCAGCCAGGAAGTATGCCAGGCACTCTCAACATCGAAGAAGATGCAGAAATACCGAATATTGTCCTGATTGATTATCGCAGCGATCGCGCTGATCGAATCAAAAACCTAACTCCCGAAGCCTGCGCGAAACATCTAAATACCAATTCGGTTTCGTGGGTAGACGTTAAGGGATTGGGAAGTGAAAATATTTTGCAGCGGTTGGGCAAAGTGTTCGATCTTCATCCGCTGGTACTAGAAGATATAGTTAACGTCCCCCAAAGACCAAAGGTAGAAGACTATCCTCAACAGCTAGTAATCATAACGCAAATGGTCGTGCCCAAACCATCGGGAGAAGGTTTTTGGCTAGAACAAGTCAGTTTAGTGGTGGGTAAAAACTATCTGCTGACGGTGCAGGAAAAGCCAGAAAAAGATTGTTTTTTACCCGTGCGACGTAGAATCAAGTTCAACCGTGGTTCGATCAGAGACATGGGGGCAGATTACTTAGCCTATGCTCTATGGGACGCAATTATCGACGGATTTTTTCCTATTTTAGAAATTTATGGTGAAAAAATTGAAGATTTAGAAGATAAAGTTATTTTTAATCCGAGCAATAGTAATCTGGCGGAAGTCTATCAGATAAAAAGAGAGCTGCTAGCTTTGAGAAGAGCGATTTGGCCTCAGAGAAATGCGCTCAACACATTAATTAGAGACGGCAGCAGCGTAATCGATCCTAATATTTTAATTTTTTTGAGAGACTGTTACGACCATACCGTTCAAATTATCGACATCGTTGAAACCTATCGCGAACTAGCTTCCAGTCTGACAGATATTTATCTTTCTTCGATCAGCAACAAAATGAATGAAGTAATGAAGTTGCTGACGGTAATTTCCAGCATTTTTATTCCTCTAACTTTTATTGCGGGAATTTATGGCATGAACTTCAATACCAACGCTTCTCCTTGGAATATGCCAGAACTAGATTGGTACTGGGGCTATCCTCTGTGCTGGGCGGCGATGATTGCGATCGCTACTTCTTTGATTTATTTCTTTTGGAAGCGTGGCTGGTTTGAAGACTTTTCTAAAATACCAAAATAGTTGTATGGCGTTTTTTATTCTGGTGAGGTGTGGATTGACCTGAATCGGTTGTTGATTGTTGATTGTTGATTGTTGATTGTTGATTGAGATTACCTTATAACTTTGGGAATTGGTATGGGTCGTGGCTGGCTGAGTTATTTTATTTACAGATCGGGAATATTAATAATCAATAGCTAATAGCTCCTCAAAAAACTAAAGTGATATTGTTTCCACAATCTCTATGAGTGCAAAATTACGAACTAAATCTCAAGGCTCCAATCATCGCACTGTGGGAAATCAACTTCAGGCAATTCCCATCGTAGCGATCGTTAGCATAATATTCTTTGGTGGAATTGGTTGGCGATTGGCTTTTTTACAGCTACAGCAAGGAGATCTCAATCAGGCAAAAGCAGAAAGAAATCGCACTCGTTTGGTTCCTAAGCCACCTGTGAGGGGCTTAATTTTAGACCGCAAGGGAAGAGTATTAGCTACCAATCGCCTATCTCATTCAGCATATTTCTGGCCCAAAGCACCAAAACAGAGAAATTGGCTGAAAAATCGCAATTTGATTTCTGAAATACTAGAGATCGAGCCAGAAGAACTGCAAAAGCGAGTCGAAGCAGCGGGCTATAACTACCCGAGTTTGATTCCGATCGCTCGTAACCTCAGCCCAGAACAAATTACCGCCTTAGAAGAATATCGCGCCCAATTGAAATGGGTAGAAATCGATGTAGGCAAAGTCAGACATTACCCAGAAGGCGAACTGGCAGCCCACATTATTGGCTACACGGGAGAACTCAACCAACAAGAACTGCGCGAACTAAAGCCAAAAGGCTATCGCCTTGGTGATGTGAAAGGAAAAATGGGCGTCGAATCGGCATACGAGTCGGAACTGCGAGGAACTTGGGGAGGGTTAAAGCTGGGGGTAAACGGTGCTGGGCGTGTTGTAGAACTTTTGGGCGAACAGCCAGCGTCTATGGGTAAAGATATCACTTTAACCATAGACGCTGAAGTACAGCGGGCAGCAGAGCAAGCTTTGGCAACGACAGATGGAGGTTTAAAAGGGGGAATTGTTGCTTTAGATCCCGAAACTGGTGCAGTTCTAGCCATGGCAAGCTATCCTAGCTTTGACCCCAATATTTTTTCTAGTCCTGTTACCCCCGAAATTTGGCGAGAGTTGCAGGCGAAAGGAAATCCTTTTTTGAATATGACCCTCAGGGCTTTTCCTCCAGCTTCTACATTTAAAGTCGTGACCGCTACGGCAGGATTGGAATCGGGCAAGTATCCACCTAAGACAGTATTGGGAACATACCCATATATATCCGTTGGCGGAACTAGATTTAGAGAGTGGAATCGACGAGGTTTTGGACCGATGGGATACGTCTCTTCTCTAGCCTGGAGTAGCAATACATTTTACGGTCAAATTGGGCGCGGTGTGGGAGGAGAAAGTCTGATTGAATGGGCGAGAAAATATGGCTATGGTCAGCTAACAGGAATCGAACTAAGAGGGGAAACCAAAGGTTTAATTGCCGATGATGCTTGGAAGAGGCTCAATTTTAGAAACTGGGGTTGGACGGCGGGTGATACGGTAAATATGTCTATCGGTCAGGGATTTACCTCCGCAACTCCTTTACAGGTAGCCGTGATGTTTGGCGCGATCGCCAATAATGGCTATCGAGTTAAACCTCATCTACTACAGTCTGACAGTGCCGAAAAGAAAAAAGCAAGAGTCAATCTAAACCTCAAACCCACTACCATCAGCACGATTAAACAGGGACTGAGGGCAGTTGTTGACGGCGGTACGGGAGGAAGACTAAACTCTCCCCATACTCCTCCAGGGGCGGGAAAAAGCGGTACAGCAGAAGCCCCTCCTGGAGATTCTCATACTTGGTTTGGTGCTTATGCACCCCACGACAAACCTGAAATTGTGGTTGTAGCATTTGCCGAACATTCTGGCGGTGGTGGCGGTTCGGTTGCTGCACCTCTAGTCAGACAGGTAATGGAGGCTTATTTTAATCCTGGCGGCATTGATGAAGCGAAAAAGCCCAAGTAAGAAAGGGCGATCGCTTTAGCCAACTAACGTAAATCGGACAGAGTTAGAACTTACAATCTATAAATAGTAGGAAGTCAAATGCTTTTGTATTAGCCAGAATAATTGAGAAAATTAGCTACACAACTAACAATTATTATGTCTAACAATGGTTTGGAGTCATTCGATCTCACTATCGAAAAGACTCACCAATTTCTCAATGATGTTGCCGCAGAAACTCGAGTTGACGATAAACAAATTGTATTTATCGGCGTAAAAGCAGTATTACATGCTCTACGCGATCGCATTCCTTTAGAGGAAGCAGCACAGTTAGGTTCACAACTTCCCGTACTTTTGACAGGATTTTATTATCAGGGATGGAAACCAGCCGCAACTCCCACCAAAGAACGCTCTATCGATACCTTTCTTGCCAAAGTAAAGAATAATTTACCCGAAAAAGATTATCCTACGGGAATTGAAACTCTAACTAGAGGTGTCTTTACCGTCCTCTCTAGATATGTAACTCCAGGCGAAATCGATGATGTAGTTAACATGTTGCCTAAAGACGTGCAGTCTTTATGGTCGCAACCTACAGGCGTATAGTTCGCGCAATGGCGATCGCTAGTTACTAATATCGAATTAACTATCTGTTAAAAACAACTGCTTTTCTGCCTGTCTTCTTCTAGCCAATCCTGGTAATTGAACTAATCTACCACCAACATTGGCTTTGTCCCAACGCAAAAATTCATTTGCCGCACCATAGTAATCTTTGGCATTGATTTTCCTGACCAAAGTACTATTTTCAATTGAATTTACTCCTGCATTAAAAGAGAGAGAAGCTACTGCACCTAACTGGCGATCGCTTAACTCTACGGCGATCGCTTCATCTAGTTCTTGTTGAATTACCTTCAATTGGGACTTCAAAGCCGAATTAGCTTCTTCAACAGTAATGCGATCGCCAAGCTGTACTTGTTCGCCATTTACCCTAGACAAGCCATAACCTATAACTGGCGTGCCATCTGTATCCAGATATGCCCATTCTTTAAATCCTTCAAATTCTTTAATGAGATTGACCGCTGCGGGTGAAACGGATGGTTGGGGAGGTTCTGCTGGCGCAGGAGGCTCTACCTTCTTCGAGCTTTTCAAACTAGCAGCTAAGGAATTGTCTAGCTGCTGCAACTGCAGATCTTTTACGGTATCTAATTGTTCGTAAGTAATATTGTCTTCTGCTAAAGATAATGTTGCCAAACCAACGGAGCAAATGCTGGCTAAGACTATTGCACTGTCAAAATATTTGTTTAAAGCCATGTATCAAAAATTTTTCTTCAATAGTTTTAGTCGACAATCGCCAAATAAGCGACCAGAATCAAGATGTCATTCAACAAATCTCGATCCAGTCTAAGACAAATGTCTCAAATATGGACTATGCAAAGGTTTTACTTATATGTGATGTAGAGAAATATAAGTGTAAGTCCTGGACTTTAGATCGCTTTCGCCAAAATATTTAATTTTCGTTTAAGGTCACAGCTAATTTATCAGCAATACCTTCAATCCACTTTTCATCTTGCTTTGTATAGCTGCGGGGTGCATTTGCGCCCAAAACTAGTACTCCTTTCTCGCCAATAGGCTGGCAAATAACTCCTTGAGTATTTTCGGGCAAATAGTCAAATTCTACTTTACCTGGATATAAGTTTAAATTCACCAAATATACAGGCTTGCGCTTGGACAATGCTCTTTCGACAATTGCCCCTGGTTTGACTTGACTATTAACTCCCAAAATTCCTCTTCTTAACAGGGTTTTGCCGTCATAATATACCGCAAGCGATCGCGTTACTGTATTAGTTAGCAGCAAGTGTGATGCCCAAGCCAACTCAGTTTTAGCTGCTTCGCTCAAATCAGAAGAGATTTCCAGTCCAGTTTTGCCAATCAAGGTTACTGTCTCAGGCGTTCTTGCCTGGATCTGCTGCCAAAGCAACCCGACTAATATCAAGACTGCTCCTTCAAGTACACCCAAAGCATCAGAGCGAGCTTGAGAATCAGTAATTTGTGCCGTTAGCAAGCGATTTACCAACAGCAGCGTTCCACCCAATCCTCCCGCAAAAAAAGGCAGCAACCTCAATATATAGTTAGTATCTGGTTTACGCATTTATAAGCTGTAAGCTTTAAGCCTTAAGCTATTAGCTTCCTCATTCCCTATTTTTACTCTTCGCCTGCTTCTAAAATACGCTGGAACAAATAGCCCGTACCTCTGGCGGTAAGAATCAATTCTGGATTGCTGGGATCGTCTTCTAACTTGGCTCTCAGACGGGAAATATGCACATCTACCACGCGGGTATCGACATGGCGTTCGGGAGTGTAGCCCCAAACTTCCTGTAAAATTTCGGAGCGAGAGAAAGGTTCTCCAGAACGGCTAACTAGCAATTCTAGGAGGCTAAATTCCATGCCAGTCAGACGAATACGCTCATCTCCTTTGTATACCTGACGCTTGTTGGTATCTATTTTGATCGAACCAACGTGAATTACCCCCGAACTGGGAATCCCTGGCGCGCCATTTTTTTCTACTCGACGCAATACGGAACGAATTCTAGCTTCCAATTCTTTGGGAGAGAAAGGCTTGACTACATAATCATCTGCACCCAGTTCCAAACCAGTAATGCGGTCTGCTACGTCGCCCAAAGCTGTTAACATAATAATCGGTATATCTGACTCTTTACGGAGTTCTTGACACACACCATAGCCGTCTAGTTTGGGCATCATTACGTCCAAAACCACTAAACTAGGTTCTGCAGTACGAAACGTTTCCAAAGCTTCTTCGCCATCAGCAGCAGTTACCACGTCATAGCCAATCATAGAAAGACGAGTTTCTAAGATTCGACGGATACTAGCCTCATCATCTACTACTAAAATTTTTTCTTTATTGGTCTCCAAGTTACTATACACTCCTTTCTTAAGTAAAATTAACGATATTTAAGTTAAGTTTTTAATGGCTCTGGGATCTAGATTATCTCGTTGTTGTTATCTCGCGAAACTAACTCCTTAGTTTACGGCGATTATCTTAATAATTCTCATAATTTCCCAGGATTTCCAGATTTAATTTATCTTTGGACGCCTTGATTTTTCTTAAGATCTATATTGTATTACTCATCAAAGTTTACTAACTTATCTATTTTGTTGATCTAGATCTCTCATTTTTCTTAAGATAATGGCTAAAACCAAACAAGTTTATATTTGCAGTGAATGCGGTGCTGAGTATAGCCAGTGGTTTGGATTATGTAAGCAATGCAATGAGTTTGGCACAATTTCTGAAGACCCCGTGGAAGTTGCTTCTGGAGTGGGAGGATACACCAAAGGAGGAGGGTGGCAGTCTGGCAAGAGATCTAGCGGCAAAAGCAGTGGAGAGGCAAAACCCAGATCCTCTCTCAAGTTTTCGGAAATCAACAATGACGTTCAAGAAAGATTTCCTTCAGGGTACAACGAATTTGATCGCGTTTTGGGTGGAGGAGTCGTTCCTGGCTCTTTGGTGCTGATCGGGGGCGATCCTGGCATCGGTAAATCGACTCTTTTACTACAGGTAGCTAATAAATTGTCTTATAATCTGCCCCGTATTCTTTATGTATCGGCGGAAGAATCGGGACAGCAGGTAAAGCTGCGGGCATCTCGTTTGGATGTGGCAGAAATTAGCGACGATCGCAGTGAAAATAACAGCAACGGCAATGGAAAGAGTAAAGAGCGAGCAGGAAAAAGAGAGAATAACCTCTATGTAATGCCAGAAACCGACCTAGAAGAGATTTTAAGAGAGTTAGAATCTTTGAAACCTCAGGTAGCAGTGATCGATAGTATTCAGACTTTACACTTTGCAGCTTTGACATCTTCCCCTGGTTCGGTAGCACAGGTCAGAGAATGTACTTCTGCACTCATGCAGGTAGGAAAAAGAGAAAACATTACCATGTTGATCGTGGGTCACGTTACCAAAGAAGGCGCGATCGCAGGACCCAGGGTCTTAGAACATTTAGTCGATACGGTGCTGTATTTTGAAGGCGATCGCTATGCGTCCCATCGTCTTTTACGCTCGGTGAAAAATCGTTTTGGTGCGACTCACGAAATTGGGATTTTTGAAATGGCTCAAAGTGGCTTAGTAGAAGTAGACAATCCATCAGAGTTATTTCTGGGCAACCGCGATGAAGCATCTCCAGGAACCTCGATTGTGGTCGCCTGTGAAGGTACAAGACCAATTGTGGTAGAAGTTCAGGCTTTAGTTAGTCCGACTAGCTATACTTCTCCTCGGCGCTCGACCACGGGTATTGACTATAATCGCCTCCAGCAAATTTTAGCCGTATTAGAAAAAAGAGTCGGCGTACCTTTGTCCAAATTGGATGCTTATGTAGCTTCTGTTGGTGGTCTGGGAGTAGGCGAACCCGCTGCCGATTTGGGAGTGGCGATCGCCATCGTTGCCAGTTTTCGCGATCGCGTGGTCGATCCGCGTACCGTATTGATCGGTGAAGTTGGTTTGGGAGGACAGGTGCGCTTGGTGTCGCAAATGGAGCTGAGACTAAAAGAAGCAGCCAAGCTAGGCTTTAAAAAAGCGATCGTGCCTAAAGGTCAAAGTTTTCCCTCCGATATGGGTTTGGAGATTATCCCCATCTCTAAAGTAATTGATGCCATCATTGCCGCTATCCCCTCGGAAAAATCTGGCGACTTCCCTGTTATTGCCGAAGAAGATGAGATATGACCAGGTTTCTGTCGATCGCAATACTCTGCAAAGCTACTAGAATGTTATTCTATGAACTAATTAGCGAGTTAACTCCTTAGATAGAATAATGAACTCAGGAATCGATTTACAAGGAAGCTTTATCCAAACTCTACGAGAATTTGGGCTTTCCAGTGGTTTAGCTAAGGCGATCTGGCTTCCGTTGCCGATGTTACTAATGATTATTGGCGCGACTGTGGGAGTTCTCGTAGTTGTCTGGCTCGAACGTAAAATTTCTGCTGCGGCACAGCAAAGAATTGGTCCAGAATACGCTGGTCCGTTGGGAGTATTACAGCCCGTGGCAGATGGAATTAAATTAGTTTTTAAAGAAGATGTCATCCCAGCCAAAGCTGACCCCTGGCTGTTTACAATGGGTCCTGTATTGGTGGTAGTTCCCGTGTTTTTGTCCTATCTCATCGTTCCTTTTGGACAAAATCTGGTAGTCACAGACCTCAATGTCGGAATTTTTATTTGGATTTCTCTTTCTAGTATTGCCCCTATTGGTTTATTGATGGCTGGCTATGCTTCTAACAACAAATATTCTCTCTTGGGTGGTTTGAGAGCCGCTGCTCAATCAATTAGCTATGAAATCCCTCTGGCGTTATCTGTACTGGCGATTGTCATGATGTCGAATAGTCTGAGCACGATTGATATTGTCGAACAGCAGTCTGGCTATGGCATTCTGGGCTGGAACATTTGGCGACAGCCTGTAGGATTCATCATTTTCTGGATTGCTGCTTTGGCTGAGTGCGAACGTTTACCCTTCGATCTACCCGAGGCAGAGGAAGAGTTGGTTGCGGGGTATCAAACAGAATATGCAGGAATGAAGTTTGCTCTTTTCTATCTTGGTTCTTATGTCAATTTGGTGCTCTCGGCGTTAGTATTTGCCGTGCTTTACTTGGGTGGCTGGGAATTTTTTATTCCTTTAGATCGTTTAGCAGACTGGATTGGAGTTGCGGAAACTACTCCTTGGTTGCAGGTAGTTACTGCTTCTCTCGGAATTGTTATGACCTTAATTAAAGCTTACTTCTTAGTCTTTATTGCCGTTTTATTGCGTTGGACAGTACCCCGCGTTCGTATCGACCAATTGCTAGACTTAGGGTGGAAATTCTTATTACCCGTTTCCCTGGCAAATCTTCTAATTACGGCAGCTCTAAAGCTTTCTTTTCCCGTCGCTTTTGGTGGCTAACTCGATTCAAATATACATTCAAAAAAATCCTTAACTAACATAATAAACACCATGTTTAAGATTCTCAAACAAGTACAGGATTATGCGAAGGAAAGCTGGCAGGCAGCTAAATATGTCGGTCAGGGGCTTTCCGTTACCTTCGACCACATGTCTCGTCGTCCTGTAACAGTCCAATATCCTTACGAAAAACTAGTTCCTTCCGAACGCTATCGCGGCAGAATTCACTATGAATTCGATAAGTGTATTGCTTGCGAAGTTTGCGTGCGCGTTTGTCCGATTAATCTGCCTGTAGTTGATTGGGAGTTTGATAAAAAAGCGAAAAAGAAAAAGCTCAATCATTATAGTATTGATTTTGGAGTCTGCATTTTCTGCGGTAACTGTGTTGAGTATTGCCCTACCAACTGTCTTTCCATGACTGAAGAGTATGAGCTGGCTTCTTACGAACGTCACGAACTTAATTACGACAACGTAGCCTTAGGACGTTTACCCTACAAGGTGACTCAAGATCCGATGGTAACTCCTCTCAAGGAATTTGCTTACTTGCCCAAAGGCGAAACTAAATCTCATGGTTTGGCACAAGGCGCGCAACGTGCGGGAAGACGACCAGAAGATATCTTAGAAGAAATAGAAGCAGCTAAGCCAAAAGAGAAAGAAGAAGCAAAATCTGAAAGCTAAAGGCTGTATGCGAAGCGATATCCTTTAGGAAAAGCTAAAAGCTACCTCAACCGAGGTCATTCAAAATAATTATTTAACTTAACAAACAGAGGAGAAGAAAGTGAATTTAGCTGAAGGAGTACAGATAGTTTCTTTTGGCATCTTAGCGGTAATGACGATTGGAGCAGCTTTAGGCGTTGTTTTGCTGCCTAAAATCGTTCATTCTGCTTTTTTGTTGGCAGCAGTATTTGTCGGTATTTCTGGTTTGTATATTTTGCTCAACGCCGATTTTGTCGCAGCCGCGCAAATTTTGGTTTACGTTGGTGCTGTTAACGTATTGATTCTGTTTGCCATCATGCTGGTCAATAAACAAGAAGATTATGTAAAGCTCAGTGGTCGAACAATTCGCAAAGTAGCCACTGGAGTAGTCTGTGCTGGTTTGTTTGCCTTGCTAGGGACGATGGTTTTAGCCACGCCTTGGTCTCTATCTGATGCTTCTCCTGCCGTGGTGGATAACACAGTTATCGCTCTGGGGGAACATTTCTTTAGCGATTACCTGCTGCCTTTTGAACTAGCTTCAGTATTGTTGTTGATGGCGATGGTTGGCGCAATTATCTTGGCTCGTCGCGACTTAATTCCCGAATCGATGGCAAGTGAAGAGACTATTACTACAGGGTTGACTTTACCAGAGCGTCCTCGGGAACTGGCTACCTTGAATGCAGAAGACCGAGATTAATTATTTTTAGTAGATCGAGTTTAGTAAATCAAGCAGGAGTGAGAAAAAATGCAGCTAGAATATTTTCTGCTATTGGCAGCAGCCTTATTTTGCATCGGCATCTATGGACTAATTGTCAGTCGTAATGCAGTCAGAGTTTTGATGTCTATCGAACTGATGCTCAATGCAGTCAACCTAAATTTGGTAGGATTCTCTAACTATTTAGATCCAGGAAATATTAGAGGTCAGGTTTTTACCGTGTTCGTTATTACCGTAGCAGCAGCAGAAGCGGCAGTAGGCTTGGCAATTGTGCTAGCTATTTATCGCAATCGCAACACTATTGATATGGAGCAATTCAATCTACTCAAATGGTAGATCTTATTGAATTTAAACATACCGAATAAATTTAGAAAAGAGTCGAGGATGAAAGTAACTTATCCTCGACTCTTTTAACTAGCAGGTGTGAGGCTAGTCATTAAAGATGATGTCATTTAATAGTTTGGGGGATGACGGTAAGAATTTGATTAAGGTAAGTTTAATAGTTACGTCGATCGCACTAACTTACGGCTTTACAAATAAGATGAGTTGTGTAACTAGCAAAACAAAGTATAATGATAAATTGTGTCTAATTTATTCATAGCCCATGCCTAAGCTAAAAACCAAAAAATCTGCTGCCAAGCGTTTTCGCATCACGGGCAGCGGCAAAAAAATCATGCGTCGTAAGGCATTCAAAAATCATTTGCTAGAGCGCAAAAGTAAAGAACGTACTCGTCGTCGTCTATCTAATATGGCTGTGGTACACGAAACTGATGAAAAAGCAGTACGTGCGATGATGCCTTACAGTTAATCTGAGATTGACCTGTCAATTGCTATCAAAAGTTACTACTAAATTTGGTTGTTAACGCCGTCAAAATAAAATTCATTTTTTCCTAATTCTATGAGTAGAGTAAAAAGGGGCAATGTTGCCCGCAAACGCCGTAAAAAAATCTTAAAGCTGGCTAAAGGCTTTAGAGGTTCTCATTCCAAACTGTTCCGTACTGCTAACCAGCAGGTAATGAAAGCACTCCGCAATGCTTATCGCGATCGCCGCAAGCGCAAACGTGATTTTCGTCGCCTCTGGATTACTCGCATCAATGCCGCTGCCAGAATGAACGGCTTGAGCTACAGCAAGTTAACTCACCAGCTCAAACAAGCTGATGTTGGCTTAAACCGCAAAATGCTGGCACAGTTGGCAATGGTAGATCCCGACGCTTTTGCTAAAGTTGTGGAAGTTGCTAAGTCAGCAAGTTAAATCTAAATTTGGAATTAGATGGCTATTAGTCCCATGAGACTCGGTTTTTGCTAAAGAAGCCGAGTTTTACGCTTTTTGGCATTTAAGATTATCTATTAAACCCTTGATACTCCAGGTAATGAGACAGCAGTTATTCAATCTAGTTATAGCGATCGCGTTTATGGCACTAACTC
>JBCDCO010000157.1:0-13045 GCA_039181635.1 Cyanobacteria bacterium P01_G01_bin.19 | reverse complement strand
GCCATAAGCTCCTCTAATGGTGTAAGGGAGGTCAAAGTCTAATGTCCAGTCTGAAGTCTTAGATTCTGAGGAAATATCTACTTCAAGCTTATATCCGCCATTCCAATCTTCTACTACCTTAGAAGAGGCGTTAATCTGCTGTTTGATCGTTTTAGGTTCAGTTATATTAGGTTCAGTTATATCAGGTTCAGTTATATCAGGTTTATTTATAATTGAAGAACCAGAAGCAGTGAATTTGGGTATACTTGCCTTGTCAGCGTTACCGTCAATAATAAAGATTGCTTTAGCGGTTTCTCCTGGATCGAGGTCTTGCCAACCACCTTGACCGCTAATAGTATAGTTACCATCTCCATTGTCGACTAAATCTACGCCATAAGCTCCTCTAATGGTGTAAGGAAGTTCAAAGTCTAATGTCCAGTCTGAAGTCTTAGATTCTGAGGAAATATCTACTTCAAGCTTATATCCGCCATTCCAATCTTCTACTACCTTAGAAGAGGCGTTAATCTGCTGTTTGATCGTTTTAGGTTCAGTTATATCAGGTTTATTTATAATTGAAGAACCAGAAGCAGTGAATTTGGGGATAGTTGTATTTCGAGTGTTACTGTCAATAATAAAGATTGCTTTTGCGGTTTCTCCTGGATCAAGATCTTGCAAATTGCCCTGACCGCTAATAGTATAGTTGCCATTGCCATTATCGACTAAATCTACGCCGTAAGCTCCTCTGATGGTATGGGAAAGGTCGAAATCTAATGTCCAATCATCAACACTAGATTTTGAGGTGAGATCTACTTCGAGCTTATATCCGCCGTTCCAACTTTGTGATACATAAGAGTTTGAATAAAGGTTTGAGTTAGAGATTTTGGTTCTAGCCATGATGCTTTTAAAATTAGGTATTAAATTAATTTGTTTAACTTAGTTACCTTTATAAAATCTTCATCTTAATTTCACAGTGACTTCACAAACTCTCGATCGCAGATCTCGATCGCATAATTATGGTGAGATAAATATAAAATTAAAATCACCGTAAAAAGGATAACTCTTACAAAATGTTTCTATTCCTAGCTCTTAGCTTTCAGCTCTCAGCTTTTAGCTTTTAAGTTGATCTGTTTAATAACTAAAATTATGAAATCAAGCCTTAATTTACCAACGCCGAAATAGGTAGATAAAAATAAATTGAAAGTAACTTAATTGCGGATAATTATCCAATCGCCAAGTCGTCCAATTCACTATAATCGGGAAGAACTGTCTCGATTTGCTTGCCCTGGCGAATTACAATTCTGTCATGTTGCGATCGCGATAGAAGTTCGCTAAAGTAGCGAGCGGAAAATATAATTAAATCGGCAACGCTACCTTGAGTGATTTTACCAACATCAGCCAAACCCATAATCTTTGCAGGGGTATCGGTAACACTAGCAATCCAGTTCCCGTAGGGCGTATCTAGGTGAGCGATTCTGACTGACTGCTCGAATACCTCTAACATATCGCGATCGCCAAAACCAAAAAAGGGATCGCGACAGTTATCGCTAGCAAAAGCTATGGGAACGCCATGCTGCTGAAGTTCTTTAGCTTTGGTAACACCCCGCCAGTAGGGCGTGCGATCTGCTTGACGATCTTGCAGGTATAGATTGCACATCGGCAAACTAACTACCGCAATATTTGTCTGTTTGACTAATTTAATAGTTTCTCGCACAACCTCTGTAGACTGTACTGCCAGACTACAGCAGTGTCCGCAGGTTATTTGACCCTGAAAGTTATGGCGTAAAGCTGCCAGAGCGATTTTTTGCAGGCAGATGGAATTAGGATCGCCATTCTCGTCAGCATGAAAATCTAAATCTAAATTTCTGGCTATGGCAAGCTCGAATGCTCGATCTAATTGAGTATCTATGTCTGGATTTTGCCATGCTACTCCTCCTAATATGCCACCAATAGCAGCAATTCTGTCGGCTAAGGCTACTCCCGCATCGGTTTGATAGTAGTCTAAGCTTACCAAGCTCACTGCCTGGAGAGTTATTTTATCCCGCCAAGCCGACTGCAAACTTTGCAGCACATCCAGGCTGATTTCTGCCTGCATGCCATAAGAATCGATATGGGTGCGAATGGCTTGGGTACCGTGGGCGTAACTACACTTTAAATCGAACTCCATCCGACGATAAACATCTTCGGCTTGCCAATATTTCTGGCTATCGGCGATCGCTCTATCCAATGCCATCTCAAAAGTACCTTCGACGTTGGGCGATCGCTCCCAAATATGTCCCTTATCTAAATGGGCGTGAGCGTCGATAAAGCAGGGTAAAACAATTTTCTTGGCTAGATCGATCTCTAGGATATTTTCTGTTGTTGCTCCTCTATTTGCTTCGACTACGCGCTCTATTGTCCCCCGATCTATCTTTAGATCTACCAGACATAAGCCTTCTCTAGTTTTTACTAAAGAATCGTCTAAATCCAGTAAACAGTCTGGAACATGGGCATTTCGCAACCAGTAACATTTATCGTTGATCATTTGTCGGGCGTTCGTGCAAAAATTGATTCCAATGACCGCTAATTCATATAGGGCGTTAAATATCACATGATGCTAGTGATTTCTTTTTCCAAGATTGTTTGTTCTAGAGTGGTGACAATAAAAACCTCCTGTACGGTTTTACCTTGTCGGGCAATAACCTTGTAACCGCCACGAATGGGAACGGATACTTTTAGTTTTATTTTGGGTATGTGGCTCCTGGTTTTTTTGATTCTGCCTGGAGTGATGGTAGTTATTCCCTCACATTTGACCAACTTTTCCAAAATAGGAATCAAGCCATCAAGATGAGTTGAATGATTCCAGACTAACCGACCACCAGAAGCCATAATTTTACTTATTACCTTGTCATTTACAACTAACTCAAGCCTTTTCCAAGGGTGCCATAGTCAAGCCAGCACGCTTTAACTGTTGATGATATAGTTCTGCCTGTTCTTGAGGACCAACCCAAACTAAAGCTTGTCCTTGGGTGTGTATTTCATCAGCCAAGTCTCTGGCGCGATCGCCGCTCATTCCAGGAATATAGGTGACAAGACATTCTATGACGTGCTTGAAAGTATTGAAGTCGTCATTCAACACAATTATCTTGTAGTTGGGGTAGTGTTGCTTGACGGTTTGACTAGACTTTTCTTTAATTGCGGTTGGTGTAGCAGTCATGCCCGTAGATCCTCAGAATTTAACTCGATAGATACTAAACAGTTTATTTATATTTTTTAACTTATCAACAGTCTAACTATTTTCAACTATTTCTCCAAAATTGATTTTTCAGACTGCCGCAAGTCGAGTTAAGCTTACCCGTTTGAATAGAAAATTACTTCAATTACTTTATTTGTTATTCTTTATTTTTTACTAGCATAAAGATGAAAATTGCAATCGGCTGGCTTTATCCTACCTTGATGAGTACCTATGGCGATCGCGGTAACGTTATTTGCCTACAGCGGCGATGTCAGTGGAGAGATATCGAAGTAGAAATTGTTCCGCTAAAAAGGGACACTTTACCAGAGAACTTTGAAGCAGTAGATTTAATTGTTGGTGGCGGCGCGCAGGATCGCCAGCAAGAAATTGTCATGCGAGACTTGCAGGGAGAAAAAGCCCGAGTTCTCAAAAGCAAATTAGATCGAGGAACGCCAGGAGTATTTACCTGTGGTTCGCCGCAACTTTTGGGACATTACTACGAACCCGCCTTGGGCAAAAGAATTGATGGCTTGGGTTTGCTAGACATGGTGAGCCAACATCCTGGCATTAAAGCCCAACGTTGCATAGGCAACCTGGTGTTTGAAATCACCGCCGAACCTCTAGCCTCTGAATTGACGGCTATGTTAGGAGAGAAACCCGTAGCAATTGGTTTTGAAAACCATGGGGGAAGAACTTATCTCAAGCAGGTGCAACCATTAGGAAAAGTGATTCAAGGCTATGGTAATAATGGTGAAGACAAGACTGCAGGTGCTTTATATCAAAATGCGATCGCCACATATTCCCATGGTCCTCTATTGCCCAAAAATCCTTTTATTGCCGATTGGCTGATTGCCAAAGCCTTGCAAAATAAATATGAGCAAAAAATTAGCCTCAAGGCGATCGACGATTCCCTAGCTATGGCTGCACGCAAAGCAATGTTGCAACGCCTCAATCTATACAACTCTCTGGCTGAAGTCTGACTATTTTATGTATTGTTAACCTTTGGCTTAACTTGCGTGCTATGCAACAAAATTTGCCTTAGTATTGCAATTAAATGAAATATGCAAGATAATCTTGCAACAGATAAATATAAATGCAATTGCAACCAAAACTATGACTGGAAAAGTACTAGATAATGGTTCTGCTGGATTTTTGATCGCTATCATTCCTTTTGCTTTTGGTTTTGTCGTCTTGTATCAGCTATGGCCTTTCTTGCTAGCATTTGCAGCATTAATCGTAGCTTTTAAGATTTGGCAAAATTATCAGTGGCAAAAATGGTGCGATAAAATCAACCCTTATTTTAATCAGTTGATTAGAGAAAATCGGGGATATTTAACTCCAGTAGACTTATCCGTTAAAGCAAATTTGACCGCCAGAGATGCCAAAATATTCTTGACGCGCAAGAGTAGCGAATATGGCACTCTACCTAAAAAAGTTAAAGACAAAGGCTTCGTTTATTATTTTCCCACAGCTAGTGCTTTGGGCAGCATATTTGACGATAGCGAACCAGAACCAGCAGTAAATTCCTATCAGCTTGCTGGCAAAGAATCTAACAAATTATCCGTCAGGGGCATTGCTCAACTAGCTAAAGAAGAACAAGAACAAAATGCAGTAGAGGAATCTTCTGCCAGCATCGCTCAATTGACTAAAGAAGAATCAACTTCAACCACGACAACAGCAGAACCAGATAAAGAAGAACCTAGTTTGAGTGACATTGATCGCGATACTTCCATTGATGTCCGTCAATCATTAATCCAAGCCGAACTAGCAAAGCGTCTCGATTTAAATACCAGTACTGTTGGCAGACGAAAATCCGACCCAGATTTTGAAGAGTGGAGTCAAAGCAAAGATCCTGAAGGAATAGCTTGGAGATACGAAGAAGAAACCAAGCTTTTTATTGCAAACGTTTCAAACTAATTTTTTGCTATTTTTCAATTTGCCTTCTGGCGTTGGGTAAAGTTAATCGAACGCTACCGAGTGTTTGAAGCCAAAAATAAAGCTATTTGTTACAACCTGAATTGGGGATTATGGAGGGACGAACACTTTCTATAGTCCCCTCTTGTATGTTTATCGAGCAATAAATATAAAATTAACCTCGTTATGGACTCTAATCAACATTGGCAGTGGCAAACTTCAGAAAACAGTTCTTATCTAACCTGTAACTTGCTTTCGCCATGGCAACATGGTTTTTTCACCAAAGAGTTCTATCCTCATACCCCTGAAAAGCTAGCTCCTATTCTGCAGTCAGAAACAAAAGCATATCGAGTTAGGCAGGTGCATGGAAATGAAATCTTAACTCCTGAAGAAATAGTACAGAACATAGTCGATAAAAACACAGACAATTTTCTTGCTGACGGCGATGGAGTTATTAGCGATCGCTATAATCAATCTGTCTGGGTGGCTAGCGCGGACTGCACTCCTATTTTGATTGGCGATTTAGTTTCGGGTAGAGTATGTGCCATTCACGCTGGTTGGCGAGGGACATCCCAAGAAATTGTAGTCAAAGCAGTATCTCGTTTTCTCAAGTTTGGCAGTGACAAGCAAGATTTGCGTATTGCTATTGGTCCTGCGATCGCAGGTAAAATATACCAGGTAGATGAAAGCGTCGCCGTGAAAGTTGGCAAAACTGTAATTAAAGACAAAAAAGACAAAAGCGATCAACAAGTACTATCCGAGCTAAAACAGGCGTTTGATCCGCCAATTTTAGATGACGAATTGCCAGGAAAAGTACGTCTCGACGTGCCCAGAATCAATCAAATGCAGCTAGAACAGCTAGAATTTGCTGCCGAACAAATTGCGATCGCCAGAGACTTTTGTACTTATCAACATGAAGATATTTTCTTTTCCTACCGTCGGACAGGAGAGAGAAAGGTTCAATGGTCTGGTATCTTATCCAATAAACACCACAAATAATTACTAAAAGCAATTGGATTTAAACTCTGTAGAAACAATTCTCAGGCAGTTAGAACAGCAGCCTGGATGGGAAAAATTTCGCGAATATCGCTTGCTTTTAGACGCTTGGAAAAAAACTGTAAATTCTAATACAGTCAAATATACTCGTCCCCTTTATATTAATCGTCAAATACTTTGGGTTGCTGCCGACAGCGCATCAAGAGCGCAAGAGCTTTCTTTTCAGCGTTACACGTTGCTAAAAAGATTAAATAAGCAATTGTCTTTTAATTTGAAAGATATTCGTTTTTCTGCTTCAAATTGGCATCAAACAAACTATCAGTCGAGAACGACGGCAGAAATTATTTTCCCCATTGCTCGACAGCACAAGCGCCAAAAACCTAAAAATAATCTAAGAAATGCGTCTGTTTTTGAAAGAGACTCGGAGAATATATCAGATCGAACAGACGCGAAAAGTAAAGCTAGGGAAGCAGCAAGGCGTTGGCTGAATAAAGTATCTGACACTCAACAGGGTTCTTCTACATTACAACCCTGCCCATCTTGTCAAGCACTGACTCCTATAAGAGAAATAGAAAGATGGAATTGTTGTTATCTTTGTATCGCCAAAAAATGGTCTAAGGAATATAGATCTCCAACTTTTCCTGAATAAAAACAAACTAAATCTTAAAAGTGATTTAGCTTTTTTTTAACGATCCCCATAGGTTTTTTCTCCTAATCTCCATATATCTACCTATAATAAACAGTATTTTTTGATACTTTTTTGAGCGTTTATATGTTTGTTTATTAATAGATTATAAAGACAATATAAAACTATTTTGAGGCTGGGGATCGCTCTAGTCCATAACCCATAAACTCTTAACGGGGATCGGTCGGATTGTAAAGACAGAGCAGAATAAGGGTAACGGAATGGAATAAAAAAACCAGTTCTAGAAACTTAAATGAACGAAATCGATTTTTCAACTTCTGCCTGTCGTTACTGTCGCTTTTATAAGCCAGAGGGTCGCAGGGGCGGTTCTTGTCAAATGCTTGGCGTGCCGGTTCAGAGTAGTTGGAAAGCATGCTCTCTCGCCGATTCTCCCTTTGAAACTACCCTTAAGAAACTAGAAGATATCTTTCAGTTAGAAACTACTGTAAAAAGAGAGTCCGATCGAAAGACACCTTCTACTCTATCTAAAGCAAAGCTCGAAGATAGCCTGCAAACAGTAATCTCTCCTCAATTAGAGTAGGAGCGATCGCTCTGTCTGCGGATCTATATTTTTGAGTCCACAGCATTTTTTATGGCAACCAAGGATACTGCTGAAAATTGGGCGGGCGTTTTTCCAAGAAAGCTTGCTTTCCTTCAGCTCCTTCCTCGGTCATGTAGTAAAGCATGGTGGCGTTACCAGCCAATTCTTGAATACCTGCTTGTCCGTCACAGTCAGCATTAAAGGCTGCCTTGAGACAGCGAATGGCGATCGGGCTTTTCTCTAATATTTCTTGCGACCACTGTATCCCTTCTGCTTCCAATCGATCCACTGGAACGACGCAATTTACCAGCCCCATATCTAGTGCTTCTTGGGCGTTATATTGGCGACACAAAAACCAGATTTCCCTGGCTTTTTTTTGCCCGACTATTCTTGCCAGATAGCTCGAACCAAACCCGCCGTCAAAGCTACCTACTTTAGGACCAGTCTGTCCAAATATCGCGTTGTCAGCAGCAATAGTTAGGTCGCACAAAACATGAAGCACGTGACCTCCACCAATCGCATAGCCAGCTACCAGGGCGATCGTTACTTTGGGTAGAGAGCGAATCAAACGCTGTAGATCTAGTACGTTTAGTCTGGGTCTCCCCTCTTCGTCTATATATCCTGCTTTACCGCGAATGCTTTGATCTCCTCCAGCACAAAAAGCATACTTACCATCGGTGTGGGGTCCCGCTCCAGTTAAAAGAACTACGCCCACTGTGTTATCTTCACGAGCATCCACAAAGGCATCATACATTTCAAATACTGTCTTGGGACGAAAAGCATTGCGTTTGTGGGGGCGATTAATCGTTATTTTGGCAATGCCATTATATTTTTGATAAATAATATCTTCGTAGGTTTTAGCTGTTTGCCATTCGATTTGCATAGGTTTTTGCGATAAAAAGCAGTACGATCGTTGTTTAAATTAAATCATTTTTTTGTAGAAGCACGGTTTCATTTTAAAAAGCGATCGCTTTTTCGGTAATCTCCTACCAATGAGTCAAGCACATAAGAGATAAAAGTGATTAGATAAAAGATAGAAGCAATTTTATTCATAACAAATTAATCATAGACAATGACCAATACCATTAACCCACCAGCTAGTAGCAATACAACGTACGACGTTGAAGAATGGAAGAGGGGTTATGACTCTCAACCCAATGAATACGATTATGAAATCACTGAAATAGAAGGAAGAATTCCCCCAGAACTATCTGGTACTCTATTTCGTAATGGTCCTGGCTTGTTGGATATTGGCGGATCTCCCATTCATCACCCCTTTGATGGAGATGGCATGATTAGTGCATTTTCTTTCAGAGATGGTAAAGTGCACTATCGCAATCGCTTTGTCAAAACTAAAGCTTATTTAGAAGAGCAAGAAGCAGGCAAAATACTCTATCGGGGAGTTTTTGGCACGCAAAAGCCTGGAGGTCTTTTAAACAACATTTTCGATATTAAGCTTAAAAATATTGCCAATACAGGAGTTATTTACTGGGGCGGCAAACTACTGGCTCTGTGGGAAGCAGCCGAACCATATCGTTTAGACCCAGCAACTTTAGATACGATGGGTATAGACTACCTCGATGGCGTTTTAGAGCCTGGGGATGCCTTTGCTGCCCATCCTTGGGTCGATCCTAGCTGCGATCTTGATAATGGCGAACCTTGTTTGGTTAATTTCCGCGTTGACCCTGGGCTTTCTAGCAAGATCACTCTATTTGAATTTGCAACTGACGGGAAACTGTTGCGCCGCCATTCCCATAGCGTTCCAGGTTTTTCGTTTATCCACGACTTTATTATTACGCCTAAGTACGCGATCTTCTTTCAAAATCCTGTTGGCTTTAACCCTTTACCTTTCTTGTTTGGGATGCGAGGTGCGGGAGAATGCGTCCAGTTTCAATCAGAAAAGCCGACTACCGTAATTTTGATTCCCCGCGATCCTAAAGACGAAGAAGTTAAAACTTTTAGCGTTGAGTCTGGCTTTGTATTTCATCACGCCAATGCTTTTGAACGAGGCAACGAGGTTTGTATAGATTCGATCACCTATCAAACTTTGCCCCAAGTACAGGCTAATGCTGACTATAAAGAGGTAGACTTTGATCGCCTAGATCCAGGACAACTATGGCGGTTCACTCTAAATCTTGAGGACGGTAGCGTCGAGAGAAAGATGCTTGAAAGCCGCTGTTGTGAATTTCCCACTCATAATCCTGACATGGTTGGTAGAGATTATCGTTACCTATATATCGGTGCTGCGGCTGAAGATACGGGAAAAAATGCCCCGTTGCAGGCAATTTTGAAACTGGATGTCAAAACAGAAGAGCGTCAGGTTTATTCTTTTGCCCCTAATGGTTTTGTCAGCGAACCGATTTTTGTTCCCAAGCCAAATAGCGATCTTGAAGATGCTGGTTGGGTTTTAACCTTGGTTTATGACGGTAGAAAACATCGTTCTACCCTGGCAATTTTGGATGGTGAAGATTTAAACGCAGAACCTGTTGCATTACTGCATCTAAAACATCACGTTCCCTATGGCTTACACGGTAGCTGGTGCGACGAAGTTTTCGTCTAAAATAGCTATATTTTTTACGAGCTAAATAATGAAACATGCTTTCATAATTGCCTTACCCCGTTCGGGTACATCTTGGCTGCAGGGAATGTTGGCATTTTTGCCAGAAGTGGCTACGGTGCGAGAAACTCATTTGTCGGATAACTATCTAAGGCATTTGGTCAAGTCTTGGAATAGCGAGCAAAAAGATCCTTCTCCCGATGGTTTAAAGGCAATTATGAGCGAAGCGGAATTTTATGCCAGCTTGAGAGTATTTAGCGGTCGCATTTTAAATAAGTTTTTGGATTTTAAGCCCGAAGCAGAGATTATCTTGGAAAAAACCCCAGGTAATCTCCATTTTGTCGAATTACTCGATCGCCTGTATCCATCAGCCTACTTTATTCACCTAATTCGCGATCCTCGTTCTGTAGTTGCTTCTCATTTGGCTTTAAAACAGGAAGACTGGAGTTGGCTCAATTCCCAGCAGAACTACATCGACCTGGCTTTAAAATGGCATCGTGGCATGGAAAAAGGCGATCGCGCCAAGACTTTAGTCAAAGATCGCCTGATCGAAATAAAGTATGAGAATCTTAAGAGCGATCACAACACAGAATTAATTAAAATTACTAATTGCTTGGGATTGAAATATACCGCAGCAGAGTTAGATCGTCTTATCCCCCAAGCATCGGCAAAGGACCTCGACAACAACAAAACCAATCTGCCTACCCACCATCCATTTTTTGATACTCGTGCCAATTTCTTTCGTCGTGGAGAAGTGGATAGCTGGCAGCAAGAGTTAACTAAAGAACAGATAATAGATATAGAAAGTATCTGTCGTAGATTCATGCTGCACCATGGATACAAGCTTAGCAGTTAACTACTTATCTCAATCTAATCTTATTTGCTGCTGTCTATGTTTAACTAAACGATCGAGTTCGACTAATGTTTTATCTTCAATGCCTGCGGCGAGTAATCCTTTGACGGTGTTGTCGAGATATTCCGCCGAAGAACCAAGGCTACCCGAGGCAGTAGCTAAAGTCTCCACTATGCTTACAGTAGACCAGTTTACATAAGCAGAATGTTGGGAATCGACGACAAAAGCCAATACTTTAAAATCGCGATCGCCATTTTTGCCCGCAATCCAGGTAGGAATATAAGAACCGACTACCATTTCTCTACGCCACAGCAGCAGCAGTTCGGACTCCAGACTGTCATCAATGGGCAAACGATAGGCAATACCCTGGCAATGACTGCCTATTTGAGCTTCCAGACCTAAAACTAAACCAGGATTATCGATCGTACCTCGACCTACGGGAGCAAGCAAGCAGAATTGACGATGCCAATCTTCAAGGGTTACGGGAGTGCGATCGCAATAATCAAATAGAGGATTCCAAATCAGCGAACCATAAGCAAAAATCCACAGTTCTTCGTTAGGTTGATGCTTGAGGGTTTCTTTAACAGATTGCAGTAGGCGTTCGTCACTCCAAATGTCAAAATCTAATTCGGGATGGGCTAATAACTGCTGGAGTAATTTTGATTCGAGTGCCTGTCGATTGAGAACCATTCTAAAGATCTGCTGAATTGTCCAATAGCTTAACAGGAATTACCAAAATTATCCGTTCTTCAATTGAGTCGATCGATAAATGCTGCGTGTTCGCGGGAATCCAAACCTTCTTGCAGCACTGCTAGCACCTGTTTCATATCTCCTGTTAACAATGCTGAAATTGCTAACCATAATCCTGGAAATACTTCACTCTTAATAATTTCAGTACGATCGCTCATGAGAGATTCGTATACACCCTCTCGCAAGATAAACCAGTCCAGCTTTTGCTCCAAAACCTGCCAAACAATATATTCTCTTACTCCATTACGCCGATAAGCATTTTTTTTATCGTACAAGTCATAAGCCGCACTGCTAGCAGCAATCTCGGCTACAAGTTCTGGTGCGCCTTCAATATAGCCGTCATCACTCAATTTAGTTTGTCCCCCTGCACCTGGTTCGATTAGCAATACAGCATCTGGTTGAGGTTCATTATCCAGATCGAGTCTTACAGTTGGTGCATCGCTTAAGTCTACGCCAGGAGTCAATGCTTGATATACTCCTAGCCAAGTCATCACGCGACTGTGAGGTCTGCCGTGTTGCTCGTGCCGTAGGGGAGATGCCACGTAAACTACTCCTTCAATTAGTTCTGCTCTTTTGATGTGGGGTGCAGCTGAATAGCGTCGTTCAAATTCAGCACGAGTTAGGCGATCGCCACTTTCGAGGAAGAGCGATTGCCCGTTAACTGTATCCGACTGTAGATGGCGTCCTTGTCGAACCATATTTGAACCCTTCAAGTTTTAGATATCTATAAATTTAACATTATTGACTGTGGTGGTTTTTACAGTCGATAAACGAGAAGCAAAAGGCAGGATTTAACCTTCCCCATCCAAAACAAGTGTATTTTGGCGATCGTATTGAATCAAAGACTTAGTTCGCTGTTGACGTACGACAATTAAATAAGCTGCAGGAATTAAATAAAGCGCGAGTAAGGTTGCACCAATTACGCCTCCCGCGATCACAATAGCTAAAGGAGGCCAAAACTCTCCTCCACCCAGCAATAGGGGAACAAAACCAATGGCAGTAGTTAAAGTAGTAGCAATAACATGGCGGGTAGAATGTAAGACCACTTCGCGGATTGCTTTTTTGTTACCCGTTTTGGCAACAGGATGCTGCTGAATAGCAGCGAGGACAACAATCGAATCGTTAATTGCTACCCCGATTAAGCCTACCGTACCGATAATGGGATTAAAGCCAAAGGGATAGCCAAACAGCCAGATGGAAAATAGACCCAAACCAAAAGAGGCGATCGCTACAATACCAATTACCGCCGTCAGACGAAAAGAACCAAGGGATAAAACTAGAGTAGCCACCATCAGAACAGCAATTACTCCTACGGTAGAGATCAAGCCACCGATCGCATTATTTTTTTGTTCTGCCTCTCCGCCAAATTCGTAGCTATAGCCGCTGGGGAGCTGCCAGGTGGCATTGGCTAACTGTTGTTTAAAATCAGTCAAGGCTTTGTCTGCCAATACTCCAGGAGTTAAAAAACCCTGTACGGTGTTGACTCGTTGTCCGTTGTAACGAGAAATATTGGCGAGTTCGGGTTTGAGGGTTGCTTTTCCTAGAGAAGACAGAGGAAT
>JBCDCO010000156.1:0-13203 GCA_039181635.1 Cyanobacteria bacterium P01_G01_bin.19 | reverse complement strand
GTTTAGAATTAATTCTTTGACCTGACACTTAGCAGCGTTTGTAATTGACGTTTTAATTGACGCTGCTATGGTGTCTTATTTTTTCTCCTCAGTCAGCCAAGATAATTGTCGCTAACCAGACTTTCTAATTGTCGTTGAATAGACATAATTAATTGCTACTAACATCTCTTCTTTCCAAATCACTGTGTCCACGTCTGCATATCCTCTAGCTTTCCCAGAGGCATTGGCTTCTTGGACAATCCTCACCCCATCAGGCTTATAGTTAGCACCTACTCAAAGTTATGTTTCTTTGAGAGCTATGATGGGGGTTACTTCGTTCCTAATTACCATCAACTATGAATCTTTAGAGTGATGCTCTCCACCAGGTTTATCGGAAGTGCTTGTTGGTCATCCATCCAAATGCCAACTCCTTATCCTTTGCCTTTTGGCTCCAGCCTGTCAGCCTTATTTGGCTGGTTATCGTTAATGATGGTTCTGACACATCTTCACTATTTGTTACTCATGGATTCTCTGCTAGACGGGTTGCCAGATTAGGCTTCCAGCTACCGCCGTTTCACCCCGCTTTACGGATTGATGGCTAGTCGCTACCGTAGGGGTGATGCTTTCACCACTGCACCTGTGGGGAGGGTTTTTCACCCTCATGGTAATCAAGTTACAGATACAGAAACTATTTTGTTTTCTTACTCTGCTAGCTATCCCCAAGCATTTCTGCTTGTTTCGGCTAAAAGAGTCGCACGGATGGCAACGATTCGTGAATTTTACTCCCATATCCTCGCGAAAACTTTGTCTTTAATGAGTTTCATTAACTAGGAATTGGGATAAATTCAACCAAAATAGTACGGATAAATGCTCCCAATATTTTCACTTGGTAATGCTCAAATTAATTTAATTAAGTGAAGTCAATACATAAGCTAGCTAGCATAAAATGACTCTGGTGTTGTAAATTGGCGATCTAGAAATAAGCTGTGTTCCTATTTCTCCAAGCCCTTAAAAGCAACATCGAGCAGCCCATCGATAAATTTATTAGTTAGTGGTTGATGTTTGAGCAACAAGCGATAAAAAAGTGGGCTGTACAAAGCGTCAATCGCTACTTCTACATCTACATCGTCTCTAATCTCTCCTCGCTCTACTCCCCTTTGAAAAATTTGTTTGGCATCTTCTCTTCTAGGTAAAAGCCAGTTATTACGAAATGCGGTGATTAAATCTTCATTTGCTTGACCGCAGCCAATAACATTAGCTAAAACTTCACCTCTGGAGCTATTCATCACTTTGATGAGTTTCTGCATTTGTTCTCTAAAGTCTTCTCGTACCGAACCAGTATCGGGAAATACAATTTCTGGAGTAACTACTTTCAAAAACGCATCCATTGCTAGGGAAGCTTTACACTTCCAACGTCGGTAGATAGTTGGTTTGCCCACTCCAGCTTTAGCTGCGACTCCTTCAATGGTTAAATCGATAAATCCGACTTCATTCAATAATTCATAAGCTGCTTTAAGAATTTTCTCGCGAGTTTCTGGCGATCTCGGTCTCCCTCTTCCAGATTTTTGGGTTTTAGTTGTTGACATATTAATTTCATTCCTAGTATATTAATTACGTAGCGTAACGTTAAATATCCTCTAAATCAATTATGTCACATGACTACCTATCGTCAAAGAGGGACTTTTCAAAAACCAGCTTTAGCTAACAAACGTCCCCCACGTTATAAGTTATTCTTCCTAACTTGGCTGGCAATTTATCCGTTAATTACGATTATTTTGCATTTCTTTGGCGAATACCTTAATTTACTCCCCTTACCCATTCGCACTTTGCTTTTAACTGGAATTTTAGTCTATCTGATGACTTACTGGGTAATGCCAATGTTGATGAAGCTATTTCGTAACTGGCTTTAATAAACACTAATCAGAGAGGATTTTAATTATGTCTGAAATTTTGAAAAACCTAGACCGAGATCTCCAATCCTTGAAAAGCAGAATAGAAGAATATGGCGCAGCTTGGACGACTCAGAATGGCGAACCAAATTGGTCGAAAATTCAAACTCTCTATGCTGCTGAAGACTTGCTGCACTACGATGCTGTTACGTCCCACAGTTTTGCTAACGTCTCGGAAATGAAAACAGCGTTTGCTCAAATGCGACAGACATTAGCTATGAAATCTTTGTCACTTAAGCCCAGAAATGACTTGAGTGTGTTTCGACGTGGCGATCTAGTCTGGACTACTGTATTGCACGATATTGTAGCTCAACTGGAGGGAGGCAAAGAATTAAAATTCGTTCAAAGACAGACTGGAATTTGGGAACAAAGAGACGGCAATTGGGTAATGATACACGAACACTTATCTGCACCTTCTTCTTTACAAGAATAACCTCAGAATTTAATTCAACTTTTTTGGGCAAATTATTTTACTCATCGCAACGTAACTTTAAAAACCATGAACATAATCACACAAATACCTCAAACATTTGCGATCGCCAATGAATTAACCGTTAACCGCCTTGGTTATGGTGCAATGAGACTTTCTGGACAACCAGGAAATTATGGCGCGTATCCCGACTGGGAAGGTGGCAAACAGCTTTTACAACGCGCTGTCGAGTTGGGAGTTAACTTTATCGATACCGCCGAAGCCTATGGCGCAGGATTTAACGAGGAAATAATTGCTGATGCTTTGTATCCCTATCCCGAAAATCTAGTCATTGCCACTAAAGGGGGAATTAACAAACCCGCACCAGATAGAATACTTGCTGATGCTTCTCCAGAATTTTTAAGAAAAGGCGTAGAAGGAAGCCTGAAAAGACTCAAACTAGAGCAAATCGATCTCTATCAACTACATCGTCCCGATCCGAAAGTTCCCTTTGCTGAATCTATAGGTGCATTGAAAGAACTCAGAGATGAAGGAAAAATCCGCCACCTTGGTTTATCCAATGTTACGGTAGAACAGATCGAACAGGCAAGAAAAATAGTACCAATTGTCTCGGTACAAAATAAATTCAGCATTAGCAACAGGACTCACCAAGACGTTTTAGATTACACTATTGCCAATAATATTGCTTTTATTCCTCATGGTTCGTTAGGCGCACATCCCTTGAAACAAGGCTCGCCTCTGACAAATGCAGCAGGAGTAATTGCTGAAATTGCTACCAAAAAAGGAGTAAAACCTAACCAAATCGCTTTAGCTTGGTTATTGCACTACGCACCCAATATTATTTTGATTCCTGGTACTACAAATATCGCTCACTTAGAAGAAAATAATGCTGCTAGTTCGATTCAGTTAACCGAAGAGGAAATAGATTCTTTGAATCAAAGATTTAGTAATTACTCTCAAAGAAAATAAATAATCACTAATTACACAATTCGTATTTATTAAACAGAAAAATGAACGTCACGACACAACATCAATTAGAAACAGATCGAGGCACAATTCAACAACTCACCGCACAATGGATCGATATTTGGAGTCCAAAAGATAAACCGTTTACAGGAGAAGGTTTCGAGAACATCTTTGCTACAGGAGAAAACGAAATTTTGGTATTTGACAATATTGATAATGGTGTAATAGTACTTCACAGTCTTCAAGAATATCTCGATACTTGGATTCGGTTTATGCAAAACTTTAGCTACTGGTCAATTCAGATAGAAGATAATTTGCATATTTCCCTTGACGGTGATTTAGCAGTAACTACCTTTTCCTGGGTGGGTGGCGGAAAAACTAAAGATGGACAAGAAGTAAAAGCTAGGCAATATGGCACTCATACCTGGAAGCGTCTTCAGGATCAGTGGCGATTAGTACACGAACATTTAACTGCTGGCTAGAAATTAGGAAAATTATCATGAAAATTATCTCTGTTATTTATCATTCTGGTTTTGGTCATACTACTGAAATGGCTAAAGCTGTGGCTAAAGGTGCTGCTTCAGTTGACGGAATTAAGGTTAATTTACTTGAAATTAAAGGCAATCAGATTGTTGATGGACGTTGGCAAGATGATGTCGTAATGGAACAACTCAATGTTAGTGATGGGATTATTTTTGGTAGTCCTACCTATATGGGCAGTGTTTCCGCTCAGTTTAAAGCGTTTGCTGATGCTACTTCTACGGTTTATTTTAGTCGTCAATGGCAAGACAAATTAGCTGCTGGCTTTACAGTTTCGGGAAGTCCTAGTGGAGACAAAATGAACGCCTTAATGACTATGTTCGTTTTAGCTGCACAGCAAGGAATGATTTGGGTGGGACTAGAAGAAACCCCTGCAAACGAGAGTGGCATCAATCGCTTAGGAGGATATATCGGTGCGATGGGACAAGCAGCCCAAGAGTCTGTGGACATTGCGCCAAATCAAGAGGATAAGCTAACTGGAGAAGCTTTAGGTCGTCGCGTAGCCGAAATTGCTAATAGATTTAGTTAATGGTGATTGTGGCAGTATTTTAGTACTCAAAGACTTGTACCTATGGATATTTTGCCGAAAATCGAAAGCCAATACCTTGGTAATTTTTAGAGAATAAAATTAAAAGATTTAAATGCTTCGAGAGTTATTGCGATCGCTTATCTACTCAATCGCTAGCTAGTAATTTACACCACGAGTTTTTACAGTCTAAATTGTTATTAAATCATCTCAGAGGCTAGAAACATGAGTCGAATTATTGTAACGACAATTGGTTCTTTAGGCGATTTACATCCCAAAATAGCGATCGCTCTCGAATTAAGAAAACGCGGTCATGATGTGGTGTTTGCAACCCATAAAGAGTACCAAGAAAAAATTGAATCCTTGGGATTTGAGTTTCATCGGATGCGTCCTGATAATACTGCTCTTAGCGATCCTCAAGAAATGGCGCGCATGATGGATTTGAAAACAGGTGTCGAGTATGTCATTCGTAACTGGATTTGTGCCAGCTTACGGGAAACTTACACAGATTTAATCAATAGTGCCAAAGATGCAGATTTTATCCTTGCAGGGGAAGGAGTCGTAGCAGCTAGGCTATTAGCAGAAAAAAGAGGAATTCCTTGGGCTTTGGTGGTTCTTCAACCTCTTTCTTTTTTATCTCCCCACGATCCGTCTGTAATTCCTGTATTTCCATTTTTATCGAAACTAGGTGGATTGGGTTACATCGCTAGTAGAGGCATCTTAGAGTTATCCAAGGTGGTAGCGAAATCTTGGGCAGAACCCGTTCATCAACTGCGACGAGAACTTCAATTACCGCCTCTTGCTGGCAATCCTTTCATTGACGATAAGTATTCTCCTTATCTGGTGCTGGCTATGTTTTCTCCACTCCTAGCAAAACCACAGCCCGATTGGGCAGCTAATACTGTTATCACGGGATTCACTTTCTATGATGGCACTAAAGCTGGATTAGAAATCATACCAGAACTCAAACAATTTTTGGACGCAGGTGAACCACCAATTGTTTTTACCCTGGGTTCGGCAGCAGTCATGACTCCAGGCAATTTTTACGCAGAAAGTATCAAAGCCACAAAAATTTTAAAGGGTCGTGCCGTGCTTTTAGTGGGTAAAAACACCACACCAGAAAATTTGACAAAAGATATCATTGCCGTGAAATATGCGCCATACTCTCAGATTTTTCCTCATGCTAGTGCAATCGTACATCAAGGTGGGATCGGTACGACGGCTCAGGCATTAAAAGCTGGTCGTCCGACATTAATAATGCCTTACAGCCACGATCAGCCAGATAATGCTGCCAGAGTTGAGCATTTGGGAACTTCTTTGACAATTTCTCGCCAGCAATACTTGGCAGAGAGAGTAGCGAAGAAGCTGGACAAATTAATGAAAAATTCTAATTATGCAGCTAAAGCAGCAAAGATAAGACATCTTATTCAACAAGAAGATGGGGTTGGGGTAGCTTGTGATGCGATTGAACAACAGCTTACAACTTAAGCCAGCCTCTTTTTTGCTAATTTTGTTTCTGAAAAAACTTGACAGAACAATTTCCTTTATCTAATATAAATACATAGCGTAACGTAAAATAAAAGCGATTATTCATCATGACTAACAACAACTCAAAAGTGTGGCTGATTACAGGTAGTTCTACAGGATTTGGTCGGATTCTTGCCCAACAGCTTTTAGCCAAAGGTGAAACCGTAGTCGCCACGGCACGCAAACCCGAACAACTGCAAGATTTAGTCTCAAACTATGGCGATCGCGCTTTAGCTGTCCGATTAGATGTAACCAAACCAGAAGAAGTTAGAGAAGCTGTAGATCGAGCTATTACAACCTTTGGACGCATTGATGTTTTAGTGAATAATGCAGGTTATGGCTCAATGGGAGCGATTGAAGAAGTTAGCGATGCCGAGGTGCGTCAGCAATACGAAACTAATGTTTTCGGTGCATTGGATGTGATGCGAGCAGTGTTACCCCAGATGAGACAACAGCGTAGCGGATACATTCTCAATCTCTCTTCTGTTGGCGGTGTGGTTTCCTTCCCAGGTGCGGGGATTTACTGTAGCACTAAGTTTGCTTTAGAAGGAATCTCTGAAGCAATGGCGAAAGAAGTCGCACCACTGGGAATTAAAGTCACTTTGGTAGAGCCTGGTGCATTCCGCACTGATTTTAACGGGCGATCGCTAGTTGCTACGGATAATCTGATCGGTGATTACGATGAGGCGGTCGGCGGTTTTCGCGAGTGGGTAAAAGATGTAGATGGCAAACAACCAGGCGATCCTGCCAAGGCAGTAGCAGCTATGATTCAAGCCGTAGAAAGTGGTAATCCTCCTCTACGTTTACCTTTAGGTGCTGATGCAGTGGGTGCAATTGAAACCAAGCTGGAATCAGTCAAAGCAGATGTAGATGCGGGTAGAGAAGTTGCCCTGGATACTGCCTATGAAGGTGTAGCTGTAGGAGCAATTGGAGGTTAGGGCGATCGCTTCACTACTTAATACTACACCTACACCAAAAAAACTTTTTAGGAGAAATATCATGGTAAAAATTGTCCGTTTTCATGAATTAGGTAGCCCAGAGGTTTTAAAAATCGAAGATTTGCCTTTAGTCGAACCCAAAGAAGGGGAAATCCGTTTACAGGTAAAAGCGATTGGACTCAATCGGGCTGAGGTGGTATTTCGCGAAGGGGCATACATAGAACAGCCACAGCTACCCGCTCGTATTGGTTACGAAGCATCGGGAATTGTCGATGCAGTTGGTACGGGAGTTGAGGGAATTAAGGTAGGCGATCGCGTTAGTACCATTCCTTCTCCCTTCGCCAAAATGAGTCAATATGGCGTGTATGGTGAAAGTGCGCTCGTTCCTGCTAGTATTGTTGCTCCTTTTCCCGACAATTTATCTTTTGAACAGGGTACAGCAATTTGGATGCAGTATCTTACAGCTTACGGAGCTTTAAATTACTATGGTCAAACAAAAGCAGGGGATTATGTAATTATTACCGCAGCAAGTAGTAGTGTCGGCTATTCAGCAATTCAAATAGCCAAAGCAGCAGGAGCAATTGCGATCGCCACAACTAGAACATCAAAGAAAAAACAAAAGCTATTAGATGCAGGTGCAGATTATGTTATTGCTACAGAGGAAGAAGATTTAGTAGCAAGAGTGATGGAAATTACTTCAGGACATGGTGCGGATTTAATTTTCGATCCCATCGCGGGTTCGATTGTTAACGATCTCGCCAATGCAGCAGCTAAAGGTGCAACTATCTTTATCTATGGTGCATTAAGTATGGAAGTAGATTCAACTCCTTTCCCTTTGATGGCTGCTTTAAGTAAAGGATTAAAAGTTCAGGCATACACGGTATTAGAGATTACAGGCGACCCTGAACGGTTAGAACAGGGTAAAAATTACATCTACGATGGTTTAAAGTCAGGAAAACTCAACCCTGTTATCGATTCTCAAAGCTTCTCTCTGGATAATATTGTTGAGGCACATCGCTACATGGAGTCTAATCAGCAAAACGGCAAGATTATCGTCACCGTTTAAAAACAAATTAACCATAATTTTTTGGGCATTTTAATTACTTAACGTACAGTAAATAACATAAAGGAGAAATAAAATGAATCGCTTTTTCTTAACTGGATTGACTACATTAACTTTCGTAACTCTTATGCCTTCTGTATCACAAGCAGAACCGATTACCTATAATCCCAATGCAGTTGGTGAGACTTCAGTTCGTCAAATCACTCCTAGCAACCTTATAACTAGGGCGCAGCGAGGTGGATTTGAGGCACAAGGCATTTCTGGTGGGATGTCTTTGACTTCCGACTACGTATTAGGACAAATCGACGCTGAAGATATTATACGGGCTGGAATTGCTGCCAATTTGCTACCGAAAGAAACAATAGACAACTCTAGCTATCTTAGTGCAGTGGCATCACAACTACAAATTCGCCTACGTCAGCATTAAATCAAAAAAGCGTTACATTGTTTGATGAGATAGGGATAGGCTCATAGCAGGTAGTAATCGGGAGGAGAGAATATTGTCAGACCAATTTCAAAGTGCCAAACCAGATTTTGACTTTGTTTTACAAACAGATTTGTTAGAAACACCAGACTTCACGATGAAGTTGGTTACAGAAGCTCCTCGCGACGGTATTGCCTATCAAGAAAGCTACTCCGATCCTTGCTTGGTTATCAACTTTGGAGCGCGACTATCTACTTTTGAAGTGGTAGGAAACGGTAAAAATGGTTATCAGGGTGCGGTAATTCCAGGAGATTTCTCTTTTTTGCCCCCAGCTTCGGTGCTAGAGGGTTACTATCTAGGCGATCGCTTGTCCTATGCCTATATGATGTTTCCCCAAGCAAGATTAAATCCTGAATCTGCCGAAAAGATGTTAATCATGCAGAGCGATCCTTTGATTCGGCAATTTGCCCAGGCTCTTTTTTCCCAAAGACACCGCCACGATCCAGATATTATTCTCTATCGAGAGAGTATGAGTGAGGCTTTGATTCGACATCTACAACTGGTTCATTTAGATGCTACCTCGGATTTTAGAGCCAAACCCAATCTCGATCGCCTAAAAAACTATATTCTGGCAAATCTCAATCGCAAACTAACCGTTACCGAACTAGCCAAGCTAGAAGAAACGACAACTCAATCTCTGCAAAAAGCGGTGCAAACCAAATACGGTCAATCTGTATATCAATGGGTGACAACTCTCCGCTTGGAGCGATCGCTAGAACTATTACGTAATACTTCTCTAAACCTATCGACTATTGCTGTTGACTGCGGTTTTGCCAATCAATCTCACTGGACTCGTTTGTTTCGCCGTCAGTTTGGTATTACCCCAGGAAAGCTTCGCTCTCAGTAATACCGATCGTACTAAAAATCAGATCGATCTTGATATACGCAGCTTGACAATTTTTATAAGATTTTTACATTTAGCTCGAAGCAACGATAAAGCAACATAAGAATCAATACTAAAAAATAATCATGAGTACCAATAGACGTAAATTCCTCGGAGCAATTGGCGCGACAGGTTTAGTAGGCTCGATCGCTGCTGGACAAGCCAATACTCAAGCCTCTACTCCATCTCAGCCTGTTGCTGCTGCATCCTCAGATTCCAATAAAGAGTTAGCTGGTAAGGTAGCGATCGTCACGGGAGCGAGAGCCAATCTCGGTCGTGCTTTTTCCGAGGTATTAGCCAAACACGGTGCAGATGTTGTCGTGCATTACCATCGAGAGTCAACGCGAGATCAAGCAGAAGAAACCGCACGCTTGGTAGAAGCTCAAGGTTCGCGGGCTGTTTTGGTACAGGGAGATTTGGGTCAAGTTGAAACGGTAAAACGAGTGTTCGATGCTGCGACAAATGACTTGGGAGGGTTAGATATTCTGGTAAACAATGCGGGGGATATCGTTAAGAAACCGATCGCCGAAGTTACTGATGAAGAAATCGATCGCATGATTAATATCAACACTCGCGGAACTTATTTATGTACGCGGGAAGCAGCACGCCGTATCTCGGATAACGGGCGCATTATCAATATCGGTACCACACTACTGGGCGCATCAGCCCCAAACTACACGGCTTATGCTGGCAGCAAAGCTATTATGGAAGAACTGACTCGCATGAGTTCCAAAGAGTTAGGCAGTCGGGGTATCACAATCAATACTATTGCCCCAGGACCATTAGATACACCTTTCTTTCACGCCCAGGAAACCCCCGAATCAACAGAGAGATTAGCCAGTCTTGCAGTAGCAAATCGCATCGGCACGATTGAAGATGTCGTACCTCTAGTAGAGTTTCTGGCTTCACCTAGTTCCCAATGGATTACGGGACAAACTTTGTGGATTAATGGTGGTTTCCTCACTCGATAAATAAAAACTATTTTGCACAAAAGGCGATCGCTCTGAAGCAAGGCACTGCAAGAGCGATCGCTTCCACCGTAATGAAGTAGTTAGTAAAAACTACCAGATAGTTTAAATAATTTGTTTATCCAATGTTTCAGGTGTTTCAATCCATACCCTATTCCGCGATCGAGTCCATTTGGTTGACAAAATAAATTTTGTTCAATTACAATAATTACGCAGCGTAACGTTAATAAATTATTTCAAGATAAATTTAGCTATGAACACACAAAACTCGAAAGTCTGGTTAATTACAGGAAGCTCCACAGGTTTTGGACGCACTTTAGCGGAAACAGTTCTCCAACAAGGGGATAAAGTTATTGCTACGGCACGCAAACCAGAACAGCTACAGGAATTAATTTCTCAGTATCCCGAAACAGCCCTAGCATTAAAACTTGATGTAACAGACAAAGAAGAAATAAAAAATACTGTAGATAAGGCAGTTGCCAAACTTGGCAGGATTGATGTCTTGGTTAATAACGCTGGTTATGGTTTAATCGGCGCATTGGAAGAAGTTAGCGACGAGCAAATTCAACGCAACTTTAATACCAATCTATTTGGTGCGATCGATGTTATTAGAGCCGTACTTCCTGTAATGCGGGAGAAACAAAGCGGACACATTATCAATATGTCAGCGATCGCGGGTTTTACTAACGAACTGGGTTTCTCAATTTATGGCGGAGCTAAATTTGCCCTGGAAGGAGTATCGGAAGCTTTACAGGGAGAAGTTGCACCTTTAGGCATCAAGGTAACTATTGTTGAACCTGGTCCTTTCCGTACTGATTTTATCGGACGTTCTTTAGATCGCGCAGAATCGCAAATGGATGCTTATCAAGATACTGTAGGGAAGTTTCTCAACTTCCTCAACAACATCGAAGGGAAACAACCAGGCGATCCGCAAAAGGCTGCTGAAGCAATTATCAAGGTAGTTAACTCAAATAATCCACCTTTGAGACTGGTATTAGGGAAATACGCTTACACTAATTTTCGGAAAAAGCTTGAGTCTCTCACAGCAGAATTAGACGCTTGGGAAGAAGTAGCTGTAAAAACAGATTTTGCATAGGAGAATATAAATCGTGAACACTAAACCTAAAATTTTAGTTCTTGGTGCGACGGGAAAAGTTGGCGGAAAAGTTGCCAGCTTGTTAGCAGAATCGGAAAATGTCCAAGTTATAGCGGGAGTTCGTTCTCCTGAAAAAGCTCAATCTCTACAAGAACAGGGAATAAAAATTCGCCATCTGGACTTAGATAAACAAGATACTTTGAAGCCTGCTTTAGAAGGAATAGATCGCGCTTTACTTTTAACTGGCTACACGGTGGATATGCTCAAGCAGAGTAAAGCATTTCTCGATACCGCCAAAGAAACAGGAGTAGAACACATCGTCCATATCGGTGCATCTGGCGCACCTACAAATGAAGTCGCCCACTGGGGATGGCATCAGTATATTGAGAAGTATATCGAATCGCTGGGATTTGGCTATACTCATCTCCGTCCCGAAGCCTTTATGAAAAATCTGACTGACTTTGGTTGGTTGAATAAAGATGTAGTAACAAACTATATCGGTGATGCTCGTTGGAGTTGGGTCGATAGCGACGATCTAGCTGAGGTAGCAGCAGAAACTTTACGCCAGCCAGAAAAACACGCGGGCAAGATTTATCCTTTAGGTTACGATACTGCAACTATGTCAGAGGTAGCTGAAATTCTAACGGGCGTAATTGGTAAACCCTATCGAGTCGAAACGCGATCGCCTGAAGAGTTCTTGGCAAATATGCTCGAATTAGGGGCAGAGTCAGCTTATATTCACTGTGTTTACACTCAGTTTAAGCTCAATATTGCCAATCAGATTCCCAACGCAGATGCCACATTTGGTAATTTTGAGGCTATTACAGGACGCAAACCAACTAGCTGGCGGGAATTTGTCGCCAAGAATCTGGAACAACTGGTGTATTAGTTAGATAAAGCTAGCTTGATGTGTATCTTGATTGAAATTATTTCTAGGCTCTCGTATAGAAAAACTTGACAAAGAAAATCGCTTTCAATAAAATAAAAACGAAACGATACGAAACATTAATAAATAGCAATTTACTTTATTTGCTGTACCAACAAACATTTGACCAGACTCCCCCCTCACTCTAACGCCTTAGCTCTGTCATATCAGTGACACTTTTATCGGGTAAACATAAATCAGGGGAGTAAAAAAATTAATTAAAATCAACAATTTTTAATAAATTAACCAATTTAGAACCATGACTTCAGTTAACATTCCACCCCAGCAGTCTCCAGAATTAAAGCCCAAGTCTAAAGAACAACAAACAGAAATTCCCCAGGAAACATATAAAAAGAAAAGTAAGTTATCTGGATGGTTACTAGCAACTCTGCTTTTAGGTGGAGGTAGCGTAGCTTTATGGCAAACCTTCACACCTGATTCTGTACCGACAGCACAAACTACCACTCAAGCACCACCTCCCAGATCGGTGGAAACCATACCCTTAACCCCTGGTACGGGTAACAGACAAGTTAGATTATTAGGACAAGTAGAAGCAGGAGAAAGAGCTACACTTAGTCCTCAAATAGACGGTACGGTACAGCGAGTTTTAGTTAGAGAAGGCGATCGCGTAACCCCAGGAATGACGGTGGCAATTCTCGATGATGCCGATTCTCGATTGGCTCTAGCCGAAGCTCAAGCCAGATTAGCACAAGAAAGAGGCAACTTAGCACGCCTGCAAGTAGGCACTCGTCCCGAAATTATTGCCCAACGCCAGGCAGAATTAAATACAGCGATCGCCAGAGAAGCAGAAGCGCAAGATAATCTAGATCGGGTTTCGGGTTTAACCGCACAAGGGGCTTTATCCCGCAGAGCATTAGTAGAAGCTAGAGCCGAAGCCGAAGCAGCAACGAGTGAAAAATTTCGCGTTC
>JBCDCO010000155.1:0-13776 GCA_039181635.1 Cyanobacteria bacterium P01_G01_bin.19 | reverse complement strand
GAAGTTCTCCCATGCACCGCGTGTTTCGCGCTGTTGTAGAGTAGTAGTCATGTGTTTATGATTGCGTTATTTATTTTTCAAGGTTCGCTCTCCGAGAAGAGCTAGATGAAAGAGAAACGAGATAAAAATGATGTGTCTCTCTTGTCTATGTAATTAACATACCTAAGCATTTCTACTTTATCAAGCTAATTTACAACGTTTTTAGTTATGTTAAGTATAAACTATCCTTATTAATCAGTTTTCGCCTTGAGTAAAACTCAATATTTATAATATTCAGCTTGCTGTTGAATTAACTTAGCAACCAATCCAGTCCATCCCGTTTGATGAGATGCCCCAATTCCCGCACCATTGTCGCCATGAAAGTATTCGTGAAAGAGAATTAAATCTTTCCAGTGGGGGTCGTTTTGAAACTTATCTATATTTCCGTAGACTGGACGTTTGCCCGACTCATTAGCGAGAAATATTTTGGTCAATCTGTTGGATATTTCCTCTGCTACCTGCCACAAATTCAGCCATTTACCCGAACCCGTGGGGCATTCTACTTTGAAATCATCGCCCAAATAATGATGAAACTTTTGTAGGGATTCAATTAACAGATAATTAACGGGAAACCAAATAGGACCCCGCCAGTTAGAATTACCGCCAAACAAACCACTGGAAGATTCTGCTGGTTCGTAATTTACCGAATGCGCTTCTCCATTCACATAAAAAGTATAAGGATGTTCTTCGTGGTATTTAGACAGGGCGCGAATACCATAATCGCTGAGAAATTCGTTTTCATCTAGCAGCTTGACTAAAATTTGTCTCAGCCGATCTTGGGACTCCACTCGATCAATCGTGGCATAACAAAGTGCTAGCATTCTTCTCGCGCCCATTCCCGCACTTTCCATGCAGGCAACATTGCGTTTTAGTTCGGGACGATTGCTGATAAACCATTCCAGTCTTTGCTTGAAATTGAGCAAGCGATTTAGCAAATCTGGTTCGAGAGTGGTTACGGCAAACAAGGGAATTAGCCCTACCATAGATCGCACTTTTAGCCGAACTCGATTGCCATCGGGAAAATGCAGCACATCATAAAAGAAACCGTCATCCTCATCCCATAGCTGAGTCTTTTCATCGCCAATATGGGTCATGGCATCGGCAATATAGATAAAATGCTCGAAGAACTTAGTTGCCATGTCTTCGTAAACGGGATTTTCTTTGGCTAATTCCAGGGCAATAGTCAGAAGGTTGAGGGAATACATCGCCATCCAGCTAGTACCGTCAGCCTGTTCGATGTGACCCCCTGTAGGTAGGGAAGAACTGCGATCAAATACGCCAATATTATCCAAACCCAGAAATCCCCCCTCAAAAACGTTGTTCCCTTCTTCATCTTTGCGATTGACCCACCAGGTAAAGTTAAGCAGTAGCTTTTGAAAGACTCTTTCTAGAAAAACACGATCGCCTTTTCCTTTTTGTTTCTCCTCGATTTTATATACCCGCCAAGTCGCCCAAGCATGAACGGGAGGGTTAACATCGCCAAAAGCCCATTCATATGCAGGTAGCTGCCCGTTGGGGTGCATGTACCATTCGCGAGTCATCAGATCTAATTGATCTTTGGCAAATTCTGGATCGACTACCGCCAGGGGTAAAGCATGAAACGCCGAATCCCAAGCCGCATACCAAGGGTATTCCCACTTATCGGGCATAGATATAATATCTGCATTATCTAAATGTTTCCATTGATGATTTCTGCCTTTTTTTCTTCCTTCTGGTGGAGTGGGCTGTGTCGGATCGCCTTTTAGCCACCTGTCTACAGAGTAATAATAAAACTGTTTTGTCCACAGCATCCCTGCAAAAGCCTGTCGCTGAACATTTCTCGCTTCTTCACTTAAAGAAAAGGGCGTTAATTGTTGATAAAATTCATCGGCTTCTTGTTTTCTGGCTTTAACAATACCGTCAAATTCTTCACCAAAAGGCTGAGTCAGATCGGCAGTATTTGCCAGTCGTAACTTAATAGTTTTACTTTCTCCTCCAGCCAAATTTAAGACATAGTGAGGCGCAAATTTAGTTCCTATTTGTTTGGGATTGACCGCACTGCGATCGCCATTAACAACATAATCATTAATACCGTCTTTAACGTAGGGACTGGCATTTTCGCTATCGAACAGCTGGCGATAGTTGGTTTCATTCTCCACAAACAGCAAAGGGGAACTACCTTTAGACCAACTCGAAAAATCACAATATAAAAAATAACTATCTTTTTCTGGTTGTGCGGCTTCGATAATGCTCAAGCTTTCCTTTTTATCCCTAACTTTTAGACTAGGTTTAATTCCATCTTCCGACCAAGACCAAGTATTGCGAAACCAGAGAGTAGGCAGGAGGTGTAGGGGTTTGGTTTCTGTTCCGCGATTAATAGCAGTAATCTCAATTAAAATATCTTCGGGGGTATTTTTGGCATATTCCACAAACACGTCAAAATACTTATTGTCATCAAATACACCAGTATCTAATAGTTCGTATTCATATTCATAACGCGATCGCTTTTGATTCTCTTCAACCAAATCTATATAAGGATATGTCGCCTGGGGATACTTATACAAACACTTCATATAAGAGTGAGTGGGGGTACTGTCGAGATAAAAATAGTATTCCTTTACATCTTCCCCATGATTGCCCTGATTACCCGTCAAACCAAATAATCTTTCCTTTAAAATCGAATCTTCCTCGTTCCATAAGGCGATCGCAAAACACAAATTCTGCTGAGAGTCGCTAATCCCTGCAATTCCATCTTCTCCCCAACGATAAGCCCGCGATTGCGCATGTTCGTGAGGAAAAAAGTCCCATGCTTCGCCATACTCGCTATAGTCCTCTCTAACCGTCCCCCACTGCCGTTCGCTAAGATAAGGACCCCAGTTTTTCCATTCTTTGTGTTGTAATCTTGCTGATTCTTTGGACATGGTTAGTTGTTAGTTGTTGGTTGTTGGTTGTTGGTTGTTAGTCTTTTTTAAGAATCGTTATTTCAAATGCTTGTAGGGTTTTGGGTAGATCGATTATTTTTCCTGTTGGCAAGATATTTGAGAGTAGTATTTCCCAACTTTCTGGCTCAATATATTCATCTACCGTAAATTCTTTTTCATAGGAAAAATTGATAATGATGAGGATTTTTTCGTTAGCAGATTCTCTGGTATAAGCTAAATGTTCGTAGGGATAATGAATTAGAGTTTTCCAGCTTCCATGACACAAAGCCTCGCTGTTTTTTCTAATTTTAATTAGCTGGCGATAGAAGTTGAGAATAGAACCTTTATCTGCCAACTCATCAACCACATTTACTTCGGTATAGTTATCATTCACTGGTAGCCAAGGTTCTACATCTTTACCAAAGCTAAAGCCTGCATTTATCGAACTATCCCACTGCATGGGAGTTCTGCAACCATCTCGCGCAGGGGGTAATTCTCCATTTTCGCTGACTATGGTGGCGCGATCGCGAGTTTTTGCTTCGGGAATATTTATTAAATCGACCATGCCAATCTCTTGTCCGTAATACAATACGGGTGTTCCCCTTACTGTAAGCAACAGAGTGGCGGCAGCTTTAGCGATCGCATCAGGATTAGTACACAGGCTGCATTCCACCCAACGGGATAAATGGCGGGGAATATCGTGATTGTCCAAGAAATAAGTCGGGCAAGCGTCTTTGGGGGTAATTAATTCTTTTTTCTCGATTTCTCTTTGCAAATAACCAGGATACCAAGGACTAAAAGGAAATTCAAAGGCAAAAGGTAAGTGTAGTTCATCATTATTTTTGCCATAGAAAATTGTAGAATCGTACAATCGACTATCAATAAACGTTTCGCCAATCAAGATTCTTTCATCGTATTCATCAATAATCTTTCTTATCTCTTTGATTATTTGATGATTTTCGGGTAGATTCTTATCGTAAAGATGTTCTTGATTATTGTAGTTATTTTTATCTGTCGTACCAAATTTAACAGGATTATAACGATAGTATTTATCTTTACTAAAAACGCTAGAAGCATCTAACCTAAAGCCATCAACGCCTTTGTCCAGCCAAAAGCGAATCATGTCATAAATTTCTGTTCTAACCTCTGGATTGCCCCAGTTAAGATCGGGTTGGTTTTCATTAAAAGCATGATAGTAATATTGTTTTCTTGTCTCGCAATAAGTCCAGGCAGTACCGCCAAAATATGACAGCCAATTGTTAGGAACCCCGCCATTGGGTTCGGGATCTTGCCAGTGATACCAATCGCTATGGGGATTATCTTTGCTGGAACTAGATTCAACAAACCAACTGTGTTGATTGGAAGTATGGTTGATGACTAAATCTAAGATTATTTTAATCCCTCTTTTATGGGACTCTACTATTAAAGCTTCAAAGTCAGATAACGAGCCAAAAACCGAACCAATCTCATAATAATTGCTGACATCATAGCCATTATCAATCATCGGGGAATCATTGATTGGAGATAGCCAAATAGCATCTATACCCAGGGAAGTCTGACTATTGGGATCGCCATCGTTCAAATAATCCAATTTATTGATAATTCCTTGCAGATCTCCCGTGCCGTCACCATTAGCATCAGCAAAAGTCAGAGGATATATTTGATAAATTATGCCACTTTGCCACCATTTTTTAGAATCATCTTCAGTGCTTATAGTCATAGACTTTAAATCTAAATTTCTATATGTCTTATTTAAAATTTTTACGGTTTAGCTGTGCACAACAGATACATATAAAAATATATGACTTCTTATTTCTTGGTATTTCATAAACTGTGCGTTGATCACTTGGCGTACAGACAAGGCATGCCTTGTCTCTAGCTTGCTACTTACGAATAAATTCATTAGCTTTTCCCAATCAATCCACTTCCTGCGACAACAAATTCCATCCCCGCAAAACCTCCGCCACTCCCCAAGCTTGAGCAAATGCCCCTCGGGGAATAAAAGGTGCGTCGCCATCAAAAATTTCGCTAATGCTGCCAACGCAACCATCCTGTAAATGATTTGCCATCGGTAACAAGAAACTTCGGGCGAGTTTGGGATTTTCATACACTTTAAGATGTGCCTGGACAAAATGACCGATTAACCAACTCCACAGCGTACCCTGATGATACGCCCCGTCTCTTTGTAAAGGATCGCCACCGTAGATGGGAACATAGTCGGGGTGTTGAGGATCGAGCGATCGCAATCCATGAGAAGTTAATAAACGTCGGGCGATAATATCAACCACCTGTTTTTGTTGTTTATCACCCAGTAGGGGCGAATGGTATTCGCCCACAGCAAGGCATTCGCCCAAATTCCTAACAGGTAAAGACACCGCAAAAATTTGATTGGGACGCAGAGAATCATCATTACCATCAGGAGTATCCAATACGTCATAGCAATAGCCCAAATCTGCATTCCAGAAACGCTGAAAGCCTTTTCTAGTCTTCGCTGCCATCTTCAGATATTCCTGCCCAGATTTACCCAAATCTCTGGCAAACTCCGACATAATTACCAAAGCGTTGTACCAAAGGGCATTAATCTCAACAGGCTTACCAATGCGAGGAGTTACTACCCAATCTCCCACCTTGGCATCCATCCAGGTTAACTGTACTCCTGCTTCTCCCGCATAAATCAAACCGTCGTCATCGAGATGAATATTATATCTCGTCCCTCGGCAATGCCGGTCGATAATTTCGACCAAAGCGGGATAAAGCTCGATTAAAAGCTGCTTATCTTGGGTATGAGCATAATAATCGCGAATTGCTTCAAAATACCACAGACTAGCATCCACCGTATTATACTCTGGAGTTTCACCGCGATCGAGAAACACGTTAGGCAACATTCCCTTGTCGATATACTTAGCAAAGGTTTGCAGGATAACTTTCGCCACCTCAAAACGCCCCGTAGTCAGAGTTAAGCCTGGTAAACTAATCATCGTATCCCTACCCCAGTCACTAAACCAAGGATAGCCAGCGATAATGGTTTTACCTTCAGGAACATCTGTTAAGGGGCGGTCGACTATAAATTGGTCTGCCGCCAATACCAACTGTTCGATCCAACCTGGTGCAGTATCTATTTGATTTTTAGAGTAAAACAGATCGATTAACTCTCTATCTCCTCGTCCCATCTTCGTGGGATAATATTTCTCCCTATCCCAATCCTCTGCACTGGCAACGACAGTTATCGACTCTCCCATACTCAGACTGACGCTACAGTTTCCCGCATACAGGTGATCTTCAATATTATTCAAGCCACGATATTCTTCTACTGCTAAAGCAAAACCTTGATACCATTCATTATTAACTTCCCAGGTAACTGTTTCCCGATCTTTTATTGCCGATAAATACAAGTTAGAAGTGTTGGGAAATGCCTTAATCTCCAATCCTCGATCGCAACTGACAATTTGATAATGAAGATCTTGACTGCTAGTAGTAGCATGGCGATCGCGATAATTAACTAAAGCTTTGAGAGAAAGTGTTAACGGTTGACCACCCCGCAGCATTTTATATTGAATATAGGTAGTGTTATCCCCTTGCTGCATCCAGACTCGTTTTTCAACTAAAGCATCGGCGCAAGCATATACCCAGACAGGAGTTGTCCCATCTAAATGAAAGCTTTCGATGTTTTTGTAGCCTTGAGGGTTAACGCTACCATCCGCCCAGCGATTTGTGTGTAGAGAATAATTGCGAGTCAGCGCGTTGTGGTGGTCAGATGCGGCTAAAGCCTTTCTCCCATTGTAGCGACTGACGAGGGTGCAATTATCGTAAATAATAGTTTCATCGAGCTTAGTCAACATCAAGGTTATATCTACTGGCGGTTGGAGAGTAGCTAGCAGCAAACCGTGATAGCTTCTAGTCAATAAGCCCGATATCGTACCCGAAGCATAGCCGCCAATACCGTTTGTCACCAGCCATTCTCGATGTTCCGATACATTTAAATTACCGCAAACCTCTCGACCAAACTGTATATTAGTCATTTCAGATTCAATCAATTACTGCCAGCCGATTTGATGCCAAGCGCAAATTTATAGCTTGTTTAGCATGGCACATACTTCGATTGATAATAGAGCAGTTTGATAAATCTAAAATAAGTATTTAGTCAAAATCCAAATTATTTATCTTTACTTAACCGATTTATAGAAGTTAGGGAATAGATATTGAAATTTGACTTTTGACTTTTCCCAAGGAATACCGCTTCGCATATGACTTTTGACTTAAAAGCTAGTTGATGTTATGCCCTTGTGGTACAAACAACGTAGGCTCTTAACTTGTCACCAATGTTCATCAAAGCCTAACTTTTGTCCTTTAGGGGGCGTCGTCAACGATGCGACCATAATCTAATTTAACTAGACGAGAAAATTTATTTTGACATTCATTAAAATAGCGATCGTCGTGAGTTACAGCAATAATTGTTTTGCCTCTATTTTGTAGTTCTGGTAATAACTTCTGATAGAAGATTTCTTTAAAAACTGGATCTTGATCCGATGCCCATTCATCAAATACATAAATCGGGCGATCCTCTAAATAGGCAGTGAGTAAAGCCAGACGTTTGCGCTGCCCTTGGGATAAGTTAGTAGTAGAAAGCTGTCCGTTTTTGATCGCCACCTTCTCCTCTAATCCCAATAGGCTCAAATATTTTTTAATCAAATCTACTTCTGCTGAGGTACTGCTACTAATACCAATCAAACGCTCGAACAGATAAAAATCGTAAAATACTACCGAAAATTGCTGACGATACCATTCGCGATTATTATCATCAACGGGAATATCATTTAATAAAATTTCTCCTGCGTCGGGAATATATAATCCCGTAATTAGCTTGAGTAAAGTAGACTTTCCGCTGCCATTACTACCCACAATAAAGACAATTTCACCAGGCTTAAACTCCAGATTGATATCATTAAGAGAAAAGCGATCGCCTGCCGAATCACTCTGATAAGCATGATTTACATTGACTAGCTTGAGGCTTTGCCAATGGCGATCAAAATCGCTACCAGTAGGAAACTTGGGTTCGGTGGCTTGTTGCGATAAAGATAAACCCAAAGATTCTATTTTCTTTAGAGCAACGTTTGCCTGGGCTATTGGAGGTAAAGAAGAAGCAATGTCGCTGATCGGATTGGTAAGATATAGAACCGCTATGGCATAGCTAGATATAGTGGTAGTCGGAACATCACTAATTCGAGGGAAGACTAATATAATCAGTCCGAGAGGAACGAAAAATAAGATAGTCCCCAAAGAAGATCCGAAGGCGATCGTATTAATAGCTCTCATCCAATAAAACTTGGATTCACTCGCAGTAGCCTCCAATTCTTCTTTAATAAATGCCGTTCTTCTGGGACGATGCAACTTTAATTCTTTGATTCCTTCTGTTACCGAACGAAAATGACCGAATAAAACATCTTGTACCTGGCGATTTCGATGCAAATCTTTAATCCCTAACTGTTGAATAAAGCTGTAGAGTAAAAAGCCGCCAGCAATACTGCTAAATACCATTAAGAATAACAGCGGAGATAGCCAACATAAGTAAGAAAAAATGCCGACTAATACAGCCAAATTAACAATTATCAGCGATAGTTGAATCGAAGAATTGGCGATCGCATTTATATCCCCTGTTAGAGTGGCTAACAGCCTGGATGAGCCAATGGTTTCTACGTGTTGTAAGGGACAGCTCAAAATCTGCTGAGTTATGGCCAGGCGCAGATCGTAAATTATCTCTTGCGACAGTCGAGTAGTTAGCACCCAGCTAATAAATTTGAATGCCAGCAAAACCAAACACAAACCAAAAAATAGCCAGGGTAGCCAAAAAGGTTGATCGGTTAAATTAGCGATCGCATAATTAATCGTAGCAATAACTCCCGCACTACAGGCACCACTGACTAAACTAGCTACGCTGGCTAAAAGCAAGTTCTTGGGAGAACTTTTGAACAACAGACGGACAATTTCCATTAATTTGATTTTTGCTTGGTGGCTTTAGTTATCTAATCAAAATTTTCATCAAGGAATAGGATTATGGTGCCATATCAAATAATTTAGTAGTCGTAAATCGAGCGAGAGATCCAGTTTAAAGAGAAAATGGAGAGATGATATATTTGTTGTCTCACTGACTCTTGGTTTGGCTTCGATACATCATAGACAAATTTATCCTAGTCCGACAATCTGAGATGCTAAACCGAACAAAGGAACATTTTGGTGTTTTTAAAGCTCTATGTATATTCAGAGCGTTAAATCGGCAGTAAATCATCAATATCAATAAATTATCAATATAAATATGAACTTTAGACTAAATAACTCTGTATTACTAGTAGTTTTAGGAGCTGCTATAGTAGGCATTTTATTTAGTCTGGATAGCGATCGCGAAACTTTATTACGGGCGGGAGTAACCAGCAAAAAACCAGCTATTGTGGTCAATCAGATAGGTTACTTGCCTTCGTGGGGTAAAAAAGCCTTTTTTAGACAAAATACTCTAATAAATCCCGATCTTGAGCGTCAAGAGCGAGCGAAGTTAATTGATCGCGACACCGATCAAGAAGTCGCATCTCTAGACGTCGCACCAGCAGTTATCGATCCAGAAAGCGCAGACGCGATCGCCACTATCGACTTTAGCGATTTTACTCAGCCAGGTAGCTACTATCTGCGTGCGGGAAAATTTCAGTCTGTTCCTTTTGCGATCGGTACAGATATTTACCAAGATAGTTTGGTCAAACTTCTGCGCTCTTACTACACGCAACGATGTGGCGTAGCAATTGCCGATCCGATATCGGGTATATCTCACCCACCCTGTCATGTAAAAGATGCGATCGTCGCCAATCGAGAAAATCCAATTACCATAGATGCAGTTGGTGGCTGGCATGATGGAGGATCGTATAACAAATATGTTGCTACCACCACAGCTGCCCTTGGGCGGTTGCTGAGTCTTTACGAACAAAATCCCGATCTATTTCCCGACAGTCAATTGAGCATTCCCGAAAGCGGTAATGGCAGATCGGATTTATTAGACGAAATGGAGTTTGGTTTGAACTGGCTACTAAAAATGCAGCGCGATGATGGGGCGGTATACAGAAAAGTAGCAGGGGATACCTGGGGCGTTAATTTAGCTCCTGAAGAAGACGTTCAACCCCGCTATGTATATGGTATTTCTACTCCAGCAACGGCAAAATTCGCGGCAACAATGGCGATCGCCAGTCGCAATTTTGAATCTATAGATCCTCAATTGTCACGAGAGTATTTAGATTCCGCCAAACTAGCTTGGCAATATCTGCAAACTCAGACAGAAATGAAGGTGGATTGGCAAGAATCAGACGACTCGGGTTCGGATAAATATTTAGCTTCTGAATTCAACACAGAAAAAAGCCTGACTACAGATGTTGATGATCGCCTGTGGGCGGCGGCAGAGTTATATATAACTACGGGAGATAATAATTTTGCTAATTATTTTGCCGATAACCTAAATCGGGTTGAATACACCCTATATGAATGGAAAAATCCCGCTCCCTTGGGGATGATTCATTATCTACGGCAAAGTCGTCAGCCTACCGTCGCAGAAGTTACCCAGCAAATCGAAACCAAACTGCTCGTTCGAGCAGACTTAATTTTAGATCGGATCGATGGTAGTGCCTATAATTTAGCCAACGATCGCTTTATCTGGGGTTCGAATAGAATGTTTGCCGAGGAAGCAATCACTCTGGTTAATGCTTATAAAATAACCAACAATGCCAAATATTTTAATGCCGCGATCGAACAGCTAGACTATCTTTTAGGGCGCAATCATTTCAATCAAACTTTTATTACGGATATCGGCACTAATCCAGTCCAAAATCTCAGTAATCTGTACGCTAGAGCAAAACAAATTAAATTTCCTGGTTTGGTAGTGAGCGGTGCTAACGCCGCATCCAGAGACGGCAGAGTCTTTAAAAACAAGGGGCATCTCAGCTACAGAGATGACGAGCTTTCCTATGCCACCAACGGCAACGCCACCGATTACAACGCCTCGGTAATTAGCCTGATTGTCAACTTAATCGAGGTTACAAAATAGCGATTTTAACGTCTATAGGATTAAAAACTAAAAATTCCATTAAACTCAAGTTTTTCATCAGGTTTAAGTAAATAAATCGAAATCTTTGGGGGACTAAAAGCCTGCTATAAATTGTTGCAGGGTAGATCGCTTTGGTGGAATAACACAATGCAAAAGAAAAATGAATCCTCAACTTCCTTGTTATCTGATGCCAGCAAAAGATTAGATAAAGCCTTAAAGCATATTGATATCTCCAGCGATGCGATCTCTCTGTTACAATATCCCAAAACTACTTTAAGCGTCTCTATTCCCATCAGGATGGACGATGGTAGTATGAAGGTCTTTCCAGGCTATCGAGTGCGCTACGACGATACTAGAGGTGCGGGGAAAGGCGGCGTGCGCTATCATCCCAAAGTAAATCTAGACGAAGTGCAGTCTCTGGCTTTTTGGATGACATTTAAATGTGCTTTGCTTGATTTGCCCTTTGGCGGTGCCAAGGGAGGAATTACGGTTAATCCCAAAGAATTATCCAAAGCGGAGTTAGAAAGACTCAGTCGAGGCTATATAAATGCGATCGCCGATGCCATTGGTGAGGATATTGATATTCTCGCTCCCGATGTTTATACCAACGCCACCATAATGGGTTGGATGATGGATCGATACAGTACGATTAAACGCAGGCTATGTCGGGGAGTAGTAACAGGAAAGCCTTTAGCGTTAGGCGGCAGTAAAGGCAGGGATACGGCTACGGCGATGGGTGCATTTACCACGATTCAAACCGTGCTTCCTAAATTCGAGCTTACTCCTCAATACACCACCGTCGCGATCCAAGGCTTTGGCAATGCTGGTTCAACTTTAGCATTGTTGCTCCACAATGCAGGATATAAGGTAGTAGCTGTCAGCGATTCTAAGGGAGGAATATATGCACCCCAAGGTTTAGACATTCCTAGCGTCAAAAAGCATAAAGAAAGTAGTCGGGAAATGGAAGCGGTTTACTGCCAAGATAGCGTATGCAGCATCATGGATCGCAAAGTTATTTCCAATCAAGAATTGCTGGCTTTAGATGTAGATATTTTGATTCCCGCCGCCTTAGAAAATCAAATTACTCAAAATAATGCTGCCGAGATTAAAGCTAAATATATCTTTGAAGTGGCTAACGGTCCCATCAGTTCGGATGCAGACGAGATTTTGCAACAGCGAGATATCTACGTCTTTCCCGATATTTTAGTCAATGCAGGTGGTGTTACCGTAAGCTATTTTGAATGGGTGCAAAACCGCAGCGGTTGGTATTGGACATTAGATCAAGTCAATCAACGCTTGCAGGAGAGAATGGCAAAAGAGACAGAAGAAACTTGGCGGGTTAGTCGAGAGCTAGACATCGATGTTCGCACCGCAGCCTATGTTCGCGCTTTAGAACGTTTGGGAGAAGCTTTAGATGCGAAAGGAACGAGGGAACAATTTGCTCCCAATCGGGACAAATAAATTATGTAGCATGTAATCTTTCTAATTTAATTAGAATTATTTATAATTGATATATGCAAAAGCTATTGTCTACGGCTACCTCTAAATATTTTAAATGTTTTATAGCGATCGCCATCGGTGGATTGCTGACTTCCTGCAGTACAGATTACGATTTGCGATCGCAGGCTACCGAAGTCAAAGAAGGAATTAATTTCGAGCAATATCCCTTTGCTGCGGTTCAAAAAATACTGGAGTTGAGTCAAGATTCGGCTTTAGAAGAAGATGCCAGTCAAAAGCAAGCTTTAAATCCAGTTTCTTTTCGCGAACTATTAGAATATCTACCCCAATCTCCCAGAGGATGGGAAGAAGAAAAACCCAAAGGACAAACTACTTCCTTTGGCGAATATAGCATTTCTCAGTTAGAACAAAGTTACTTTAATGCCGATAAACAAATGACTGTCAGCATTTTTGACTGGGCATTTAATTCAGCACTCTACGCACCCTTCTTACTCAGTACCGAATTTAGCCAAGAATCTACCGAAGGATATAACAAAGGAATTAAAATTGGCGATTTTCCTGGGCGAGAAAACTACGATTACAATACCAGTAAAGGCAGTTTAAATCTATTAATTAATCGCCGCTTTTTTGTGCGGATAGATGGCAAAAACATCGATAGCCAAGAACTAAGGGAATGGTGGGAAAAGCTAGACTATGAATCTTTAGATCGGGTGAGCAATTTTTAGAATCAAGTATTATTTTGCCAGAATGTTTATCGATGCTTTAGAAATTCCAGACACTATCAATGTATGGATGTATGACAGCCTATGCCTGGACAACAAAGTTGTTAGCATCGAGTATGGGTGCACCTTCAAGGGTGGCAAACTGGGCACCGTTGCCCAACCCTTCTTCAGCACCGTTCGGGTTGTAATATAGATGACCTGTATTCTCACCGTAAACAATCAGAGCATCGCTCATAGCAGCAGCTTCTTCGCTATCGACAACGGCGAACTCGCTGGCAGATAGCCCCCCGCCAATTTCGCTGGTCAACGCGGTAAAGACCGTGGTATCCAGCACAACTTTGTCAGAACTCTCAAAGTTTTGGATCACGTTTGTTCCAATATCGGCTGTATTAAAGGCAGCGCCAGTATCAAAGCCAAATGAAGTGAGCTCATTACCGCCAATCAGAATGTCATTACCGCCACCGCCAATCAACAAATCAGCACCGCCACCGCCGATGAGAATATCGTCACCCGCACCACCGATCAGAATGTCGTCACCATCACCCCCATCAGCAGTAATGGGTGTAGCCGTACCACTCCCATT
>JBCDCO010000154.1:0-13798 GCA_039181635.1 Cyanobacteria bacterium P01_G01_bin.19 | reverse complement strand
TTTTTATTGGCGAGGGTTCTCCCCATTCCGTGTCACCTCCTATTTGGTTGGGATCTTTTGGGTCACAGGCATAAACGACAAAACCTCCAGCTTTTCTGCCAGAGGTTGCCTAGTATTCACGCCCGATCTCCCTTGATGGAAATAAGAGCGTAAAACTGATAGACATAAACCTCGGCAGGATATTAAGCAATTTAATCAATAATCAAACTGCGCCCACTGTCTTCGGTATTAGTCGTTTAATTCTTTTAATATTTTCTGTAGTATTTGGCTACTAATCCTATTTAGGCTACTTCAGATAAGCTCAAATCTTGTAAAGCACTGATGTCAACCTGAATTGATGGACCCATTGAAGCGGAGACATATGCTGTACGCCAGTAACGACCTTTAGCACCACTTGGGCGATTGCGATCGACGGTTTCTTGCAAAGCCTTGAGATTAGCTAATAAATCTTCCGCAGAAAAAGACGCCTTACCAAACATAACATGAACGATGCCACTTTTGTCAGCTCTAAATTCTAATTTACCAGCTTTAAAAGCTTGAACCGCTGGTTCTAAATCGGCTGTAACGGTTCCTCCTTTGGGAGATGGCATCAAACCTTTAGGTCCTAGTACGCGCCCAAGCTTAGCCACTTTGGGCATCATGTCTGGAGTTGCAATTAGGATATCAAAATCCATCATGCCTTTGGAAATATCTTCAATCAGCTCTTCCGAACCATAAATTTCTGCACCAGCTTCTTCAGCTTCCTTTACTTTCTCACCGCGAGCAATTACCGCTACTCTGACAGTTTGCCCTGTACCTTTAGGCAAGCTGACAGTAGTTCTTAACTGTTGGTCGGTATATTTAGGATCGATACCGAGTTTGATGTGAGCCTCGGCAGTTTCATCAAACTTTGCTGTTGCTGTTTCTTTGAGTAGTTGTAAAGCTTCTAGAGGAGAATAAAGCTTATTTTCATCTACTTTTTCGATTAACTCGCGCATTCGGCGAGATACTTTTTTTGGCATTTTACTTTCCTTGGGTCACTAGCGAAGCTTCAAGCTTCTCCCCACTAAGTTGGTTTAAATTAATTTGGGTCTATTTTATCTATTCTGCGATGGCAACGCCCATGTTCTTAGCCGTACCCGCAACAATTTTCATTGCCGCATCAATGTCGTTAGCATTAAGATCTGGCAGCTTTGTCTGAGCGATTTCTCGCAACTGGTCTTGGGTGATCGTACCCACTTTTTGTTTGTTGGGTTCGCCAGCACCTTTATCAATTCCTGCGGCTTTCTTGATCAAAACCGAAGCAGGAGGAGTTTTGAGAATAAAAGTAAAACTTCTATCTTCAAAGACAGAGATTTCCACAGGAATTACAAGTCCTGCTTTATCTGCGGTTTTGGCATTATATTCTTTACAGAATGCCATGATATTCACACCGTGTTGACCCAAGGCAGGACCAACAGGAGGTGCGGGGTTAGCCTTGCCTGCAGGCAAAGCCAGTTTAATTAACGCTACAACTTTTCTTGGCATCTTTAGTTTTGTTTTTCGACTTGATTAAACTCCAGTTCTACTGGAGTGTCTCGCCCAAAAATAGATAGCAAGGCTTTTAGCTTGCTTCTTTCTGGACTGACTTCAATTACTTCCCCTTCAAACTCCTTAAATGGACCAGAAAGGACGGCAATTTTATCCCCAATTTCCATGTCAATTTTAATGACGGGTTCTTGCTCTTCAGACTGCTTAAAGATACGCTCTACTTCAGCGCGGGACAAAGGCAACGGTTTAACGTGACCTCTACCCCTACCGTAGCGACGCTTTTGCTCTGCACCCACAAAGTTAATCACATTTGGGGTGTTTTTGACCACCTGCCAAGCGTCATCGTCCATATACATTTTTACGAGGACGTAACCAGGAAAGACTTTTTCATCGCTAGTATAGCGAGAACCATCTTTACGAATCTTGACACTGGGAGTCTGAGGTATTTGAACTTGAATAATGCGATCGCCTATTTCTAGAGTTTGAATCCGCATATCTAAGTCGGTTTTGACACGCTTTTCGCATCCCGAAGCAACTTGAACTGCATACCAGCGGGAAGATACTTTGGATTTGCTTTTGACCTCTACTTTCTCTTCAGAATGCTCTCGATCCTCTAGTTGCTCGTCATTATTTTCTGGTACATCTACAGTATCAGTCATAATCTTAGAATACTTTTCCTGCTCCCCAAGCAAAGACATTATCGATCAAATAAATAATCGTAGATACTAAAATAACCATCAAGATCACCGCCGCTGACTCGCTAATGAGTTGCTGGCGAGATGGCCAAACTACTTTACCTAATTCCTCTTTAGTTTTAATCGCAAAATCTGCCGCGCCGTTAACGCTTTCGGCTTCTTTTGCAGCGGGTTGTTCTTTTTTTACTATATCTTTTTTAGCCAAAACTTTTGCCTCGCGATAGTATTCGCCGAAATAACTTATATGTTGCTGTTGTTTAAAAATATTAGCGACATGATAAAGCGATCGCTTGTAAGCGATTGTGCTTTATTGCTTCAATTAAAAAATGAAGCCTGCTGATAACTATTATTAAGCTTAACGAATTACTAAGCAAATATAATGGCATATCCCTATAACATTTAATAAGCATCTGGCACCATATTTGCTGTCTGCCTTTAATATTTAACCAGGGTATTACGCGCCTTGAAGGACTTGAACCCTCGACATCCGGTTTTGGAGACCGACGTTCTACCAACTGAACTAAAGACGCATTTCGTTACTAACTCTTTTGTTAGAACTTCCCAAGTATACCTTATAGGCGGCATTCTTTACAAAAATTTATCTCAAGGATGACAAAAAAAATTAGATTAGATAGGGCGATCAAAACGTTGTTTGATTCTGGTTGCTTTACCAACGCGATCGCGCAAATAATATAGTTTTGCCCGACGAACCTTACCACGACGTTCTACTTTGATTTTGTCGATCATAGGAGAATGAAGCAAAAATACTCTTTCTACCCCAACTCCTTGAAATATTTTGCGCACGGTGATGGTTTCGTTGATACCACCGTTTTGCATGGCAATTACCGTGCCTTTATAAGGCTGTACTCGCTCTTTGTTTCCTTCAGTAATTCTTACCCCAACCTCAACTGTATCTCCAACATAGATTTGAGGCACATCTGATTTTAGATGTTCTGCTTCAATTGAACGTATAATCGCTTCGGCATTCATGACTATTATAAAAACTCACGATTTACCATAATAGCTTTTTTTTAGATTAGTGAAAAGAATATTGCGATCGCGGTGAGCATCAATTGATTGATTATTACTCCTTTGAGATTTCACCATCCCCACCCTACATTATCTCGATTTTGTTGTTGCAAATGCAACGTCAACCCGATCTATAGAAAAGCGATCGCTACAAGCGATCGCTTGTAGGGTGGGCAGAAATGTCACCAGCAAATTATCATTTCAAGAATCTCTTATTGCCCACCGCATCAAAAAATTAACATCAATATTTCATTAATGGTGGGCATTAATTTATTAATCGTCATCCCTGCGAGATTTGGCAATGCCCACCCTACATTTTATCGTCGCCAACACAATAACAATCTTCAATTTATCCCGTGAAAATGATCGCCTGTAGGGTGGGCAAAATAACACCGACAAATTATCGTTTTCACAATTACTCATTGCACTAAAGCACTCGCTTTATGCGAAGCGGTATCCTTTAGGACGCATCGCCCACCGCATCATCAAAGAACATCAACTATCTTTCTCTAAATTCGATCGTATCGCTTTTGATGGTCATGTCGAAATTGCCAAAAAAGCTTTGTCCTAGCAACCCCATATCCATTGTAGGCAAGGTAGAAACGCGGGTGTTTTTTTGAATTATTTCCCCTACACCGACTGAATAAACCAGACCAGACGGTACTGATATGCGATCGCTAGCCGTAGAGATTAATTCAGTTCTGGTGTAGTTAATGTTCAGCTTGCTCGCCATGTGTTGAGTAATATAGATACCGCTTGCTCCTGTGTCCAAAAGCATCTCAAAAGTGTGTTTATCGTTAAATGTAACGTCAATAACAGGAACGCCAGAAACCCTACTTTTAATGGGAATGACGTAAACTCCTCTTTCGGTTGAATATGTTTGGGGAGGTTGATAGTTATAATTTTGCTGCGGATATGTTGGGGTAGGAGAGGGATAGTAAGAGCTTCCGCTAGATTGAGATCCCTGGCATAAGGAACCAAGATTGATTGAATTACCTTCAGCATCGAGCATAAAGCAAGTAGAGCTTTCTTGGGCTTCAACAGCGATCGCTATTACGTTAAAAACAGCGGCAAGAAACAATAATTGAACTAATTTTTTCATTTTAAGCAGGCTTTTTAAAAATATAAATAAAACAGGTTGAACGAAGGCACAAAACCCATTAAATATGAGATTTATCGACGTTACTGTTTGTATTTATCTCTAGCCTATCTTGTTAAAAATGCTGTTTGTAAGACACAGATCACAGGTGAAAATCTCAATTTTGCTTCTTTATGCAGTCCCAATAGTTTCAATTAGGTTGTAACAATTGCCAATTGTAGATTATAAATTATTGATTACATGACTTTTAACTATGACCATAACTCCCGCACAAGAAGCGATCGCCAATCTAATTAACTTGGCTGAAAGAGGAGAAATCGATCCCTGGGATGTACCCGTGATCGAAATTATTGACCGTTTTTTAACAGAACTTGGATTGATGAACGAGGCGGAGTCTCCTCAACAAGAAGCAGATCTTCCTCGTTCTGGTCAAGCCTTTCTTTGGGCTTCGATGCTAGTTTTGTTCAAGGCAGACACCCTACATCTACTCCAAGAAGAACTACTAGAAATAGAAGAAGAAGAATTTTTTGAAGAGGCAGAGTATTTAGAACCCGAAAAGCGATCGCTTCCAGCCAATTTAGAGCAGCATATTCGCCGCCGCACTTCTGTTCGCTCGGTAGGGAAACGGCGCGTAACCCTACAGGAACTAATCGAGCAGCTAGAACACATTGCTTCGGAAATGGAAGCAGCAGCCACCGATACTTCTCCAAAACGTTCCAAACGTTCTCGCAATGCCGCTATCAAGGCGATCGCTCAACTTGCTCACAACGAAAACTTAACCGAACTAGCCGCGCAGTTGGAGAGTTTCTTATATCTCAATTTGTCGCAATTGGCTTGCGATCGCGACTATGTCAATTGGGAAAATTTGCTACAGGGTTGGCATACTGCTGATGCCGCTAAAGTTTTGACTGCCGAACATTCAGATAATTCGGACTTAGACAGAGCGGGAGTTTTTTGGGCATTGTTATTGCTCTCTGCTCAATCAAAGGTCGAATTAGTTCAAGAAGAATTTTATCAAGATTTGAGTATTCGCCCTCTCAATTCCTGCGTTCAAACTTGATTATTCTGGAACTATTATTGATAGACTGTAGTAGTTTAAATATTTACATTAAGTCTGGTTGAGGAGAAGCTTTCATGAAAGCCATGATCTTGGCGGCTGGTAAAGGCACTCGCGTTCGTCCCATAACATATACAATTCCCAAACCTCTAATTCCGATCTTACAAAAACCAGTCATGGAATTTCTCTTGGAACTTCTAAGACAGCATGGTTTTGACGAAATTATGGTTAACGTGAGTCATTTGGCTCATGAAATAGAAGGGTATTTTCGGGATGGTCAGCGTTTTGGCGTTGATATCGGCTATTCTTTTGAAGGTAGTATTGTTGATGGAGAATTAGTCGGCGCAGCGTTAGGCTCGGCTGGCGGATTGAGAAAGATTCAAGACTTCAATACATTTTTTGACGACACTTTTGTTGTGTTGTGTGGTGATGCCCTAATCGATTTGGATTTGACCGCAGCATTAAGAAAACATAAAGAAAAAGGAGCGCTCGCTACAGTAGTAACCAAAAAAGTTCCTAAAGAAGATGTTCCCAGCTATGGTGTAGTCGTAACCGATGACGATGATAAAATAAAATCCTTCCAGGAAAAGCCTTCAGTAGAAGAAGCTTTAAGTACGGACATCAATACGGGAATCTACATTTTTGAGCCAGAAATATTTGATTACATTCCCCCCGAACAGGAATACGATATTGGAGGCGAGCTTTTCCCCAAGCTAGTAGCCAAAGACGCTCCTTTTTATGCCGTTTCAATGGATTTTGAGTGGGTTGATATTGGCAAAGTACCCGACTATTGGCACGCTGTCAGAGGAGTGCTGACTAGAGAAATCAAGAATGTCAATATTCCAGGTACAGAAGTAAAACCTGGTATCTACACTGGCTTAAACGTAGCGGTAAACTGGGATAAAGTTGATGTTCAAGGACCTGTTTATATCGGCGGAATGACCAAAATCGAAGATGGCGCTAAGATTGTTGGTCCTGCGATGATCGGTCCTAACTGTTATATTTGTAGCGGCGCGACTGTAGATAATAGCGTTATTTTTGAATATTCTCGCTTGGGAGAAGGGATTAGTTTGATCGACAAGCTAGTTTTTGGACGATACTGTGTGGATAAGACTGGCGCGGCGATTGATTTACAAGCAGCAGCATTGGACTGGCTGATTACCGATACTCGTAATAATCCTAGTGAGAAAGAATTGAGCGAACACAAAGTCATCAAGGATTTCTTGAAGGAAGATAGTTAAATTTGAAGATCGTAGTATCAGAGCCAGTAATTCTAGCAAGCTACTGGCTTCTGTCTTCGAGTTAAGAAATTTTTTGCTAGATTCGACCGATTTAGTGCAATTTTTCGATTATTGCTGTTATAATAATCGAGCAACTTAATGGGCTATAACTCAGTTGGTTAGAGTGTCACATTGACATTGTGGAAGTCGGCAGTTCGAGTCTGCCTAGCCCAATAACGAAAGGTATCTTTATACGTATAAGCCAAAAAAGTTTAGCTGGTGACAAATTCTTTTAGGCGTCTGATTCCCTCTTTGATAGTATCCATATCAGTAGCATAAGAAAAGCGAACGCAGTCATCTGCACCAAAAGCAATTCCTGGTATGGCAGCAACTTGTTTTGTTTCCAATAGCTCGTTGCAAAATTCTAGAGATTTTTTACCTGTTTGGGAAATATCGACAAATAGATAGAAAGCACCATAGGGCTTGGGACAGCTTAAGCCAGGAATGTCATTGATTGCTTCATACATATAATTCCTCCGCGCAGTGAAAGCTTTCATCATCTCGGCTACACAATCTTGAGACGATTCCAAAGCAGCGATCGCACCATACTGAGCAAATGTACAGACATTAGAGGTGCTATGTCCTTGGATTTTTGCCATGGCTTGAATAATTTCTACTGGTGCAGCCGCATAACCTACACGCCAGCCAGTCATGGAATGACTTTTGGCAAAACCGCTACTAGTAATTGTTCGAGCAAATATTTCTTCGTCGATCGAGCCCATGCTTAAATGTTCGGCATCATCGTAAAGAATTTTTTCGTATATCTCATCGGAAACTACTAAGATATCTTTTTCTACGATTATCTTAGCTATAGCTCTTACCTCATCAGGTGCATAAACCGTTCCTGTAGGGTTAGACGGAGAGTTAAACACCAGCAGCTTGGTATTGGAAGTAATTGCTTTTTCTAGCTGCTGGGGCGTGATTTTGTAATCGTTGGTAGCTAAAGTATCGACAATAATGGGAGTCCCCCCCGCTGATTTCACCATTTCGGGATAGCTTAACCAGTAGGGTGCAGGAATAATAACTTCGTCACCTGCTTCAATTAGCACCTGCATTAAATTGAACAAAGAAAACTTACCGCCATTGGTAACAATAATATTTTCTGCTTGATAGTTAAGCTTATTATCCTCTCTGAGTTTTTTAGCGATCGCCTGTCTTAGTTTTAATTCTCCTACCGCAGCACCATACCGAGTTTTCCCCTCATCTAAAGCCGTTTTAGCAGCTTCACAAATATGCTTGGGAGTTGGGAAATCAGGCTCTCCTGCACTAAAGCTACAAACATCAATTCCTTTTGCCTTCATTGCCTTGGCTTTAGCTGAAATTGATAATGTTAGGGATGGAGATATCTGATTTACTCTTGCTGCTAGTTTCATTGCTTAAAAACTCAAGATTTTCTGGTTCTACGTGCCGACTGCCATACGGGATGACTATAGTTTCGCAAAGACTATCGATAATAACCGATATTTTGGCACTTTTCTTTACATTTACCCGTATTTTATCCTTACTGTTATCGCGCGATCGCATTCTGGTTTAGCTTTGGTTCAAACGAGAGGCAAATCTCTGAATATTACTAAGTATTAAGAAAATTGAGTTTTTCCCCCTACATTGGCTGATTTGTAGGTACAACCATTAGTGTTCCCATTCCTCTGACTGTCAATTAGTATATAAATACTCATTACTTGTTAATTACGAGCCATTAATTCATTTGTCCCAACTTATAAACGTAACTGCGATCTAGTTCATGGTTCATATCAAGCGCGTTGAACTTTCTCATTTCAAGTCTTTTGGCGGTACTACCAAGGTGCCCATCTTACCTGGGTTCACCGTAATTTCTGGTCCAAATGGCTCGGGAAAATCAAACATTTTAGACGCGCTGCTGTTTTGTCTGGGTTTAGCAAGTTCTAAAGGGATGCGGGCAGATCGCTTACCCGATCTAGTTAATAACAAGCACATTAGCAATGGCAAAGCAGCAGAAACAATTGTTTCCGTAACCCTAGATCTGACAGACTTAGGCGATCTGTCAGACGTCGTAACGACAATTAGCGATGCTAAGGATTTAACTCCCATCTCTTCTGTAGAGGAGCCACAAACCTCAATCAGCGATGGAGAAAACCAAGAAGAAGAGAAAACTGAAAACGGACATCAAGCTAGCGACGAAGCGGTAGAAGTATTAGAAACAGCAAGCACAGCAAGCGTTGATGAAGACGATAAAAAAATTATCGCGATCGCTAACGGAGACAGTCTGGAATGGAAAGTTACTAGACGCTTAAGGGTGGGCAAGAAAGGCAATTACACTTCGACGTTTTATATTAACGGACAGGTTTCCAGTGCTACGGAAGTGCATGAGCAGTTACAGAAACTAAGAATTTATCCCGAAGGTTACAACGTTGTGTTGCAGGGTGACGTTACTAGCATCATTACGATGAATTCGAGAGAGAGAAGAGAAATCATCGATGAGCTAGCGGGAGTGGCAGCATTTGATCGCAAAATCAGCCAAACTCGAAAAACTCTCGATAAGGTACAAGAGAGAGAAGAAAAATGCCATATTATCGCCCAAGAATTAGTAGCCAATCGCGATCGCCTAGCCGCAGATCGAGTTAAAGCGGAGAAATATCGCAAGTTAAAAGAAAAGGTACAGGAAAAGAAAAACCAGGAAAAAGTTTTGGTTTGGAAATCCCTAACTCAAAAACAAGAGGAGTTGCAGAAAAAATTAGCAGCAGGGGAAACAGAGAAAATACAGCTAACGGAAAGTATCGGTAAGCTAAATGTAAAAGTAGAAGAATACACTGCCGAGTTAGATACTCTTAATGCCAAGGTAAAAGCTTTGGGTGAAGACGAACAGTTGTCAGTAGCCTCAGATTTAGCAACCCAAAAAGCAAAACAGCATCAGCTACAGCAGAAAATAACCGAGCTAGCCGATAGCGGGGAACAGAAACAGCAATCTTTGTTACAGACTCAACAACATCTGACAGACTATCAACAAGAAATCGAACGCTTAAATCAAGAAAAAAACCAATTAGAAATCGAAGCGATTCCCCAACTAACTCAAGCGGCTTTAGCTGCTAGAGAAACCCTAGCCAGAAGCAAAAAAAATGCCAATGCGATCGCCGAAGCATCCGAAGCATGGGTACAAGAGCAAGCCAGTCTTTCTCGCCAGGTAACAGCAATACAAAAAAACCTTAATCCTCAACGTACAGAACAGGCAAGAATTAGTGAGAAATATAGCCAACTAAATAGCAGCATCAGCGAGCAAAATGAATCTATATCCGCGATAGAAGCCGAATTAAACGCCAAACAAAGCGAATACGATGCTCTTTCTCAGAAAGTTAGTGTAGAACAGGCTCGCGTACAGGATGTCGCTCAACAGTTAGCGGAAGCCGAAAGCGATCGCGCCTTGCAGCAAGAAACCCAACAGCGATTGCTAAAAGAGCAGCGAGATAAACAAAGGGAGCTAGATAAGTTAGAAGCCAAAAAACAAGCTCAACAAGAGGTTCAAGGAACATACGCTCGCAAAATCATCCTCAACTCCCATCTATCAGGGGTAGAAGGTTTAGTAGTGCAGTTGGGGGAAGTAGAACCGCGCTATCGTTTAGCACTAGAAACCGCTGCAGGCGGCAGACTAGGCTTCATTGTCGTCGAAAGCGATCGCGTTGCTGCCGAAGGAATCGAACTACTTAAAAGAGAAAGGGGTGGAAGAGCAACTTTTTTACCATTAAACAAAATCCAAGCACCTAAAATCGGTAATCTGGCTACCATGCGTTTTGGTAGAGGATTTATCGATCTGGCAGTAAATTTAGTCGATTGCGAGTCTCGTTACGATGAAATATTTGCTTATGTGTTTGGTAATACTGCTGTCTTCGATAATCTTAATAATGCTCGTTCTAGTCTGGGAAAACATCGTATTGTCACTTTGGAAGGCGACATCCTGGAAATGAGTGGGGCGATGACTGGGGGCAGCAAATCTAGTCGTTCTAGCCTGCATTTTGGTGGCGGTACAAATCGCGAATCGGGGCAAGCAGAAGCCTTGAGAGAGCGTCTTGCAGAGATCGCTCGCATACTCGATAACTACGAGCAAAGAATTGCTACTCAACTAGCGCAAATTAAAGACTTAGCAGCAGAATTAACCGAAGTCAGACAGCTTGGTAGGGACAATAAAATGCTCTCCGAGCAATTAGCCAAGGATATTCAACGTCTAACAGCACAACGAGAATTGCTGATTGATCGCTCCCATAAAAATCGTCAAGAAAGAGATACCCTTCAAGCTCGTCTGACAGAATTAGAGCAGTCGATCCCTGAACAAGAAACTCAACTGCGATCGCTACAGGAGCAGTTAAGAGCATTAGAAGAGTCTCATTCTCAAAGTGAATGGCAACAGGTGCAGGCAGTAATTAATAGCCAGGAAGAACAGTTACAGATACAAGAGCTTAACCTGAGAAATGCCGAAACTCTACTCTTAGATATCAATAATCAACACCAACGTCTGACAGAAAAAATAGCCGAAGCTCAAACGTATAAAACGCAGCTAGCTCAAGACTTATCAAACATTACCGAACAGCGATCGACAATCGAGCATCAACTAGCAGAAGCCAAAGAAAAAATCACCACAGCAGAAGCCGAATTAGAGCAATTAACTGCCAAGTTGGGAGAAACCAAACAGCAGCGCGATCGCTTGGAAAATGAGTTAAGACAACTACGCGATCTTCATCAAAAACAAACCTGGCAGTTAGAAAAGCTCAACGTCAATCGACAAGAAATACAGACAACTCTACAAGCTTTAGAACAGCAGATTGGCGAACATGAGCAAGATTTACCAGATCCGATACCCGAAATTCCTCAACTAGTTAATGAAGATGGTGTAGAAGCAGGAGAACTGCTGACTTTTGCTTCACTTCAAGAACAGGTAGAACAACTACAAAAGCAAATCCGCAATGGAGAAAAACGCCTTGAGGCGATGGAACCTGTTAACATGCTGGCGCTGGAAGAATATGAAAAGACTGAAGCTAGACTACAGGAACTTTCCCATAAATTGGATACTATCGAGGCAGAAAGAACCGAATTATTGCTTCGGGTTGAGAAGTTTACTACCCTACGCCTGCGCGCTTTTAAAGAATCTTTTGATGCTGTCAATGAAAACTTTCAAAAAATTTATGCCGAACTTTCTGACGGCGACGGACATTTGCAGCTAGAAGACGAAAACGATCCTTTTAATGGTGGCTTAAATCTCATCGCTCACCCTAAAGGAAAAGCCGTACAAAAACTTAGTTCGATGTCTGGAGGAGAAAAGTCTCTCACGGCATTGGGCTTCATATTTTCGCTGCAAAAGTATCGCCCCTCTCCCTTTTATGCCTTTGACGAGGTTGACATGTTCCTCGACGGTGCCAACGTGGAAAAGCTGTCTCGCATGGTGAAGAAACAAGCACAATTAGCCCAGTTCATTGTAGTTAGCCTCCGTCGCCCAATGATCGAAGCTTCTGAAAGAACAATCGGTGTTACCCAAGCTAGAGGCGCCCATACGCAAGTTTTGGGTATCAAGATGAAGTAATATCTTAGGATAAATCGAAAGTTGAGCAGAGATGAATGACAAGTTTTTAATTTGGCAGCAGCCAGAGGTTATTGCTTGGACTCAGATATTAGTAAATAGCTATCAAAAATTACTAGGCAAAGAATTAATCGCTCCTCAAATTACACCCCAAGAATTATCTAAAGCCTTATACAACGCTCCCTTTGTGGTTGTTTCTCATGGGACTCAAACAGATCCAATCTTTAACTATGGCAATCAAGTTGCTTTAAAACTTTGGTCGATTAGTTGGGATAAGCTCATCAAAACTCCTTCTCGTCTGAGTGCAGAACCTATAAATAGGGCAACAAGAAAAGCAATGTTGGAGCAAGCTAACAGCAGAGGTTATATTGACAATTACCAGGGAGTAAGAATTTCAACTACTGGTAAACGATTTTTAATTGAAAGGGCAATTATTTGGAATCTAACCAACGATCTGGGGGAGGAATTTGGGCAAGCGGCTACCTTTGACTGTTGGACATGGCTATAGAATCAAGTTTTTACGTCTTTTTTATGTATCTGTGACCACAAGTATGGAACTATTACCTTCAACTTTTTGTTAACTGCTGAGGATCGTACTTTGATAGATGTGTGAAAATTATTATTAATAATCACTCTCAAGTTTAAAAAATCAATTAGACTGCGATCGCTTTATGAATGAGAATCTACCTGTAATATATATTTCCGCTCTGTTAATCATACTCGTCTTTGCTGCAATTTACATTTTGCAGGAAGTAATTAAAACTCGCAGGCAAGAAAGCACTTTTTCTCGCTTGCAAAACAAACTAAAACAAGAGAAAGGTACAGCCGAAGAATATTATGAATTAGGTAGTCTTTATTTAGACAAAAAGCTGTTTGTACAATCTCTTACCTTGTTGAATAAAGCCCTCAAAGTAGATAAAAAACTACCAGAAGAAAATCAAGCTTTAATTCACAATGCTATGGGCTATGCCTATTTTGCTCAAGAGCAATACGATATTGCTATCAGAGAATACAAAGAAGCTCTAAAACTATATCCTGAATATGTGGTGGCATTGAACAACTTAGGAAACGTTTATGAGAAGAAACAAATGATCGTTCAGGCGGTGAAAGTATACAAGCAAGCCTTAGAATACGAACCCGAAAACAATACAGCAAAGTTACGGGTGAAATCTTTAGAAAAGAGACTGGTAACGAAGTAAGTAATTGATTTTTAGTATCTGTATCTGCTAGTTACTCGCACTCACAGCAACGAACGCAAATTCTAAATACGGCAATTACTGCTAACACTTCCACGCCAATCAAGAACATTTGGGGGGTTAAACATAGCCCCCAAATCAGCAATAGCGCACCAGCAAACGCGCCTGACAGTTGGGTTACTTCTTCTTCAGATCTGAGTCCCCAGGCGATCGCGCCTAAGCCTAAACCAATAAATACCAAAAAACTCATAGAGTATAGTCTAAGACTCTCACTAAAGTTTTATCTCGATTGAGATCTTCTTTTCTTACTGCAATGCGATCGCTTCCTACCCGAGATATTTCCATCTCATCCAACAAACTTAAAAACTCATCTACCGAAGCAAGATCGCAATTG
>JBCDCO010000153.1:0-13855 GCA_039181635.1 Cyanobacteria bacterium P01_G01_bin.19 | reverse complement strand
CTTTTTCTTACCAAAATGTTCAGCCTTGCTTTGCTTCCAAAAAGGCTAAAAAGCAATACTATGATGCTATTTGGTTTAGTCGGATTCGTGAAATTAAATGCTCTAAGGTTTAACTTTACTGAAATGTGTCAGGCAATCAGGTATTTACCTTCAGGATCTTGCTGAATTGCTGCCTAGTTTAAAAATTTTAGCAGGAGTGCGCTTTGATTATGTCGATGGCTTCTACGAAGACCGCGAAACAGACACTAGCTTTAATGAGGTAAGTGATAGTGAGTTTTCACCGAGACTTGGGATTGTTTATCAACCTATTGATACAACGACGCTCTATGCTAGTTGGTCTAATTCATTTACACCACAAGTTTTTGGCAGAAACTCCAGCGACGAGCCTTTTGAGCCAATCACTTCAGAGCAATTTGAGATAGGAATTCGGCAGGAGTTATTCGATAAAAAGTTATTAGCAGGTCTAGCACTATATCAAATTACACGGGAGAATGTTGCTACTACAGACCCGAACTCAGATGACTTTTTTGACAGAATTCAAACGGGAGAACAACGCAGTCGGGGGATTGAATTGGATCTTAATGGGGAAATTTTACCTGGCTGGAAGACAATTCTTACTTATGCTTATACCGATGCAGAGATAACAGAAGATAATGCCATTCCAGTTGGCGATAGCTTACCGAATGTGCCTGACAATAGCGCGAGTCTCTGGACAACTTATGAAATTCAAAGTGGCAGCGTACAAGGGTTGGGTGCAGGCTTGGGGATAGTGTATGTCGGCGATCGCCAAGATGGGCTGCCTAACTCATTTACCGTACCCTCATATGTCCGTACAGATGCAGCATTATTCTATAACCGTCGTCAGTTTGAGGCACGCCTAAACTTCAAAAATCTCTTTGATAATGATTATTATGATGCCGATGATTTTGCACGAATTAGTCCCCAAGAACCATTTACTGTTGTTGGTAGCTTTTCGTACGAATTTTGATTGAGAGTTTGATGGCTCGTACTAGCCTAAAAATTATGCACAGCTATTTCTTAACTGCTATGTCCAAACCAATGACACAGCATTGGCAGGGGATAAAAAAGCTAGCGATCGCTACTTGGGGAATTTTACTCATAAGTCTAACTGCTTGTAGTCGCAATACCTCAAATTCTGCGACTGCGAATTCTGTTCCTACAGATAAAATTGTCATCGATTTAGGATGGAATGAGTACGTTCATTTTCGCCAGGGATTTGACCCCATCGATGGTTGGTCTTGGGATAGTTACGGCGAGCCATTATTGCAAAGTCGCTTGTTGAGGCGCGACATTAATAAAGGATTAGTCATGGATTTGGCTCAAGAATATAACTTGAGTAGCGATCGCCAAGTCTGGACGGTAAAAATCCGCCTCGATGTCCGCTTCAGTGATGGAACACCCTTAACAGCAGAAGATGTCGCTTATACGTTCAACAAAGAGGCAGAATCAGGTTTAGAAAAATTTCTCGACAAAGCCGTCGTCACAGGCGGTTACGAGGTGAAATTTTACCTTAAAAAACCAAATATTATCTTTGTTGACAAACTCGCTAGCTTAGGAATTGTCCCCAAACACGCCCACAGCGAAACATACAGCCGTAGTCCCATTGGTTCTGGTCCCTACAAGTTAGTCCAGTGGGTTGAGGGAGAACAAATCGTTTTGGAAGCTAACCCTTATTACTACGGTCAGAAACCCAGCATCAAGCGTGTTGTGTTGTTATTTACCCAAGGAGATGCTGCTTTTGCAGCAGCTAGATCGGGTCGCGCTCAAATTGCCAAAATTCCCTATCCCTTGGCAAAGCACTCTGTAAAAGGAATGGAACTATACCAAGTTCCGAATTTAGACCATACTGTCGCGCTCTTACCTTCTGCCCCCGATACTGGACAAAAAAACGATCGAGGTTATGCCACTGGAAATAACGTCACCTCAGACCGAGCAATTCGCCAAGCCATCAACTATGCAATTAACCGCCAGACATTAGTAGATGCAATTCTGTGGGGCTATGGTAAGAGTGTTTATGGTTATCCTAGTGGACCACCTTGGCAAGAATCAGCCCCAGCCATTGCTGATGATGATATCAATAAAGCAAAACAAATCCTGGCTGAAGCTGGATGGCTCGATAGCAACGGTAACGGCACAGTGGATAAACAAGGAACAGAAGCAGAATTTACCCTGCTTTATATGGCAAGTTTACCTCACGAACTAGGATTAGCAATGGCGATCGCCCAAATGCTCGAACCAGTGGGTATCCGAGTGAAACCAGAGGGTTCATCTTGGGAGCAGATGAAACATCGCATCCATCATGATGCTTGGCTCTACACTCTAACAACCCGTTCTCAAGATTTGTTTGCTCTCTACCGTAGTCCCAATGGGACACCCAATGGTCGCCCTAACTACAGTAATTACACCAATCCCACAGTAGATCGCATCTTGGATCGAGGATTGGGTGCTGCTGATGAAATCGCTGCTAGCAAGTTCTGGAAACAAGTACATTGGAACGGTCAAACTGGAATTGGTACTCAAGGAGATGCTGCTTCTGCTTGGTTGGTTAATCTGCACGAGACTTATTTAGTAAGTGAATGTCTGGATATTGGTAGAAAACAGATGCCTTCTGAACGTCACCAAGGAAGGCTGTTGAGTAACATTACTGAGTGGAAGATAATTTGTAATCCGTAATTTGTAATTTGCAATTAAACGTCTGACTAGCTCACTTTTAAATATAAATAACTGATTGAATCTAAAAAAGCTAAAAGCGTCGAGACCCCGCGTCGCCGTCAGGCGCAAGGGAACGCTCGACAAGACAGCTAAGAGCTAAAAGCTGAGAGCTACGAACTAATAACTTCTCAACGAAGCCAATTCATATCAAGCGTCATCAAATGAATTCTCTATTGCAATTCTTTCTAAAAAAACTGCTTTATCTTTTGCTATTGCTATTAGCAGTGGCAATTCTCACCTTTGTGTTGATGAGTTTATCTCCTGTTGACCCAATTGATTCCTATGTCAATGCTACCTTGAGATTGACACTCACTCCAGAACAACGAGAATTAATTGCTCAACGCTGGGGATTGGATAAGCCCATGACTACCCGCTTCTTTCTTTGGTTAGGGCAACTTTTGCAAGGGAATTGGGGCGAATCTATGGTTTATCGAGCATCGGTATCTCAAGTGATTGCCAGTCGTTTTAGTGCATCGCTTTGGCTGATGGGGCTGGCTTGGTTGTTGTCGGGAATATTCGGTGTAACTCTTGGTATCCTCGCAGGAGCAAGAGAAGGCTCATTTTTGGATCGAGCTATTCGCCTGTATGCCTACACTTTGGCATCGGCTCCTACCTTTTGGGTCGCTTTACTATTGCTGACCTTATTTTCTGTAACCCTACAGGTTACGCCAATTTGCTGTGCCTCGCCACCTGGGGTATTGCTGCGAGATGTCAGCCTTTGGGATCGACTGTACCATTTAATCTTACCTGCTCTAGCACTGAGTTTGATGGGTGTTGCCACTATTGCCTTAGCTACTCGTGAAAAACTAATCGAAATTCTCCACAGCAACTTTGCTTTGTTCGCCTATGCTCAAGGAGAAACAAAAACAGGGTTGATTGTGCATCACGGTTTGCGAAATATTGCCTTACCTGCGATTACCTTACAGTTTGCGAGTCTGGGTGAATTATTTGGGGGTTCCGTGCTAGCGGAAAAAGTGTTTGGCTATCCTGGTTTGGGCGATGCAACAATCCAATCTGCACTCTCTGGCGATGTACCTTTACTGGTGGGTATTGTCTTCTTTAGTGCAGTGTTTGTCTTCACAGGTAATGCCATAGCTGACTTCACCTATCAAATCATCGACCCCCGTATTCGTCTTGGAAACCCCACACCATGAAAAAAATTGCGATTCCTGCCTCTTTAACTAGAAAACGTCATCATTCGATTCTCGGTAATCGCCGTCGTAAAACTTTAGCGATCGCATTTCTTTGTTTATTCGTGCTAATCGTTCTACTTTTGGGTACTCAAATTATCAGCACAGATGGACTAGAAATCAGCTTGCAAGCTAGAAATCAACCCCCTAGCTTTGCCCATCCCTTCGGTACTGATTGGTTGGGACGGGATATGCTCACCCGCACCCTGCATGGATTGAGCCTGAGTTTATGGGTGGGATTACTCACTGCTATATGTAGTGCAGTGTTGGCAATGGTGTTAGGCACAATTTCCGCAATTATGGGTGGTAAAGTCGATCTAGCTATCACTTGGTTAATTGATGTGTTTTTAAGCCTACCTCATTTGGTGCTGATTATCTTAGCAGCATTTGCAACTGGTGGTGGAGTACGGGGTTTGTTCATTTCCATCATCATTACTCATTGGATGGGATTAACAAGACTTTTGCGAGCAGAAGCCCTGCAAATTAAAAGTTCCGACTACGTGCAACTATCTTCTAAATTAGGGCGATCGCCATTCTGGATTGCCCGTCATCACATGATACCCCATCTGTTTCCCCAGTTCATCGTCGGACTAATTTTACTATTTCCCCATGCGATTCTCCATGAGGCAGCTCTGACTTTTCTGGGTCTAGGTCTTTCGCCAGAAACACCAGCACTCGGTATCATACTATCAGAGTCAATGCGCTACTTATCAGCAGGTTACTGGTGGCTTTCCGTATTACCTGGAATTGCCCTCTTAATTGCGGTTAAAACATTTGATATCTTAGGTGCAAGTGTGCGTGCATTGCTCGATCCCAAAACAAGTCAGGGGTAAGCTGTCAGGTATTTAATTTGTTTATTAGGGCTGACGTGGAGACTGGGAGACTAGGAGACTAGGAGACGGGGAGAGAGTTTGACGCTTTTCTTTCCAGTTTAAACATACCCAATTTAAATGATTAACAGGGTAACAAGTCAAAAATTTTAATATGTTATCAGTAAAAAATCTAAGTGTCACTTTCACAATGTACGATGTCGGCTTAACCCAGAAGCAGTTAACCGTAATTACTGACTTGGATTTAGAAGTTAATGCTGGTGAGATAGTTGCAGTTGTTGGTTCTAGTGGTTCGGGAAAAAGTCTACTCGCTCATGCCATCTTGGATATATTACCTCACAACGCCCAAGTGACAGGACAGATGATTTTTCAGGGAGAACCGTTAACTGTAGAACGTCAGGAGCAGTTGCGAGGAAAGCAAATCGCCCTAATTCCCCAGTCCATAAGCTATCTCGATCCTTTGATGCGTGTTGGCTCTCAGGTGCATCGCGCAGGTCGTTTGAGTGGATTACCTAAGACAAAAGCCAAACAACAAGTAGATCGAGTATTTAACCGTTATAGTCTAGCTGGATTGGTGAAACAACAGTATCCTTTTCAAATTTCTGGAGGTATGGCTCGGCGAGTGCTGGTTGCGACAGCGGCGATAGGACGTGCTGAGTTATTAATTGCCGATGAACCTACTCCTGGGCTTCACCCAGAGGTGGTAATGGAGACGTTGAATCATCTGCGGGAACTTGCTAACGAGGGTAAAGGTGTAATTTTAATTACTCATGACTTAGAAGCAGCCTTGCAAGTGGCGGATCGAGTGGCTGTGTTTTATGCAGGGACAACACTAGAAGTAGCGAAGGCTGGTGATTTTACTTCTGGAAATCTACGTCATCCCTATACCCAAGCTTTATGGCGATCGCTTCCCCAAAATGACTTTATCCCAGTTCCTGGTAGCCAACCTAGTCCAGAAGCTTTACCTGTTGGTTGTTTATTTGGCGATCGCTGTACCCTAGCAACAGAAGCTTGCTTGGAAGCCAGACCCGAAGTTCGGATAGTGCGGGACGCTCCCGTGAGGTGTATTCATGTTGAAGGCTGAACATTTATCTTTTCGTTACCATTCCCAGCAAAGGTGGATTTTGCAAGATTTTAGTCTGGAATTAGCCAAAGGCGAAGTTGTGGGTTTGACTGGACCGAGCGGTTTGGGGAAAACCACAATTGGTAAACTTCTAGCGGGATATCTCCAACCGACTCAAGGGAAAGTAACTTGTAACGGTCAATCCTTACCCAGCAGTAGCTATTGTCCCGTACAGCTAATTTTTCAAAACCCCGAACTAGCTGTTAATCCGCGCTGGCGAATTAGCAAGATTTTAGCAGAAGGACAACCGCCTTCAAATGATTTACTAGCTGCTTTAGGCATTCACCAAAGTTGGCTCAATCGCTATCCTCATGAACTCAGTGGCGGAGAGTTACAACGGATTGCCGTAGCGCGATTGCTCAATTCTGGCACACGCTACTTAATTGCCGATGAAATGACCGCAATGCTAGATGCTAATACTCAAGCTCTAATTTGGCAGATAGTAATTAAATATGCCAAGGAGCATAAAGTGGGAATTTTAGTTATCAGTCATGAAGCTGCTTTACTCGAACGAGTTTGCGATCGCGTTTTTGACTTAACTAAAGATAGGAAAGACTAATCATATTGGGATAACGTAGGGTCGATCATCTAGTTGCGGTGACTGCTGTGACTATCCTAACTTTTGATAGCGATAGTTTATACTAAATTCTGTTAAAGACTAAGCTAGCCGTAGGCATCGCCTTGGTGAATTCCAAATTGTTGAATTATATTGACTTAGTTAAGTATAATTCTCATTAACCATACAATTGTTTTTATTTACTCGAATAAAACTTTTTAGTGCACAAATCTGCACCAAAGTAAATCGCTACTGACAAACATACATAATCTTTATGGAATTTAGTCTGTTTTATTTTGATGGCGACGGTACTTTACCCCAGCCAAACAAGTATAAGTTATTGATTGAAAGTGCTAAGTTTGGCGATCGCCATGATTTTACGGCTGTTTGGACTCCAGAGAGGCATTTTCACGCTTTTGGCGGCTTGTATCCTAATCCTTCCCTAACCAGTGCGGCATTGGCGACAATTACGTCAAAGATACAGTTGCGATCGGGTAGTGTGGTGATGCCATTGCACCATCCTGTGAGAGTTGCGGAGGAATGGGCGGTAATCGACAATCTTTCTAATGGTAGAGTGGGCGTAGCCTTTGCCTCTGGTTGGACGATGGACGAGTTTATTTTATCTCGCGCCCCTCATAGCGAACGGAAAGATTTGATGTGGCGTGGAATCGAACAGGTACATCAGCTGTGGAGGGGTGAAGCAGTAGAATTTAGCGATATTGCGGGGAAAACAGTACAAGTGGAAACTTTACCCAAACCATTGCAGTCGGAGTTACCTACCTGGATTGCTTGTCAGTCTCCAAAAACTTTTGAAGAAGCGGGTAAAAGAGGGTTTAATATTTTAACTTCTTTATTAGGAGAAACCCTAGAAGAAATTGCGCCAAAAATTCAGCTTTATCGTCAAGCTTTAGCCGAAAACGGTCATAATCCCAGTCGGGGAAAAGTCACTTTAATGACTCATACTTTTTTGGGAGATAATATCGATAATGTTCGGCAGAAAGTAAAGCAGCCTTTTAGTGATTATCTCAAAAATCATTATGGCTTGTTAGAGAATTTGGCTAAAGGAATGGGGATGAATCTTAGTGTTAAAGATTTTTCTCAGGATGACATGGAAAGTCTTTTAGAGTTCGGTGTAGAAGGATTTATTAACGGGCGATCGCTTATTGGCACGCCCACATCTTGTTTGCCCTTCGTCAAAGAATTAGCGGAAGCTGGCGTGGATGAAATTGCCTGTCTGATTGATTTCGTGCAAGATGTCGATTTGGTGATGGAAAGTCTTAATTATGTTAAGCAATTGCGTAGTAATTATCAGTTGTCATTGATGGACGAGATTTTTGTTTAAGTAGTAGATAGAGACAAGGCATGCCTTGTCTGTACGGTAGTAGATTGAGAATCGCCTCATATTATATAGAGATAAATGGCATCTGAAGATAAGAAACTAGAGTTATTAAAGCAAAGAATTGCTAACTTACCGCCTGAGAAGCGGGCGATATTTGAGCGTAAATTAAAAGAGCAAAAGCTTGGGGAACAATCTACAATACAATCCTTGCAGGATAAAGATAATTTAGAGCTATCCTATGCACAATCAAGGCTCTGGTTTTTATCGCAGTTAGAGCCAGATAATCCTACTTATAATATTGCGATCGCCTGGAAAATTGAAGGTGATTTAGATATAGATGTTTTTAATAAGGTTTGGCTGACTATTATTCAACGTCATGAAACTTTGAGGACAACTTTTGTAAGTTCGGAGGCGGGAAAGCCTCAAATTAAAGTTAATAATATTACTAAATTATATTTGCCCATAGTCGATCTATCTAATAGTGAAAATCTAGAGTTAGAAGTTAAAAATACATCTCAAGAAATTGCTCGACAGTCTTTTGATTTAGAGCGAGAAATTCCTATTAGATTAAATCTTTTAAAAGCAAGCGATCGCGAATATAATTTAGTTCTTGTTCTCCATCATATTGTTGCTGATGGTTGGTCAAGGGGAATTTTATTAAAAGAATTTTCTACTCTGTACAAAGCTTTTATTAATAAATCACCTAATCCCTTAGCAGAAATTGAAATTAAATATACAGATTATGCGGCTTGGGAAAAACAATGGATTGAGTCAGAAGAATATCAAGGTCAATTAGATTACTGGACTAAACAATTAGCCGATTTACCTATATTAGATTTACCCACAGATTTACCTCGCCCGACTATACAAACATCTAAAGGTAAAACTGAATTTTTCCAAATTTCAGCCCAATTAACAGCAGAATTAAAGTCACTCAGTCGCCAACAGGGAGTTACGTTATTTATGACTCTGTTGACGGCGTTTAAAATATTATTACATCGCTACACGGGACAAAAAAATATTGCGGTGGGTTCGCCGATCGCAAATCGTAATTTGAAAGAAGTTAGTAATTTAATTGGCTTGTTTGTTAACACTTTGGTTTTGCGTAGCGACTTATCTAATAATCCTAGCTTTACAGATTTATTAAGCCAAATAAAAACTACTACCAATCAAGCTTATCAAAATCAAGAACTTCCCTTTGGCAAAATAGTTGAAGCACTTCATCCAGAAAGAAATCTGAGTCAAAATCCTCTGTTTCAGGTAATGATTCAGTTTCAAAATCAAGCTTATCAGCAACAAAATTCTCTCTCCCCTGAATTTGCCTTACCAGAACTAAATTTAACCCAAGAATGGATCGACACAGGAGCAACAAAATTCGATTTAACTTTTCATTTAATCGAAAGAGAAAGTGGCATCATGACAGCGATAGAATATCGCAGTGATTTATATCATCCTGAGACAATACAAAGGATGTTTGGACATTTTCAAACATTATTAAATGCGATCGCCCTTAATCCGCAAGCCAGAATCTCAGAATTACCAATTCTCACCCCAGCCGAGACTCAACAAATACTAATAGATTGGAATCAAACTGCTAGCCAAATTCCAGAAGCTTGTTTTTATCAATTATTTGAACAGCAAGTATTAAAAACTCCCAATAATATTGCCGTTGAAACCCTATCTGGAGAATCATTAACCTACGAAAAATTAAATCAAAAAGCAAATGAATTAGCTCATTACCTATCTTCTCAAGGAGTAAAGCTAGAAACCAAAGTAGGCATTTGCCTAGAGCGATCGCCCGAACTAATAATTGCTCTCTTAGCCATCCAAAAAGCAGGTGGCACATATATCCCCCTCGATCCCAACTATCCCCAAGCCAGACTAAATTACATAGTAGAAGATAGTCAGATCGAGATATTACTAACTCAAACAAAATACCAAAATAAATTTGCCAACAAGAACATCACAGTTATACCTTTACCCATTACCCATTACCCATTACCCATTACCCAAAATAAACCCATTACCCATTACTCATTACCCATTACCCACCCAGATAATCTCGCCTACATCATCTACACATCAGGCTCGACGGGCAAACCGAAAGGTACGATGATTACTCACCAGGGATTAGTTAATTATTTGACTTGGGCAATAGATAAATATCCCATAGCTTCGGGTAATGGCTTTCCCGTACATTCCTCAATTAGTTTTGATGCCACTATCACAAGTCTCTACACTGCTTTACTAGTGGGGCAAAAAATAATTCTCTTCTCTGAAACTAACGAGATAGAAACCCTTAAAGACGTACTTAATTCCGATAAAAATTACAGCGCGATTAAACTTACCCCTGCCCACCTAAAGGCGATCGCCAGTATATCAGACAGCGAAGCACCAGCTAACCCCGCTCAAACTTTTATTCTCGGCGGAGAAGCTCTAACCAAAGATGCGATCGCCTATTGGCAACAACGCGCCCCTGACGCTCAGTTTATCAACGAATACGGTCCCACAGAAACAGTAGTTGGATGTTGCACTTATGAAATCTCCAGAGAAAACATATCTCACTATCAAATTCCTATCGGTAATCCTATTGCCAATACTCAGCTTTACATTTTGGATGAATACCTCCAACCCACTCCCATTGGTATCCCAGGTGAGCTATATATTGGGGGGAATGGTGTTGCTCGCGGTTATCTACAGCAACCAGGGTTGACTGCCGAGAGATTTATACCGAATCCTTTTTCATTGAACATTGAACATTTATCATTGCGAGACAGTGCGGACTCGGCGGTTTCCGTCGATAAGCAACTGTCGAGGGCGAACATTGCTCCCTCTGCTTCACTACTTTACAAAACAGGCGATCATGCTAAGTATCAACCCGATGGCACAATTGAATATTTGGGAAGGCTAGACAATCAGGTTAAGATTCGCGGTTATCGCATTGAATTGGGCGAAATTGAAGCAGTATTAAATCAACACCCCAACGTACAGACTTCTCTAGTTACAGTCAATAAGGATAGGTTAATAGCTTATATTATTCCAAATGCTTCCGCTCCCTCTGCCTCCCCTGCTCCCCCTGCTCCCTCCGCTCAACAATTGCGTCAATACCTAACCCAAAAACTCCCTGCTTACATGATTCCCAGGAATTTTATGCTGCTCGATCGCTTTCCTTTAACTGCTAATGGCAAGATAGATAAAGCTGCTTTACCCATTCCTAATTTAGAAGTTAGAGAAACTGAAATTGTCGAGCCTCGCACAGAAAAGGAGCGTATTTTAGTCAAGATTTGGCGCGAGGTATTGAATTTAGAAAAGATTGGTATCGCAGATAATTTCTTTGACTTGGGGGGTGATTCGATCCTCAGTATTCAGATTATTGCTAGAGCCAGACAAGCAGGGTTAACGCTGACTCCCAAGCAATTGTTTCAGTATCAAACTATTGCCGAATTAGCTGCGATCGCAGAGGAAAGTAAGCCGATAGTTGCCGAGCAAGATTTGGTAATAGGAAAAGTACCTTTAACTCCGATTCAGCATTGGTTTTTTGAAAGGGATTTAGTGAATTTTAGTCATTATAATCAGGCTGTTTTGTTGGAGGTTGCACCTAATCTTAATTCTGAGTGGTTACAGTTGGCGATACAGCATTTGGTGAGCCATCATGATGCTTTGAGAATGAGGTTTGTCAGGGATGATTCTGGTTGGCAGCAGTTTAATCTGGAAGAGGTTGAAGATATAGATTTTGTTACCGTAGATTTTGGTGAGTATTGCCTCTCGCAAAGTCGTTTATCCTTATTATCCCGCGAAGACGGGACGAATGGGGGCAAAGTCGCAGAGAAAGATAAAGAGAGTAGAGTTTGGGATGAGTTTATTTTAGATAACGCTAATGAGTTGCAAGCTAGTTTGGATATTAGTCAAGGGAAGTTGGTTGCGGGTGCATTATTTAAACGAGGTGAAGGTAAATTAGATCGCTTGTTGTTGGTAATTCATCATTTGCTAGTGGATGGGGTGTCATGGCGCATTCTCTTGGAAGATATTGCGATCGCCTATCACCAGTTGGCAGAAAATAGGTCGATCCAACTACCAGCTAAAACTACATCTTATAAATATTGGGCGGAAAGTTTGCTTGAATATGCTCAAAAAATAGAAGTAGAAAAGGAATTGAGCTATTGGTTAAACAGAAAAGCGATCGCCTCTATTCCTGTAGATAAATTATCATCTGATAATACTGTTGCTTCTAGTAAAGAAATATCTGTTGTTTTAGATACAGATAACACTAATTCTTTACTGACTAAAGTATCTAAAACTTACAACACTAACGTCGAAGATATTTTGTTGACTGCTTTATTACAAAATTTCTATTTTTGGACGGGAGAAAAACACCTACAGCTAAACTTAGAAAGTTATGGTAGAGAACAAATCGCCGAAGATATCGATATTTCTCGCACTGTTGGCTGGTTCACAACCATCTATCCCGTACAGCTTTTTTCAGCTTCAATTCATCAATTAGGAGAAACAATTAAGTCTGTAAAAGAACAATTGCGCATTAGTAAAACCAAAGGATTTAATTACAGCATCTTAAAATATCTCGACTCAGATTCTAGAGCAAGATTAAAGCAGATTTCTCCTTCACAAATATCCTTTAATTACTTAGGGCAACTAAAGCCACCACCAACAGAATCAATTATAAAAGGTTTAGCTCAAGAGGGTACGGGAAAAACTCAGCATTCAGAAAGCCAAAGAAACTATCTGATAGAGATAAATAGTGCAATCGCAAATAATAAATTAGAAATAAACTGGGTATACAGCGAGAACTATCACTATCGGTCAACAATTGAAAAGTTAGCCAATAATTATCTTCAATCTTTAAAAGATATAATCCAACATTGTTTATCTCCCCAAGCGACTAGTTATACTCCGTCAGACTTTTCTGCTGCTAAAGTAAACCAAAGTCAACTAGATAAGCTGATGGGACAAATTAATAAGCAAAAATAATATTTATACGAAAGTATATACAAGAGCTGAAAAGGTATATTTGAGCGAAGATATGCAGGAAAAATCACTTAAAAAGGGTGATCGCACAGTTGAAAAAGCTCAACTTTTTCTCCTTACTTCTAACTTTCTCAATCCTCTTCTTCAAGTGCTGCTAATTCTGCTGCTAACAAGTCGGCGATGTCTGCCTCTTCATCATCGGATTCTTTTTCTGGAAACATTTTGTCTAAAACGTAATCTGCCAACGCTTCCAAGTTTGGATAGTCAAAGGCTACAGTAGAAGGTAGAGTAAAACCGATACTATCCTGCAAGCGATTTTTGAATTCGATCGCCGTTAATGAATCCATCCCCAGATCGAAAAATCCCGTTTTGGTATCTACTTCTGAGGCTTGGAAACCCAACACCCTAGCTAATTCGGAACGTAAATAGTCGAGTAAAAGCGATCGCCTTTCTGTAGGAATTGCTTTATCTAATTCTGTCTGTAGATTTATTTGGGTTGTTTTTTGGGTGGGTTGAGACTGCTTGAATTCGCTGAATAATGAGGATAATTCGCCTTGCTGAAGAAATTTATTCCAATTGATGTTAACTACACCGATTTGTGGTTGCCCCCTATATGCGAAGCGGTATCCTTTAGGAAATCCCCCAATCTTGGGGGACTTTCGATCTTGTTCCCCCCAGAGTTGGGGGGCTAGGGGGGCGAGAAATAACTGTTCTAAAATAGCTATACCTTGTTCTGGGGCGATCGCATTTACTCCTAGTTGGCTCATGCGTTTATCTGCTTGTTTTTCGGCTGCTTCACCGATTTTTGACCATGTTCCCCAATTGATACTCGTTGCGGGTAATCCCAAAGACTGGCGATAATGTGCCAAGCTGTCTAAGAAGGTATTGGCAGCAACGTGATTGGCTTGCCCAGGCGATCCAAGTAAGGATACGGCAGAAGAATAGAGAATAAAAAAGTCTAGGCTAATATCTTTGGTTAAATTGTGCAGATTCCATGCACCAGTAACTTTAGGCTGTAAAACCCGCTCCATTTGTGACCAAGTCATGTTTTGGATGGCACTATCATCAAGCATTCCCGCAGCGTGGATTACACCCCGTAGG